>JAQCKU010000014.1 GCA_027592195.1 Actinomycetota bacterium
TGATGCGGGTATAGGAACAGGGATGGAAACTGCTATTGCAACGCAGTGGCCCAATCAGTATAAAAATGGTCGGCCAAAAATAAAACTGGATTGGTAGATAAGTTTCTAGCCCAACCACGCCAGAACATTTTTCTCAGATCTTAATCTGTACGCAATCCGAATTCTATCTTTTCAGAGTAAGAAAAATTTCCGCTTGCTCTATCAAAATCACGAGCTCTATCGCTAAGCTTGAGGCGACCGGTGAGGAAGCGCTAAAAGTAAAAGTTTTTAAAAAAATACAAGTAAAAGTTTAATAGAGTTTTCCAAGCAAGAATTAATAAGAAGAGATTCCTTATGGGATCCATAGTTGAAAAGACGGTGATGAAAGTGGAGATCGCTCAAGAAATTCAATCACTCGGAGAAGATTTCTGGAATTGGCGCAGAGATCAACAACCGAGATCCCATGACGACATCCCGCGAATTGAACGATCACTTGGTTGGGCCCCAAAGTGGTCTGGGCAAGATGTTGAAAGATATAAGAAAGAAGCAGCTATCTTTGCTGATCGACATGTAAGAATTAACGCAGGAAGTGCTGATAAGCCAAATTGCAGTATTGAAAGTTATGTGGATTATCGATTGATCGGTAGCGCCATCGCCCGAATCACTTGGGAGATTGATTACCTCAAGATCTGGCAGGAACAACCACGCTTTTACATTGATCAGAGTATCGGTGTGATTTTTGATCACCTACTTCCACCAACTATTACTGAAGAGATCATCAAAGAGGTAATTTTTGTTTTTACTCAGTGCGGAAGAATTCTGGGCGAAGGCTTACAAAACTTGGCTGGAGATGCAGTAAAAGAATATGCAGAGGTTGCTATTGAGCTCCTTCACAATATTGAGCCACAGATAAAAGAGGCTGTTGCTGCGCTAAAGCCTTTGACAAGTGATGATTTATTCCAAGAGTTAAAAGTCGCCAGCGATGATGCCATCTCGCACTTTCTAAACTTTAGAAAATGGCTTGTTGAAAATAAAGATTCCATGGGAGCGATTGAACCGGTTGGAGTCGTTAAATATCAGTGGTTTTTTGATAACGTTGCGCTAGTTCCTTACACCCCTGAATATATGCGCGAGGTCGGGTTATTAGAGTGGGAGCGAGCAGTCACTTTAGAGAGCCTGGCAAAAAATAAGCACCGCAACCAAACTCTTCCAGAGATTCCTGCTACTGCAGCCATTCAAGTTGAAAATGAGAGAGCGGCAGAAGAGAGTATTAGAAATTATTATGAGAGTGAAGGAATTCTCTCTCAACCTAAATCACTAGGTCACTATCTCAACGCAGCCATTCCTGCCTATCTGATACCACTGCGTTGGCTGGGCGTAACTGATGATTTAACTGGGCCATCACGAGTTGATGAAGATGGTTACTCATATGTGCCCACCCCAGATAAAGATCTACCGTACTTTTATGCTGCAAATGCGCGGGATACAAGAGCAGGTATCGTCCATGAAGGAGCCCACTATCAACAGCTAGCTCTCTCTTGGCGCCACCCAAGAACTCTTCGTCGCCATTATTACGATTCAGGAAGTAATGAAGGAGTTGCTTTTTATAATGAAGAGCTGATGCTTGCTGCGGGACTCTTTGACGATGCGCCGCACTCACAAATATTGATGTATAACTTTATGAAGCTACGGGCGATGCGAGTTATCGTTGATGTCAATTTAGCCACAGGGGAGATTGATATACCTACAGCAACTTCTTATCTCGAGAAGAAAGTGCCAATGGATCATGCAACCGCCTACGACGAGGCGGTCTTTTTTGCATCCTGCCCTGGCCAAGCCTTAACCTATCAAATCGGGAAAACTCAGATTATTAAGTTTTACTCTGATTCGATTGAAAAGTTCAGGGGAGATTTCTCTATCAGAAATTTCCATGACTATCTCTGGTTAAATGGAAATATACCGATCTCACTTGCTCGCTTGGAATTCCTCTCTGACCCGCAAGATATCCTCACCATCGATGCTCGGAAAGGTAAGAAATAATGAATGATGATCAGAAATATATCTGGAATGGCGTCCTCACAATGTACGAGGGCTTCATTGAAAAAGATCGACCAAAAATTGATCAATTTATCAACGAAGATTGCACAGTCTGGGATTCTTCAGAGCGTGATCTAGCATTTGGTCTGAAAGGTCTTAACGAGGTACGAGCTCGTCGCCCTCAAGATGATTCTGCGCCCAAAGTGGAGAAAATTGATGCAACTGATCCAGTCATTAATATCTATGGCGACTTTGCAGTAGCTCGTCACTACCTCAAGGTGATTTATCAAAATAATAGCTCACCAACTCGCGAAGTTCGCAACACTGGTGTCTGGAAGAAATTTGATAAGGGTTGGCAGCTAGTTCATAACCATGAAGATGAGCTTCCACTTTAAATCTCAATAGAAAAAATTAAAAAAATGGGCAAGAGATACTAGATATCAATCCAGAGAGAGAGTAAAAATGTTTGATTATAAAGAACGTCGATCGAAACTTTATGCTTTGATGCAAGATCATGGTATTGATCTAGTATTTCTTCCCAAACACTCTGCCGATCTTGATTACCTAACTGGTACCGAGCGAAGAGTTGTCACTTTTGGAAACGTTGCTTACACCCATCACTGGGTTGCTGGCGCGTTTCTCCACCCTAAATTTGATCCACAATTTGTTCTTCCGCGAATGATTGTGGAATTTGATTCTCCCAATGGGATTGATAGCAATACCACTACCATCTCTGAATCAGATGATGCCTTAGCAAAGTTTAAAAAAGTTTGTCAAAGCTTTGGTCCGGTTAAGAAAATTGCTGTCTCGGCTCGTACTTGGAGCGAGACAATGATCAATCTGATGAAAGTTTTTCCAGATGCGCAGTTTGTCAATGCTGAAGAGATTGTCAATAAGCTCCGCCGAATTAAATCAGCAGAAGAGTTAGAGTTAATGAGCAAAGCTTGTTATCTTGTTGATGGAGTCCTTGATAATCTCAAGAATAAAGTTATTTTGGGAACGACAGAGCTAGATCTTAAGAGTGAAATTAATTTTCAGATGAATGATTTAGGGTCAAAGACAGAATCCTTTGATACTGCCGTCTGGTCTATGGGTCCAAAAAATTCACGTGATGCATCTGATCGAAGAAGCAGCAATCCGCTCCTTGATGGGATGGGAGTTTCTTTTGATTTCGGTTCCGTTGTTGATGGATATTGTTCAGATTTTGGAAGAACAATTCATGTTGGTGATCCTAGTAAAGAATATGAAAAAGTTTATCAACTTGTTATGGCTGCGCAAGCTGCAGGAGTCGCTGCGGTAAAGCCAGGAGTTCTTGCATCTGACATTCATAAAGCGACAAGAGATGTGATAGTTGAAGGTGGATATGGAGATTGGTTTAGACATCGCACCGGTCATTGCATCGGTTTAGATGTCCATGAGTTCCCTTATATCTCAGAGGAAGATCACACTCCATTAGAAGTTGGCATGACTTTCACAATCGAACCATCGGTATTCTGGCCCGGAAGAGTTGGGGTTCGAGTAGAAGATGTCATCGTTGTAGAGGAGAGCGGTGGTCGAAAAATAAATGAATTTACGACCGATCTCATCGCCAATTGATGCCAATTGATATGACGTAAAGCCTGCTGGTATTTTCTGGAAAAGATGCTCTAAATTCTTTATAACTTTTTGTTTATAGATCATGCTTAGGCGGGAAAATGAGGCGTGGGTTCGGATATCGAACAGGCGGCGCGTTGACTCTTGCTCCTTATCTAGGCAGACTCACCCTACTCAAAATGCCATACGGTTCTTCTCGAGAAATCGTATTGCCTTTTAACCGAAAAATCGGAAAGGAAAAACTGTAAATGAAGTTAACCTTCAAGCGAGTACTCGGAGTAGTTTTCTCCGTTGCTCTTATTTCAACAGTTGCAGTCACTGGTCCAGTTAACGCTGCGACAAAAACTCTTCTTGTTGAGCATGTTTTCCAATTGACTTCAACTGATCCAGGTCGATCATTTGAGCAGACCGGAAACATGATCAACCGTGCCCTATACGAAACATTGCTTACCTACAAGGGTGGCGATGCTTCGACACAGGTTCCAGGACTTGCAACCAAGTGGAAGGCAAATGCGAATGCAACTCGATTCACATTTACCCTCAACAAAAATGCAAAGTTTGCTGATGGAACAAAAGTTACCTCTGCAGATGTTGTCTTTTCACTCAACCGTTTAAAGAACATCAAAGGTAACCCATCATCACTCATGGCAGGAATTACCGTTTCTGCTCCAAATGCTTCAACAGTTGTTCTTACAACTGAGAAGCCAACACCGCAGGTCCTCTCCATCGTTACCTCACCATCACTTGGTATTTTAAATAGCAAGGTAGCAAAAGCTAATGGCGCAACCGATGCCGCAGATGCCAGCACAACTGATAAGGCTCTTGAGTTCCTCAAGACCCAATCAATCGGTAGCGGTCCATACACACTCCGCTCCTTCAACCTCACCAGTGAGGTAGTGCTTCAAAAGAATACGAAGTACTGGGGAGCAGATAAGCCAGGATATGATCGAATTGTTGTCCGAAATGTGCCAGTGAACGTTCAACGTTTGAACGTTATCAAGGGCTCATCTTCCATTGCAGCTGATCTATCTCCTGATCAGGCAGAGGGCGTCGGCTCAAGGGTAAATGTAGTAGAGGGTAAGGCGTCAAATGTCTTCTTCCTCTACCTCAGCGCCAACGATGCTTTCTCACCTGCAACAGCATTTACTTCAAATCCAAAGTGTGTTGAAGCTGCTCGCTATGCGATCAACTACAACAAGATCGTCCGTTACGCAGGTACCGGAGCGATTCAAGCACCTGGAATTATTCCAAGCTTCTTCTCTGGTGCACTCAAACAGAAGGATGCAATCAAACAAGATACAGCTCGTGCAAAGGCTGCATTTGATGCTTGTGGAATCAAAGACACACCAGTAGAAATTGGATATTGGGGCGATGGCGGAGCCGTTAACGGTCTCAACTTCGGCTCACTTGCAGCGCTTGTCGATGAAGATCTTCGAGCCGTTGGATTCAAGACTCGACTTAAGGGCGCACCTATCGCTGTCTCATTGCCACTTTACCGTGAGAATAAAGAAGAGATGGGTCTATGGCTCTGGGGTCCAGACTGGCCAGATTCAACCAACTACACCGAAAGCTTTAGCCCAGGAACCAAGGTTGGTCTCCGCATGGGTTGGCTCGAAGGTTCAGATCCAGTAATTGAAGATCTTCGCGCTAAAGCAGGCGTTGAAACAAATAACCGTAAGCGCGCTACTCTCTTCCGCAAATGGCAGCGAGAGATGAATAAGAGAAGCCCTCTTATCCCTCTCGTACAGCCTGCAGCTATCTTGGTAGCGAACAAATCTGTTAGAGGTGTTTCAGATCATCCGATCTGGAAAATCAACTTAACAGAGATCAAGTAGATCTCTTTCATTAGAGATATAAATTAAAGCGATGGAGCCAGTACTCACTGATAGATTTTCACCAATGAAATTCTTCCGTGGTACTGGCTTCATTCCTTTTATCGTCAAAAGGATTTTGACAAGCTTTCTCTTAATTTTTGGTGTTACCTTTATAGCTTTCTCAATTACTCAGTTGGTTCCTGGCGATCCAGTAGCAGCCAACCTTGGCCAGAGCGCATACTCAGATCCTGAGATTGTCGCCGCATTTGAAAAAGAATTTGGGTTAGATCAACCAGTTCCGGTTCAGTATCTTCGCTATATTCAGAATTTATCCAAAGGAAATTTTGGAATCTCACTCTCCAGTAAGCGCCCCGTCCTTGATGATCTCAAAGAGTACTTTCCAGCAACTATGGAGATCGCATTAGTAGCAGTGGTTCTCGCTCTTTTTATCGGCCTCATCTTCGGAACTATCTCTGCAGTCACCAGAGATCGACTCCCTGATCAGATTATTAGAGTATTTAGCCTTACCGGCGTATCCATGCCGACATTTTGGACCGCCCTCGTTGCTTTCTATATCTTCTTCTTTCTTCTCGGTTGGGCACCCGGCACCGGAAGGCTTCAACCGGGGGCAGAAGCGCCCGAGAATGTAACTGGCCTCTTCACTATCGATGCGCTGATAGCGGGGGATTTTGCAACATTTAGAGAGGCATTTGCTTACCTATTACTACCCGCGATAGTCCTAGCGATCTATGCAGTTGGCGTTTTAACTCGTTTTACCAGGGCATCAGTTCTTGAAATTCTTGGTAATGATTATGTGAGAACTGCTCGATCCAAGGGACTCTCTGAATTTACTGTTATCAGGCGCCATGTTTTGCGACCTGCACTTCTAGCAATTATCACAGTGGCGGGCGTTGCATTTGCAAGCTTAATGGCTGGATCAGTTTTAGTTGAAAATGTTTTCTCTTGGCCTGGTTTAGGCCAATACGCTTACCGCGCCGCCGTTGGTCTTGATCTTCCAGGGATTATGGGAGTGAGTATGGTTGTTGCAACGGTTTACATCACCATGAACTTGATTGTTGATATTTTATATCGGGTAATTGATCCGCAACTTCGAAAGGGCGATCAATGAAGATTTCAAAGAATAAAACGGCGAAAATTGCCAAGGAAGCTAAACCAGGCAATAGCAACTCTATCTGGCGCCAACCCCTTGCCATTGTTGGCGTTGTGACAATTGGACTCTGGGTCGTTGCTGCAATATTTGCACCATGGATAGCACCTTATGATCCACTCTCTCAGGATGCAGATAAGTTTGTAACGCCCTCTGCAAAACACTGGATGGGAACTGATGAGCTTAATCGCGATATTTTAAGTCGAGTTATCTATGGTGCAAGAATTTCGCTTCCCTACTCACTCCTGCTCGTGGTGCTCTCTGCAGCAATTGGCTCAATTATTGGCGGCATCTCCGGATACTTTGGCGGAAAAGTTGATGCAGTAATTATGCGTATTACAGATATGTTCTTTGCCTTTCCGGCAATTGTTCTTGCGATGGCAGTTGCTGCTGCTCTTGGCCCAGAGATTAGAAATGCCGTCATTGCAATTACCATCGTCGCTTGGCCGGTTTATGCCCGTTTAGTTCGAGGTTTAATTCTCAATGCAAAACAGAATGATTATGTGACAGCTTCTGCACTTTTAGGTTCATCTTCATCTCGAACTCTCCTTGTCGACCTTAGACCAAATCTTTCAGGCCCAGTCTTTGTTCTTGCTGCCTTAGAAGTTGGTAATGCCCTCCTTCTCCTCTCTGGTTTATCTTTCCTTGGCTTAGGAGCTCAGCCACCGGCTGCTGAATGGGGCTCTATGGTCTCGATGGGAGCTGTAAATTTTGATCGTTGGTGGGTAGGACTCTTTCCAGGACTGGCGATCTTGACTGCGGTGCTTGCCTTTAACTTTATTGGTGATGCGCTCCGCGATGCACTTGATCCACGGACAGCTAAAGCGTTACGCGACTAATGAGCCTTTTAAAAGTTAAAGACCTTACCGTCACCTTAATGACCGGCTCGGGCCCTGCCGATGCGGTCCGCAGACTCTCATTTGAGTTAAACCATGGCGAGATCTTGGGAATTGCAGGAGAGAGTGGTAGCGGAAAGACGATGACTGCTCTCAGTATTCTCGGACTTTTGCCATATAAAGGCAAAACTTCAGGATCCATTCTCTTTGATGGCCAGGAGATTGTTGGATTTAAAGCTGAACAGTTCCGTAAAATTCGAGGCAAAGATGTAGCGATGATCTTTCAAGATCCAATGACCTCACTTCATCCGATGTTAACGGTAGAAACTCAGCTGACTGAGCATTTACGCCATCATCGAAAAGTTTCAAAAGATGCAGCTAGAGCTAAAGCACTTGAGCTTCTGGATACGGTAAAGATTCCAGATCCCGCATCAGCCCTTACAGCACACCCAAGTCAATTTTCTGGTGGTATGCGTCAGCGTATAGCTATTGCAATGGCGCTAGCTTGTGATCCTAAACTTCTTATCGCCGATGAACCGACAACTGCATTAGATGTGACTGTTCAAGCAGGAATTTTACAACTGCTGAAAGATTTGAGAAAGAGAGATAATCTCTCGGTAATTGTTATCACTCATGATCTAGGTGTGCTCTCATCGCTGGCTGATCGCCTTCTGATTATGTATGCAGGAGCTGAAGTCGAATCAGGTATCACAAGCCAGATTCTCACATCACCAAAACATCCATATACGCAAGGGTTGATAGAGGCGCTGCCAGATTCTGGTGGAAGTGGAAAGAATCTCATCGCCATTGAAGGAATGCCACCGGAGCTGGGTAAGTTTCCATCAGGATGTGCATTCCACACTCGATGTCGGTTTGCGCAAGAGCGATGTAAGCAAGATTGGCCAACGCAGGTGCACTTTGGCAGCCAGGGACGGATATATTGCACAGTGAATCCCAGCGCTCATGAGAAAACGGGACAATCATGAGTAATTCAATTATCGAAGTCTCCAACCTTTCTGTTGAATACACCCGGAATGGAAAGAAGATTAGAGCGGTTGCTGGTGTAGATATTCAACTTGCACCTGGTGAAATTCTCGGGTTAGTTGGTGAGTCCGGTTGTGGAAAATCAACTCTTGGAAAGACGATTGTTGGAATCTTAAAAGGTGCTGAGGGAGAAGTTCTTTTCAACGGTAAAAGCGTTGAAAAAATTGGGCGAGGAAGGCGCGATCCACACTTCCTCAATCTTCAGATGATCTTCCAAGATCCTTACGGCTCACTCAACCCAAGAAGAAAAATTGGGGAACAGATCGCAGATGGTCCGATGATTGCTGGAGTTTCTAAGAGTGATGCTCTTAAAAAAGCTCAATCTCTTCTAGAGCGAGTGGGTCTGCCAGCTAATGCAGTAGATCGTTTCCCTCATCAATTCTCTGGTGGCCAGAGGCAGCGGATAGCGATCGCAAGAGCTCTAGCCATTTCTCCGACAGCGATCATTGCTGATGAACCAATCTCAGCGCTTGATACCTCTTCACAGGCTGCGGTAGCAAACCTTCTTGTAAACCTTGTTGAAGAATTTAATATGGGAATGATCTTTATCTCCCATGATCTCTCTATTGTCCGAAGAATTTCTGATCGCGTTGCTGTGATGTATCTTGGCAAAATAGTGGAGACGGGAAAGACAGAAGATATCTGGAACTCTCCTTCACATCCTTACACCAAGGCGCTCATTGCGGCGATCCCTCATGCCGACGGTCAATCTTTTGTACCACTTGATCTTCCAGGTGATGTGCCTAATCCAGCCTTCCCGCCATCTGGCTGCAGGTTTCATCCACGATGTCCAGTGGCTCAATCTCAATGCTCGTCAGTAGAGCCGCTAAAAGTTTCACTCAAGGATGGGCGAGAAGTTTCTTGCGTACTCCAAGAGGCTGGCACGATGCCTAAGGCGATTACCTTTTAACTTTCATCATCACGGTTTAGCTAGTTGAAAGGGAGCGGCAGTGACGCTTTTTACCAATGCTCATGTTGTTGATGTTATTGAAGGTGAGATCTGGCGTAATTTTGCAGTACGGGTAGATGAAGAAGGAAAAATTTCTGAGAGTGGTGAAGCTGCCGTTCTTGGCAGATCCCTTGGCAAAAATGAGAGAGTCATAGATCTTGGTGGACGCTATCTCTTCCCAGGGTTGATCTCTTGCCACACCCATCTCTCGGTTGTCTTTCCATTTTCTCTCACAGATCCCAATGAAAATCCAGCGATAACTGCATATCGATCAGCTCAACGAGCAGCGGAAGCTTTGGAATCAGGTATTACAACGCTTCGATCTGTTCACGAGCAGAATCAAGCTGATCTCATGTTGCGCGCTGCAGCAAAAGCAGGATGGTTTAAAGGGCCACGGATATTTGGTGCAGGTCGAGCTCTATCCACTCCTGAGGGCCATGGTCGTGGATCTGCCTGTAGCTATGCAAAAGATTTTGACGGCTTCTATCAAGCAGCCCTGGAAGAGTTGGCAGCAGGGGCTGATCATCTAAAGATTTTTATTACAGGAGGCCTTGCCCATGCTGGCGAGCGGCCAGAAGATCCAGAGATGACCGATGAAGAGATACGTGGCGTGGTCAAGGCAGCCCATGAACACGATAGCTATGTTGTTGCTCATGCTGGTGAATCTAAGGCGATACAACAAGCGCTACGACTTGGAGTTCGCTCCTTTGAACATGGTTATCTCATGGATCAGGAAACTGTTGATCTTATGGCGGCAAAAGATATCTTTTACTCTCCAACGCTCTGTGTCACGAGGTCAGAATCATGGATGCGGGAAAAAGGTTTTGAAGAGGCATCCATTCAAAATTGCCTAGCAGCAAGTGATCGCCACTTAGAGAGTGTAAAACTTGCAATTAAAGCTGGAGTTCGGATGACAAATGGAACTGACTATCCGCCTGGAGATAAAGTTGATGGAGTTAGCGCTGCCCTCCATGAATTATTTCTGATGCATGATGCAGGTTTGAGTACCTTAAAATCACTTCAATCCATTACCAGCACAGCTGCTGCGCTTTTAAGAGCAGAAAATCGCCTTGGTCAGATTCGTCCTGGATTTGTTGGTGATTTCATCGCTCTTAAAAATAATCCATTGGAAGATCCACGCCATTTAAGCCAGATTGATCTTGTTATACAAGGCGGAAATGAAGTCGTTAGCTCGCTTTAAAAGGTAAAACTAGTATGAGGCTAGAGCGTAGGAAGAAGCGTGTTGAGCTCATCAATCATTCCCATTAGCTTCTTCAACCTATCTGCTCCTTCACTTCCTAGGGATGCAAAAGTTGTAATAGGAGGGCGAACATCACCAACAGGATAACCACGAGCTGCGGCTAAAGCCTTTGAGTAGCATTGATGGCCATAGAGTGGGTGGCCTTCGGCAATTGTATGATCAATACGATTAATAAAACTCGCAATTTTCTCTGCTTTTTTATATTCTTTTACTTCAAGAAATTCACAGATCTTTGTTGATGCCTCAGGAATGTAGTTTGCATAAGGGTTGACATAGCCAGTGGCGCCGAGCAGATAGGACTCCACCACACGCTCGCCTGCAAAAACTTTAACGAGACCTTCTGATTCTTCAATTACATCTCTCACTCGAGCAACATCTTTGCTCGCCTCTTTGATATAGCGGATCTGCTCAAAATCCTTGGCAAGAGTGGCAATTAAGCTAGCTGGCATATCTACATTAGATGTGAAGGGGTTGTTATAGACCATAATTGGGATAGAAACTTTTTCACAGATTGCCTTGTAGTAATTGTAGATTTCTTGATGGGTAGGTTTGTAATAATAAGGAGGAAGAATCATCAGCCCATCAGCGCCTAAAGATTGAGCTTCGATCGAATAACGAACTGCATTTGGGGTGTAGGCATTGGTAGCTCCGATGAGAACCTTTGCCTTACCCTGCAAATGTTTAACTGCTGTCTCTACAATCTGAGCTCTTTCTTGATCAGAAATCGTTAAGAATTCTCCGGTCGTACCTAAAAGAATCACGCCAGGGGAGTTGCTTGCGATCTGCCAATCAAGTAATTTTTTCAACGCTGGTAGGTCAACTTCTTTTCCACCTTCAGTAAATGGTGTAACAAGAACTCCATAACTACCTTTTAACTCAGCGCTCATTTGATTGCTCCTTGAAGAAGAAAATAAAGTCTCGTTAATTTCGGTAGTAAGTTATCATACTCAGCGTGGCTAAGCTGAAAAGAGAGAGCGTTGATCAGGTAGAAAGTAAGTCTTTCTATGATCTGATAATAATTGGTGGCGGAGCTATTGGTACATCGGCTGCTTACCATCTTGCACGAGGGGGTGCGAATGTCGCACTTTTAGAGGAATTCGATCTTAATACCCAAGCATCAGGGCGTAATGCAGGAAGTCTTCATGGTCAGATTCAATATGAACCTTTTGAAGAGTTAGGTATTGAATGGGCAAAAAACTTTCTTCATGGCTTATCGATATTGGCAGACTCACTTAAGCTATGGAAATCTCTCTCTGAAGAACTTGGCGTTGATTTAGAAGTTTCCAGTAATGGCGGGCTAATGATCGCTGAAAATAGCGAAAATATGCGGCATTTGCAGGATAAAGTTGCGCTTGAGAATTCAATCGGAATCGAATCAAGACTTCTTACCAGTGAAGAACTTTTTCAATTAGCGCCTTACATCTCACGAAAGATGGTCGGTGGCGCGATATCTCCAATCGAAGGTAAAGCCAATCCATTGTTGACTGCTCCAGCCTTTGCAAAATCTGCACGAAAATTAGGCGCAGATATCTTTACCAATAAGAAAGTTGTTGGGATTGAAAAAATCAGCTCTGGATATGAAGTTACCTCTCGTGATCAAAAATTTCGAGTTAAGCAAATTTTAATTACTGCTAATGCTGGGATTCCAGAGCTGGCAAAATTTTTTGGAAAAGAGATACCAATATCAGATGTGCCGGTACAGGTATCTGTCACAGAGCAGATTGAAAAATTTGTCCATCACCTACTTTATTTCACTAGCGAGAAGCTCACCTTTAAGCAAGCTCACTCAGGATCACTTCTGATAGGGGGAGGCTGGCCAGCTCGCTATAGCGCGAAAGGTGAGGCGATTCTTAATCCAGATTCACTCCGAGCCAATCTCAAAGTCGCTCTTAGTTCCCTCTGTGGCCGATGTAAAAGTTATCCGGACTTGGGTTGGAACCGGAAACGGGACTCCCGATCACAATCCCATTATTGATCGATTACCTGGTGAAGCTGGTGTTTTTATCGGCATGTATCCCTATATGGGTTTTACCGCATCTCCCTTAATGGGAAAGCTGCTTAGCGAATTGATTATTACCGGAAAAACTGAGCGAGATATCTCCATGTTTTCACTGGATAGATTTAATTAAATTACTGCGGAGATTTTCTGGCGCCAATCTTCCGCGATCGCTCCAACTGCTTTGACCAAGGAATTTTCTCACCCAACTCTTCTGCAGCAGCGATTGCCCAACGCGGATTTCGAAGCATCTGTCGACCGAGCATGACAGCATCAGCGCTTCCTGAAGCGACGATCTCTTCTGCTTGAGTTGCCTCGGTAATCAGTCCAACAGCAGATGTTGCGATCGCAGCGCTACTTCTAATTTTCTGAGCAAAGGGAACTTGATAGCCAGGACCAGTTGTTATCTTGGCATCGTGTACAAGACCTCCGGTTGAGACATCAATGAGATCGACGCCAACATCTTTTAATATTTTGGAGAGCTCCACAGAATCGTCAAGGTCCCATCCGCCATCAACCCAATCGGTTGCTGAGATACGGATAAAGAGAAGGGTTTGATCACTGATGCTAGCTCGTACTTTTTTTGCGCTCTCAACGAGGAATCGGATCCGGTTTTCAAAAGAGCCGCCATAGCGATCACTTCTTGTATTTGTTATCGGGGAGAGAAATTGATGAAAGAGATATCCATGGGCTGCATGGAGCTCAACAACATCAAAGCCCACCGCCTCTGAGCGCCTTGCCGCAGCGGCAAATTGATCTTCGAGCTCTTCAATCTCTGCTTCGCTGAGCTCATGCGGGATAGGAAAGTCCTTATAGGCAATAGCACTTGGCCCAACGGTCTTCCAGCCACCTTCTTCATAGCTTGCGATCTCGTGATCATCCCAAGGTTTCATGGTTGATCCTTTTCGACCGGCATGGGCAAGTTGTATTCCAATCTTTGCCCCTTCGCCATGAACAAAATCAATAACTTCTCTAAAAGCTTCGCTATGTTGATCGCTCCAGATACCGGGGCAACCAAGTGAGATACGTCCCTCTGGAGTCACTGCAGTTGCTTCGACAAAAATTAGCCCCACTCCACCGGTTGCAAATGCGCCAAGGTGGACGAAATGCCATTTCCCAATGAGACCGTTCTCAGCTGAGTATTGACACATAGGACTAACCCAAGCGCGATTTTTAATCTCTTGATTTCTGATTTTTATCGGAGTGAAAAGTTGCGATTCCATGTTGAAAATCTTATCTTAAGTTGGCAGACTCAATTCATGGAAAAGAGTTTTAGGATAACGAAAAATAAAGAAGTATCCCGCGGATCAGAGGTCTCGCTATTTCTCAACGACCAACCTATCCAAGCCTACGAAGGCGAGAGCGTTGCAAGCGCGTTAATGGTCAATGGTCAGGTCGCAATGCGCACAACAATTGAGGGAGATTCTCGAGGGCTCTTCTGTGGGATGGGCGTCTGCTTTGACTGTCTTGTGATCGTTGATGATGTGCCAAATACAAGAGCATGTATGACCTGGGTTAAAGATGGAATGAAGGTTTATACGCAGTCAGGCCTCTCAAAGTAATTGATCTTGCAATTAATTAACTTTGAAAGGCCTGCTGCTGAATTAATATCTAGGCAAATAAATTAGTAAGAAGTCTCAACAATAGAAACATATTGATCATCTGGATCTTTAAAGTAAACATATTTAAATTCAGAGTTACCAACATCAAGGCTCTGGATCTCACTATGCATCTCGATACCCATTTTTTGGAATTCTGCTACCGCCTTCTTAATATTTTGTACACCGATTCCAAAATCCATCGGACCAACATGGCCCCATTCGCCTCGGCAATCTTCCCAGAGCGGGGTCAGTCGCACCGGTTCAATTCCAGCCCCTTGCCCAGATAACCAGAGCGTCATGTGATGTCCTGGTAGCTCTCTGCCAACTTGATACCAGGGAGCCATTGGGCCAAAAAATTCAGTTGATTCAAATATCTGATCGGTAAATCCAAGTTGTTTATAGAAATCAGTTGTCACTTTCATATCATGAACACCGAAAGCAACGTGATTGACACCTTCGATCCGTGGAGCAGCAGGTCTTGCCGTCCATAGACCTTTCCAATCAATAAGTTCAACCTTGCCCATCCATGGATCAGCGATATAGGCAATATCAAGGTCGATCTCTTGTTCACCCACGGCGGCGCTGAGCGGCTCCATCAAAGATTTGCATCCATCTTTATCAACGAGCTGGCGGAAGATTTTTTCAGTGTGAAGGGTATGAAGACAGACCTCTGCAAGACCCACTTCACCGTAACCAATCCCTGCTGGATAGGCGGGCGCACCGGCGCCATCGAGTCGTTGTACAAGTTTTACCTTACCTGGACCAAGGCGAGTGGTGTGCTTATTTCCTAACATCACAATCCGTGCTTTAACGCCCTTTGTCTTTGCAATCTCTTCCAAACCAGGAACGGGCCCGGTGTAATCAAAGAAGAGCTCGGTGAAACCTAATTTTCCAGACCAGAACTCGAGAGCTTGATCCATATCGCCCACACCGATACCGGCATGATCTACACCTTGAAATGTTCGCATCTAACTCTTCCTCGCCTCCGTTGGGGGATTGTCTGATCTAGGAAATATGCAGTTGTTTCACCTTTTATTTTACGCTGATCAATTTTATATAAGGTCTGCGCCAACTAGTATCTTTCGAATTTCTTCCAAGCTGGCTGGGTCGGTGATAGGTAGGCGAGGTGGCCGCACAACGCCTCCAGGAGCTCCAATCATTGCCATAATGGCTTTGAGTTGGCTCTGGTATGCGCCCCACTTACCTGCCCAACCCCCAGGTAGCCATAGCGCCTCTTGTAGGGTCTGATTTGCTCGGGCATGGGCTCTTGCTGACTCCAGATCACCGCTCCATACCTGCTCCCAATAGAGTGAATCAGGCAGACCAAAGATACTTCCACCGCCGATTGTTCCATCTCCACCATGCTCCAACATGAAATCAAGATTGTCAGGAACCATAAAGTTGCCAAAGATCCGGACTCGATCGAGAAGAAGTTTTGCCGTCTCTTTAAATTGCTCACCATTGGGGGTGCTATCTTTGAGAGCAACGATATTTTCAATATCAGCAAGGCGATCAGCTAGCTCACCAAAGATCTCAATTCCAGATCCATGAGGCCAGTTGTAGATCATGATGGGCGCTTGGAGCCCTGATGAGAGCGTTTCAAAGTAAGCAACGGTTTCGTGGGGGAGAGTTTTAGCGTAGGCAGGAGCAGAAGAGCAGACCCCTGAGATGCCAACGCTCATTGCATGCTCGCCAAGTTCAATCGATTCTTTTGCAGTAAAGGTTGTTATCCCTATAACTATTGGGATCTGGCCAGCGACTTTATCTGCAACAAATTTGGCAATCTCTTTTCGCTCTTGGTGGCTCTGTGCAAACCATTCACCGGTCGTACCGTTGATAAAGAGACCTTGCATCTTTCGATCGAGATACCAATCCAACAACTTATCAAAACTTTCAAAATCAATCTCTCCATTGGTCTTAAATGGAGTTGGACAGGCAGGCCAGTAGCCTTTCCAGTCGACAGAATTGCGATCCATAGCTCCCCTAACTAGATTTTTCGCTGCATTTTCATTATTTATTTATTATTTTAAAACTTCTCGATCAACGCTAAATTCTTGAGGAATATTATGAATTGGTTTATCAGCTGAGATATATTCGGCAAGCATCCGAGAGACCATGGGGCCGAGAGTAAAACCCGTTGGAACCATGGCGACGTGATAACCAGGGACCTTTGAAGATTCACCCAGAATAGGTTTAAAATCCTTGGTATACGCCCAGACTCCGGTCCAAGTACGCAAAAGCTTGACATCTTTAAGCATAGGAAGCACCCGTAGCGCCACCGCTAAATTTCCAGTGGTGGAGGACCAATAGTTGGAGTAACGCTTCGGGTAGCTTTCAGGATGTGAAGGCCAGCCGCCACCAATAATAAATGTGTTGTTATGGGTCTGTTTTAAAGTAAGACGTCTGCCAATATGTTGAATCATCGATTTCAGAAAGTACTCGCGAGGCTCTGTCACATTAACATGAAGGCCACTAAGCCCCATAGGGAGGTTGAGCCCAAGTTGGGAAGAAAGATCAGTAGCCCAGGCACCTGTCGCATTCACAATTCGATGACAGTAAATCTCGCCGCGATTGGTCTTCACTTTAAATCGATGTGATGCGCCGGTTGAGCTATTTGCTTCAACAGAGAGGACTGCGCACCCGGTGCGAATCTGCGCACCAAGCTCCATTGCTCGGTAGGCATACGTTGGGGTAACTAAGAGGGGATTGGCATGGCCCTCTCGAGGACAGAAAGCGATCCCTGCTAGATCTGGTGCAAGATATGGAGCAAAAGTTCGCATCTCATCACCGGTAAGAATATGGCTCTCTAAACCTGCGCTATTTTCTATCTCCTCCTTATCTTTCAGTACCCGCATCTCTTCTTGGCTTTCAGCAACCATGATTCCGCCATCGAAGAAGACCCCAAGATCTGCATCCAGCTCTTTTTCAATGTTATCCCATAACTTTGCCGCATCAACTTGAAGCTTCACCTCAGCAGCAAGGCGAGATTTCTCTTTATCGCTCATATTGGGCGTTAATTGATGGAGCGCAATCTGGAAATGAAAACTTCCTGCATTTGTTCCTGAAGCTTCACGATTGATCTCATCACGCTCGAGTAAGAGAACCTCAACCCCTTCTTTGGCAAGGTAGTAACTTAAGGAGGCGCCAAGTAGTCCACCACCAATGATCAGTACATCAACCTCTTTAGGCAGCGGTGAAAGGTTTTTTTCATGAGAGAGATACCCTTTGAGAAAAGGCTCACGAACAAATGGCGGGTTACTCTGGTTGATCATGTAATGAAATATTTTTCTTCTTGTATCGATGGATCTGCAATTAGACCGATCTCAACTGGCTTAACCGGAAATCGTGGAGTTGCAAAGTTAATCTCGGATAAATCTTTTCCATGTTTCTCTGAAATCATCGCAGCGATCTGTCGCTGGCAATTTCGTCCTTGGCAGAGCCCCATCCCTGCCCGGCAGTACGATTTGATAACGGAGAGGTCATCGGTAGATTCAACAATAGGATCAATCTCTGATTTCTTTATGTTTTCACAGCGACAGATAACGGTATCTTTATCAGCAAGGCGATAAATTCCAGGCTTGATGCTATAGACCTTGTTGAGAGCTTTCTGAAAAGAATTTCGAGCGGCGAGTTCTCGATGAAAGGGGCGGGCAGCTCTCTCAAGATCACTCTCGCTTAACTTACCTTGAAGATGAGCTATCCGAAGTCCTGCTACAGATCCTTGAGCCACTGCAGAGTAAGAACCAGTCACTCCCGTGCCATCACCAACTGCAAATATTCCTTCGATACTGCTCTGACCCCACCGATCCTTATCGACAGTAAAGCCACCTTTATTCTCATCATAGGAGAAGCTGCAATCTACAAGCCGGAGTAGCTCATGAGAGGGGAAGAATCCATAGCCGATGCAGAGGGTATCTACACTTTCAGAAACCTCACTTCCAGGGATTAGATTCCAATTGCGATCGACTTTGCCATAGGTTACCGATTCGACTCTGCCATCACCTTCGGCCTTGAGAATAATTCTTCGATAGAGAAATGGAATTCGATTTTTTAACAGAATGCTCTGGTAACGGAGCGCATCTGCTGCGAGATCTAAATTACCGCCGACATTGAGAGCAAGACGGGCAAGTGAGAGTGGTGAGGGGAAAGGTGCGCTCTCTAATACTTTATAAACGGGAGCACCCAATTTAATAAGTTGGGCAGAAAATGCCAGAGCTAGCGGCCCGCTACCGGCAAAGAGAATCTTCCGTCCCGGTGAGATCTGTTGAGTTTTCACAAGTGTTTGAACTGCTCCAGCTGTCATAACTCCAGGTAGCGTCCAGCCCGGAAAGACGACTGGACGGTCATAGGCGCCAGGTGCAACAATTAAATTATTGAAGGAAAAGTTACGAACCCCAAAGCGAGGATGCGAAGTGATAACTGTTGATCCTTCAATGGTGAGAACCAACGTTTCATTGAATAAGGTAATGAGCCGATGATCAATACCCTCAATTAATTGCGCGCCGCGAGAGTAGTCATTGCCAAGATCTGCTGGATCAGCTAAATGAAAACCTGGACCGAGTCTTTTAAAGATCTGACCACCGAATGTTGTCCGTTCATCAATCAGCGCAACCTGCACCCCATGACGCGCAGCGCTAGCTGCTGCAGCCATGCCAGCTGGGCCACCGCCAATGATGATTACGTCATAGCTATCTTTTTCTTGATAGCCGGAAGGTTCTTGGATAATTTCTCTATCTCCTCAAGAGGTATACCTCTAAATATATACAAGTTGGAAGGGAAAAACTTTCTGAATTGAAATTAAATGATGGGCAACTCGGATAGCCGAGTTGCCCATCATTTTCTCTTACTACCTCTATCTGATCTTAAGCCCACTTACGAGCTGAAGATCAGGGAAAGGTTGATCTAGCTAGGCTCTTATGAGCAGGCAGGCAAAGGAGGTTGCTTGTAGCCCATTTCCCGACGGAATGTCTTTGCAAGGAAGCCAGACTCCGCGTTATCACAGAGCCATTCCTTAAGGCGGGTCTGAAGCGCTTCGTTGCCTAGCTGAACAGTCCAATTGCCGTAGTAATCTCGAATTCGCTCATCGAGCTTATTTGGCTTGAGGATTCCTCGATTATTCTTGTTATATCCAGCAAAAACTGGAGTTACCATGATGCCCGCATCTGCACGACCAGAAACGATCTCAAGAATTGCTCCATCTTGTGTTGGAAACTCTAAGAGAGTTGCATTAGGGAACATTTCCTTCACTTTTGCCGCTTCAAGAGATCCCTGCAGCGCAGTGATTTTCTTTCCAGCCACATTCCATGAAGCAACAGTTGGTCGAGTTTTATCAGCGACCCTACTAACAAGGAGCGCTTCATAAGGCATGTATTCGCCAGCGTAGCTCATTGAGAGTTCACGCGCGGGAGTTCTGCCAAGGCCAACTGAGATCATGTCAAATTGCCCGGCTTGAAGGCCAGGGATCAATCCACCGAAAGCCATATTTCGGATCTCAAGTTTGAGGCCGAGATCTTTTGATAACCTTCGTAGGAGTTGATAGTCGTATCCCGCAGGCTTGCCGCGTTTATTTAGGTACATCTGAGGCACAAACTGTAAAGTCATTCCCACAACAAGTTTTCCTGGCTTTACGAGATTGAGCTTGGAGGTATCTTCTTTAGCTGATGCAGCGCTAGCTCCTGTGAGTGCCACAGTGAGGGACATAGCTACTGCAACGAGAAGTGATAACTTCTTTCGCATTTATATTCCTTCCGAACGTTTGGATGGTTTTTTATTCCCACTCCCAGATAACTGTTTACGAGTTGATCTCAATCAACCTTTCAACATGAGCTCGTCGTCTGCGGGTGAGAAATCTAGTTATGGTGCCTCGTTTTGGATAGGTAAATCCACTTTCAATCAGGCGGAAGATGAAGTCAACTGCAAAGGCAACAACGACATAGAGGCCGGCTGCTGCGGTATAGAAGACAAATGGCTGGAAATAGACCGAGTTAAGATTTTGGGTAACTTGGACAACTTCTGCCAAACCAATTACGGTAAAGGTGGAGGTATCTTTGATCATTCCAATAAACATACTTCCAATATTAGGAATAGCAATTTTCAACGCCTGCGGCATGATGACCGATCGGAAAATTCTCCATCTGCTCATTCCTAGCGCAAGGCCGGCTTCTTTCTGGCCTTTATGAATTGCCAAGAGCGCAGAGCGGAAGATCTCCGAGAAGAATGAGGAATAGAGAAGTGTTAAAGCGATAACGCCGGCCTGATAGACGGTGAAATTCCGACCAAAAAGAAGGGACCAGCCAAAGTAGACCCAGATAACGCTGACAAGTGCTGGGATTCCTCGAAAGATATTGACATAGAGAGTGGAGATACCGCGAAGAACTTGAAAGCGACTCATCTTTAAGAGCGCAAAGATCAACCCAACAACAAGTGAGAGCGCTAGCGCTGTAACAGAGACGCTAAGGGCGGTCCACAATCCTTTGAGCAAGATATCTCGATTTTCCCAAACCAAGTACCACATAAAATTTAATTTAGGTCTATCTTCCATTAGAGCACCGATCCTATAAATTGGCGAGCGCGTTCGTTATCACAGGTATCAAAGAAATCTTCGCCACCAGAGGCAACGATATTTCCCTCTTCCATAAAGATGCATTGATCGCCAACCTCTTTTGCAAAGTTCATCTCATGGGTAACCACAACCATAGTCATTCCACTCTCTGCTAGTTGGCGCATTACTGCTAAAACTTCGCCAACAAGTTCAGGATCGAGGGCAGAAGTCGGTTCATCAAATAACATCAATTTAGGGTCAAGGCTCAGTGCCCGTGCAATCGCCACTCTTTGTTGCTGGCCGCCAGAGAGTTGACCTGGAAAATTGAGAGCCCACTTTAGTAGTCCAACTTTTTTTAACTCAATAGCTGCTCGCTCACGAGACTCACTCTTGGATTTTCCTGTAACAGAATGAACCGAGAGGGCGATGTTATCTACAGCGGTTAAATGCGGAAAGAGATTAAATTGTTGAAAGACCATTCCAACTTGTCTGCGTAGATCAATTGCTCTAGCGCGCTTCACTTTCGCTCCATTTAAACCTGGTCCGTATTCCACACCTAAAAAATTCACCAAACCTTCATCTGGTTCTTCCAATAAATTCATTGAACGAAGTACTGTCGATTTACCAGAACCGGATGGACCAAAAATAACGGTATGCGATCCAGTTGTAATATCTAAATCAATACCGTGTAAAACTTCTGATGAGCCAAATGATTTTCGAATGCCGCGAAGAGACATCAAAGTAGTTCCTTGAAGATCGGCAGCCACCGATTTACCTCCACTCTCAGAGTTGAATGCGAAATCCTGACATATAAAGTCAGATTTCTATATAGGAAAGGCAGATAATAACCCTGAGAAGTTCCTTAGCTTGTTCAGAATGCGAACACCAAAAGAGTTCACTCTCTGCGATAGGGCGAGTCTGGGCTGATTTCGGTGATGGCTGATCTCATGAG
>JAQCKU010000093.1 GCA_027592195.1 Actinomycetota bacterium
ATATCCAATGAGGTGGGTAAATGAAACTTTTCCACCACGAGCTCTCTTCAAGTGATTATTGACTACTGTCCGATTATCAATGAGTAATTTTGCAGGAATAGCCCTGACCGATGTTGCAGTTGGCACAGCAAGTGATGCCTCCATGCTAGCTACAACTCTCGCTCCAACTCCGCGGATAGGCTCTACCTTTGCAGCTGCTGGAGTTTGAATAGTCTTCACTGGTTGGGAGATGGGATCAGCAGGCAAAGGTGCAAGATCACTCTTTGGTTGAGAGAGTGTTTGCTGTGGTATGAAATCTATTGGTGCGCTAGCTTGACTGTTTTCTTCTCTGCCCGTGCTCACATTTAAATTTTCATTACTCTTTGGATTTTCATTCACAGAAGTCGTCTGAGTCGCTTTCGCTGGATTAACTACTAGATCAACTGGTTGGTTGATCGGTGGAAGTGGAACCTTTGCTTTTGGTATTGGTGGCGTCCCACCCCTTGGCGCACCAACTATTGGTCGAGCGCCTTGAATTCCTTGACCAGTTGCGCTCGCAGAGAAATCTGCAGCTTTGAAATCTGCAGAGCGAAAAAAATCTCGCCATGAAGGTTCAACGGAATTGGGATCGGATAGAAATTTTTCATACATCTCTTCAACGAGCCAGTCGTTGGTGCCAAAATTGCCGCTCACAGGGGGTAAGACTATCTACTCCTTGCTACTTCTTGAGCCTGCGCCCAAATTGTGAGAAGTGGGCTTCTCAGTTCGCCTTCGAGAATTTCTCACAATTGACCGCTCATCTGCTGAAGATGGGCCAGAGATGGGCCAGATACTCGGGGTAGGAGGGCGCTTTTAAGATGCGCCAGAGCTGATAAAAAAGGAAGATTGGCTCAGATAGATGAGGCGAAGGGCATTGTTCGCCTCCTGAACATGTGATCGAGAGTGATCTGATCTGCAAAGGAGTAGATGTGAGCAAGCCACTGGCAATTATCACTGGAGGCTCAAGAGGTCTTGGTTTTGCAACGGCAGAGGGGTTAGCGGCTAAAGGCTTTCGAGTAGTTTTAATTGGTAGAGATCCTGAGCGAGTAGCTAGCGCAGCAACTCTTATCAATGAAAAATTTCCATCAGCCGATCTTGCAGGTGATGGCACCGTTCTTCCTACCGCCTTTGGAGAGGGAATCGATTTTGAAGCTACAACAATTGAGAAGATGAATCAGGTAGGAAACCGATTATCTGAGATCGTACGAAAATATGAAAAAGACTCTGGACTGCCAAAAGTCTTAATTATTGGACATGGCGTTATGAGCGCAAAGATGTCAAAGACTTTAAAAAGTGATGCATCAGAATGGCGAAGAGTGATGAGCACCAATTTAGATTCAGTCTTTACCATTGTTAATGTCATTGGCCAAGAGATGGCAAATGTGCGGGATGGAAGAATTGTTATCTACTCTGCATGTCTTGGCCGGATGTCGGGGCCAGGTAATACCGGTGGTCTTGCCCCTTATCGAATATCAAAATCTGGCGTTAATGCCCTGGTTCGAAATCTTGCACATGAGACTGGTCTTGGATCGAGAGGGCTACTTGTTGATGCGATCTGCCCTAACCATTCTCGGACAGATATGGGTGGAGCTGATGCGCCAAGAAGTGCTGAAGAAGGTGCGCAGACGGCAATCTGGCTCGCCACAAGAGCTTTTACCCCAGGCACCGATCAAACTGGCCTTCTCTGGGAAGATAATCAAATCGTTCCTTGGTAACTATTTCTTCTTAATGGGTGATATCAGATCAAACTCTGGCTAGATTAATACCATGTCAACCCATAGCGAGCCACCTATTGCAGCCAATCCAGCTAAGGGGCAAGAAGTATTTGATCTTGATCGAGCACATGTTTTTCATTCATGGTCTGCCCAATCTCTTATCTCACCACTGCCGATTGCAACCGGGCGGGGTTCATATTTTTGGGATTTCGAAGGAAATCGATATCTAGATTTTTCTTGCCAACTAGTCTTTACAAATATTGGATTCCAACACCCTAAAGTTGTTAAAGCAATTCAGGATCAGGCAGAGTTACTAACAACAGTTGCGCCACAAGCTGCTAATGCCGCTCGGGGAGAGGCTGCTAAGCGAATTACAGAATTGGCAGGAGAGAAACATCAGAAAGTTTTTTTCACCAATGGCGGTGCAGATGCGGTCGAGAATGCAATCAGAATGGCGCGAATTCATACCCATAAACATAAAATTTTAAGCTTCTATCGCTCTTATCATGGCAATACAACTTCAGCTATCACAGCAACGGGAGATCCAAGAAGATGGCCAAATGAATACGCTTATGGCCACGTTCATTTTTTTGGCCCTTATCTATACCGCTCCTCATTCTGGGCAAAAAATGAGGAAGAAGAATGTGAACGCGCCTTAAAGCATTTAGAAGAAGTCATTATTTTTGAGGGGCCAAATACGATTGCTGCAATTCTCATTGAATCAGTAGTAGGAACCGCAGGAGTTTTAATTCCCCCGAAGGGATATCTTGAAGGCGTTAGGGCGCTCGCTGATAAATATGGAATCTTATGGATTGCCGATGAAGTTATGTCAGGATTTGGTCGGACCGGAAAATGGTTTGGCTATCAACATTCATCGGTAGAGCCTGATCTTTTAGTTTTCGCGAAAGGTGTTAATTCTGGTTATGTACCTTTAGGTGGAGTTGTTATTTCAGAGGAAGTTGCAGCAACCTTCGATGAGAAGGTCTTTCCTGGCGGACTTACCTATTCTGGTCATCCACTCGCCTGCGCATCTGCAGTAGCAACCATTGATGCGATGAAAGAAGAGAAAATTGTAGAGAACGCGCAAGATTTGGGGGAGCGGGTTATCGGCCCAGCGCTTCGTGATTTAGCGCAGAGACATCAAGTTATCGGTGAGGTCCGTGGAGTGGGGGTTTTCTGGGCTCTTGATCTTGTTAAGAACCGCCAGAGTAGAGAGCCGTTGGCACCTTATGGACAATCGAGCGAGGCGATCAATCTCTTTGTATCTGAATGTAAGAAAAATGGTCTGATGCCTTTTAATAATTTTAATCGAATCCATGTTGTTCCACCTTGTAACATATCCGAGCGCGAATTTATGGAGGGTATTGCAATAATGGATAAGGCCTTTGACGCGATCGATAAATATTATGAGAAGAGTTGATATGAAGCAGATTACCCACTACATCGATGGATCTTTTACAGAACCTAATAAAAGCGGTAGAAGCGGTGAGGTTTTTAACCCTGCAACTGGCGAGCAGACCGCGACGGTTGAATTTGCTTCAATTGAATTAGTCGATCAGGCGGTAGCAGCTGCAGTCAAAGGATTTAATGAATGGAAAGGCGCCTCTATTGCTAAAAGAACGAGCGTGCTATTTGCATTTCGAGAACTTCTCAATAGCAAGAAAGAAGAGATCGCAGCACTCATTACGCTAGAACATGGAAAGGTGCTCTCAGATGCGCTTGGAGAGGTGACTCGAGGGCTTGAAGTTGTTGAGTTTGCCTGTGGAGTAGGTGAGTTATTAAAAGGCTCCTACAGCGAAGGAGTATCAACCAATATTGATGTG
>JAQCKU010000094.1 GCA_027592195.1 Actinomycetota bacterium
AACGCCCTGAGGTTCCTGGAGAGGCAATTCAAGAGATAGAGAAAATTGCTGATTTGGAAGCACTTGCCAAGCAGGCCGCAGCTATCGATGCTGCTCTTCTAGAGTCTGCAAAGCTAGATGATGAGCTACTTGAATTTAAGAACTATTCAGGAAACCTTGTTAAAAGATGGCGCTCCACGATTCTCTCTCAAAGCATCCACCATGCAACTGAGCATCGAGCACAGATTGCTAGCGCCCTAGAGGCCAAAGGATTTAAGCCGGTAAATCTTGATGATTTAGATCTCTGGAGTTATGAGATAGACCAGGGCTAGCGTGAGAAAACTCAGGTTGGATCGGTAGTTGACATACCCTGGGGGGTATATTAATCTCACGGCGTAAAGGGAAGTTTCAACGCTAGAGGAAGTTGGTGGCTTTATGGCTAAAGCAGATTTAAGCCATGTATTAAGAGATGAAGATCAGATCAAAGAGGTCTTAAACCGCTTAAGGCGCGCCAATGGCCAGCTTGGAGCGATTATCAAGATGATCGAAGAGGGCAGAGATTGCCAAGAGATTGTCCATCAAATCGCCGCTGTGAATAAGGCTGTTAATACTGCTGCCTTTACTTTGATTTCATCCTCGCTTAAGGAGTGCATCACCGATGGCTCTAGAAATCGTGATGAGATAAGTGAAAAACTACAGAAACTATTCTTAAGTCTGGCCTAGCGAGGGTAGAGAGAATGAAGAAGATTAAACAAATAGGTTTGCTATTAGCGCTCGCTTTCACGCTAGCTGCTTGTGCTAGCTCTGGCGTTGCACAAAATGTTGGAGCGAGTGAGTTCATTGAAAAGATTCAAGAGCCAGGGGTAGTAATTGTTGATGTCAGAACTGCAGATGAATTTAATGCAGGCCATCTCCTAGGAGCGGTCAATATCGATGTTAACTCCTCATCATTTGAGGCAGAGTTAGTTGCACTTGATAAGTCAGTTACATATGCCATCTACTGTCGAAGTGGCAATCGTTCTACAATTGCATCAGGCAAGATGTCTGATGCTGGATTTACATATCTAATAAATTTTAACAAAGGCGGATTTGCTGAATTGGCTCGAGCTGGAGCTGAAACTAAGTGAATAGAATTGTAATTGTTGGGGGAGTAGCAGGTGGAATGTCAGCTGCGACTCGTCTACGTCGACTCGATGAGAGCGCCGAGATAATTGTTATTGAAAAGAGTGGCTATGTTTCCTATGCCAATTGTGGGCTGCCTTATTACATTGGTGGAGTAATTAAAGATGAGAGCTCTTTGCTCCTACAGAGCCCAGAGAGTTTAAAACAGCGCTTTAATATTGATGTACGCATCAATTCTCAAGGGGTAAAAATAGATAGAGAGAATAAGACTCTCCTTGTTGAAAACCTCACAACCAAAGAGAGTTATCTTCTAAGCTATGACAAATTGATATTAAGCCCTGGGGCAGCGCCAATTCGCCCTCAAATTCCGGGTATCGAGAGGGCTTTAAGCCTTAGAAGTGTTGAGGATACCCAGAAGATTTTCAGTCAGGTTGCCACAAAACCGGCCAGCGCAGTTGTAATAGGCGGCGGATTTATCGGGGTTGAAGTGGCAGAGAATTTAGTTCATCAAGGCATTAAGACCTCCATAGTTGAAGCATCTAGCCAACTTCTTGCGCCGCTAGATCCTGAGATGGCTTATCTGGTCAATAAAGAGATGGTTACTAATGGAGTCGATCTATATCTTGGTCTCTCTGCATCTCAAATTACGGAGCGAGAAGTTTGCTTAAATGACGGACAATGTATCGCTGCAGAATTAGTCATTCTAGCTATTGGAGTAAAACCTGAAACCTCTCTTGCATCAGATGCTGGGCTAAAGATAGGAGTTAAGGGAGGAATCGTTGTTGATAAATTCAATCTCACCAGCGATCCAGATATCTATGCTGCAGGAGATGCCACAGAGAAAATTGATGCCCTTGATAACAATCTAAGCCTGGTGCCACTTGCTAATATCGCAAATCGTCAAGGACGAGTTATTGCAGATCACATCAATGGCAGAAAAGTTAGGGAAGTAAAAACTATTGGAAGCGCTATTGTCAAAGTCTTTGACTTGGCAATTGCCACAACAGGTTGGAATGAAAAGCGCCTTATCTCTGCAAAACGAGATTATCGAGTGATTCACACCCATCCAGGTTCTCACGCTGGTTACTACCCCGGGGCATCTACTATGGCGATAAAACTGATCTTTGATCCAAAAAGTGGTGAAATATTTGGAGGCCAAGCAATTGGGCGAGATGGAATTGATAAGCGAATTGATGTGATTGCCACTGCAATTAGATCGAAAATAACTGCACCTGAATTAGCAGATCTAGAGCTGGCTTACGCCCCGCCATATGGCAGCGCGAAAGATCCAATTAATATGCTCGGATATATCGCGGAAAACATCATCTCTGGCCTTACTCAAAGTGCGCAGTGGAATGAGATAGATAAATATCTAGAGGCTGGATATATCTTGCTAGATGTGCGAAATGAAGATGAATTCGCCCGTGGGGTAATTCCAGGTTCGATAAATATTCCATTAGATCAACTGCGAGAGCGCCATAGCGAGATCAAAGCTAAGAAGGTGTTAATCACCTGTCAGGTTGGTCAACGCGGCCATAGCGCAACGCTACTTATGAAGAATTTAGGTTATGAAGCAGTAAATCTCGACGGGGGATATCACCTATGGAGTAATTCGCCAGCACAGATTGAGCAGATGAAAGTAGGGGTATAGATATGTGTAGCCAGGTACGTTGTAGAAAATGTGGCAAGACCACCTGGTCTGGTTGTGGCCAACATGTTAAAGAGGTAATGCGCTCAGTTCCAGCATCGCAGAGATGTCAGGGACATCAAAATGATCCAAAAGAGCCGGGATTCTTCGCCAAACTATTTAAGAGAGGGTAGGTCTAGAAATGTGTAGCAGAGTTAAATGTAGCCTCTGTAGTAAGTGGACTTGGGAGGGTTGCGGGGAACATATCACCGAAGCTCTTGCGGGAGTAAGCCAAGATCAGATCTGCAGCTGTCCCCGTTAAAGTTTTCCTTGATCTAGTTTCTTAAGCACATCCTTTGCTCTTGATCTAACTTCATCTAAATCTTTAAGTCGATCAAGGCCAAATAGCTGTTGAGCAATCCGGTGATTTCCTTGAAACTGCTGGCGATGTCGATCGAGAAAGTCCCAATAGAGAGTTGTAAAAGGGCAGGCGTCATCGCCGGTGCGCTTCTTTGGATCAAAGAAACAACCTTTGCAGTGTGTGCTCATTCTTGAGATATAGGCGCCCCCTGCCGCGTAGGGCTTTGTCATCATAATTCCACCATCGGCATGTACCCCCATACCAATTACATTTGGAACCATCACCCAATCTGTGGCATCAATGAAAACCTCTCTCATCCATTGGAGAAATTGCTGGGGATTAATTCCAGCGATAAGTGCGAAGTTACTTAAGATCATTAAGCGTGGAATGTGATGAACCCAGGCGCGATTATTGATATCGGTAATCGTGTTTTTCATGCAGTTCATAT
>JAQCKU010000095.1 GCA_027592195.1 Actinomycetota bacterium
TAGTAGATATCGATGTAATCACTGCCTAGCCTCTTCAAGGATTCATCGACAGCGGCGTTGATATTTGCTGGGGAGAGGCCTTTTCTCTCTGAATATTTCGCAACTTTTGTTGCAATGATGATATCACTTCGATTTTTCTTGGATTTGATCCAACTGCCGATAATTCGCTCGCTCTCGCCACCGATATTGCCCTCATTCCATTCTGAGTAGACATCGGCGGTATCGATAAAGTTTCCACCTAACTCGCTGAAGGTATCCAGGATCTGGATGGAGCTATCGTGATCTGCGGTCCAGCCAAAGACATTGCCGCCAAGGCAGAGTGGATAAATATCGAGCTCAGTTTTATTGAGAAGTGCCATGGTGCAAAGGTAGGGCAGGATGGCCCTGGGGCCAAAGTTTTTCGGGAAGGGATCTGATGCAATACATTGAAGATGGCGAGATATCGATCGCTATTGATTTAGATCAAGGTGCTCGAATCTCATCGCTTTTATTTAGAGAACATGAGCTCACCGTTCCCTTCCGTGGTGGTTTAACTAATTGGGGTTGTTTCTCGATGGCGCCGTGGGCAGGACGGATCCGTGATGGAATTGTTATCGATGGTGCGGGAAATGAATTTCAACTGCCGGTAAATCTTGATCCGCCACATGCTCTCCATGGTTTTGGGTTATTTGATGGTTGGCAAGAGTTAGGGAAAGGTGCAGCGCGGCTAGAACTTCCCTATCCCTACCTTGGCGCAAGTGTGGAACAACGGATTGAAGTTTTAGATAACGCACTTCGCTGGAGCCTTCAATACGATGGCGGAAAGTGTGAACTGCCGGCATGGGTGGGGCTTCATCCCTGGTTTACCCGAGAGCTTGATACCGGAGATCTTGCCGAGTTGGAATTTAGCGCAGCCAAGATGTTGGAGCGGGGAAGTGATGGGATGCCCACTGGTGAGTTGATTTCACCTAGTAGCGGGCCGTGGGATGATGCTTTTACGCAGATGCAGGGAGTTCCAAAAATAAGTTGGGGTAATACCCTTCAGCTTTCGATTGAATCCGATGCGCCATGGTGGGTTATCTATAACGAAGATAGCGATGGAATCTGTGTTGAACCACAGAGCGCCCCGCCAGATGCAGCTAATTTAGGGATTACAGGCGATCATTACATTGAGGCGCTTTTTATCTTTGACACTTTTTAAAAAGAGTTAATTCTTTCGATAGAGAATATCACGTCCCCACTCGGTAAAACCAACTTTTGTATAGAGCTTAATGGCATCGCGATTATCTGCTTCCACATATAACATCGCAGAGAAAATTCCTTTATTTCTCATATAGCGAAGACCGGCGAGGACAACTGCTCGTCCAATACCTCTTCCATGAAATACTGGATCAACGCCCATCACATAAATCTCACCGATTGGATCGTGGCCATGAAGATCGGTTGGGTCTTGGCTCTCACCGTTGAACTGTGAACTTGATTGTGAAGTTGATTGTGTTTGTGATGGAGAATTTGAGTGGGAGTGGGCATGAGAGTGCGCCTTTCCACCATGAATTTTGACCCAACAAAATCCTGACATCTTTTGATCAACTTCTGCGATAAAAAATCCTTGCGGATCAAACCAATCTTCTTGCTTTCGAATCTCCAGATCGCGCTCGCTCCATTTGCCTTGATCTGGGTGGTTGATAAAGGCGCGATTATTGAGAGCCAGCCACTCTTTCTCATCGCTGCCCACCTTAAAGGTGCGGATAGGGATCGTAATTTCTGGAAGGGCCTCGGTAAGAGTTCTTCGCATCTGGGCAACAGTTCTGATCCACTCAAATCCACCCTTTTTCGCTAACTTCTGGGAGCCTGGCAGATCACCATGGGCCCAGAGCCGAAGTCGATCTCCTGCAATCTTTTCTACCTCGCGCAAGAGCTCGCTGCCAAGGCCTTGGGATCGATAGGCAGGATCAATTAATAGCTCAGTACTTGGGCCTTCTACCTGATCGGTGAGATCAAGATGGGCATACCCAACGATCTTTCCGCCATCTTCAACCACGATATGGCGATCATTTTTATCACCGCCGTGGCGAAGGTGGAGAAGAACATGTTCTGAGACGGGAGGGATTCCATCATGATCTGTTGTTTTTGTAATGAGATCGATTGCGCCCTGAAGGCTCTGCGGTGTGAGCTCTTGAAGAAATTTCACGTCAGTGAATCTATAACTGAGTTTTCCTTTGGATTTGTTGAGAAGCGATAACCAACGTTGCGTACTGTTCCGATGATCGCTTCAAATTCTGGGCCAAGTTTAGATCGAAGTCTTCGGATATGAACATCAACAGTTCGAGTTCCGCCAAAATAATCATAGCCCCAAATCTCTTGGAGAAGTTGCGAGCGGGTAAAGACTCGACCTGGATGTTGGGCCAGATATTTTAAAAGTTCAAATTCTTTAAAGGTGAGATCAAGAGCTCTCCCTTTTATTTTTGCGGTGTAGCTCTTCTCATCGATAACGACATCACCACTTCGGATCTCACCACTTGTGGGATCTGTTTCAATTCTTGCTGCTTGCAGCTTTCCAATTGCTAGCCGGATTCGCGCCTCAACTTCTGCAGGTCCTGCAGTATCAAGGATTGCATCATCAAATCCCCAATCAACAGAGAGGGCAGAGAGGCCACCTTCTGTTGTAATAAGAATCAGCGGACAACCGATACCTGTTGAGACCAATAATTTCGAGAGCGATTTCACTGCCGGAAGATCGCGGCGACCATCGAGAAAGAGACAATCAACTTCTGGAATATCAACCAAGATAGATCCCTCTGCCGGCAGGATTCGGACCTGATGTTGGAGAAGGGCTAGGGCAGGCAGTACCTCCGCGCTTGCTCCGCGGGTATTGGTCAGTAGGAGGATGCGTGCCATAAGTAGGTAAGGTTACCTATGTGGAAAGTGTTGATCCAACCCTTATTGCGATCTTAATCTTTGCGATCGCCTCTGGTTATGGTCTCTGGTACCGGCAATCGCGAGGAAAGGTGAAGCGCTCATCTCGAGGCGATAGCGGGGCGCTTACCTCTGCAGTGATCGGGCAGGAACTGGGTACGCGTGCGAGCCTGCTCCAATTTTCATCGGCTTTCTGCACTCCATGTCGGGCAACCCGGGTTTTAATTACCGATGTGATTGAAGGCCTTGAAGGGGTTGCTCATATCGATATTGATGCAGAATCTCATCTAGAGCTGGTTCGAAAATTAGATATTCGATCCACCCCAACTACGCTCTTTCTCGATCGAAATGGGATAGAGAAGGGGCGAGCGATCGGGGCGCCTAAACGGGCGCAACTGCTTGAAGCGATCGATGCGCTGCTGATCTAGCCTGCAAACACCTGCAAACAACTTGCAAGTCGCTTTCTCTCTCCTTGCTATCTATCCTTTTACCTATGTTCTGCTGCCAACGACGAAATCTCACCCAACGTCGAACTATTGATTTTGGCCGTATGACGCGCTCGCTCTGTCGCAATTAGTTGTTTACCCGATCTAGGTAATTGTCACCAACAACTTTTTATG
>JAQCKU010000096.1 GCA_027592195.1 Actinomycetota bacterium
AAAATTGGAAGACGATTTTTCATTGATCATGGGATGGGCGTTGTTGTCGGGGAGACCACGATCATTGGGGATGATGTGATGCTTTATCACGATGTGACTCTCGGGGCGAGATCGCAAGATCGAGGTAAACGCCACCCCACAATTGGCAACCGGGTGATTATTGGATCGGGCGCTAGAGTTTTAGGAAATGTCTTGGTAGGAGATGGGGCAAAGATCGGTGCAAATAGCCTTGTTACCACTGACCTTGCTGCAAAAGCGGAACGAGATATGGCAGGAACTTTTGTAATCTAATTTCGTTTTCGAAGTCCATGTAAATTCGAGGTGACGCACTCATCGAATACGGCTTCGAATATGGGCTCGAATATGGTCTTGAGGGTTTATGGTGGCGCCCGTGAGCCAGGCGAGAGAGTTAACAAAAAAAGGTTTCATTCAAGTTACCACTGCTTTTGTAATGATGGGATTTACCAGTACCTGTTGGGGCGCGATTGTTCCATATCTTTCAGATACCAGGGATATTCCAATTTCTACTGCAGGAGTTCTCTACGGAATATTTCTCTTTCATACCTTATTAGGAACGATATCAGTTCAGTTAGCCAGCAGAAAGAAAGATTTACAATTTTTTGTTAAAGGTGGCATTGCCCTTACTTTGATCGGCTTTACCGGAATTTTTTTTAGCTCCTCGGTAGTGATCCTCGCGCTCTTTGCCGCTTTAGGTGGGTTTGGATATGGCGCCACTGGAATTACTTTTCTCTTTCTTATCACCCGATCTGCCAATGCAAGCCATTTTCGAATGAATGTAGTGAGCGCTGCAACCGGCGTTGGCGCACTGGCTGGGCCACTTTCCATTGCAATTCTTGGAGCAAGAAATATTCCAGCGATTGTTATCACCTCGATAACTACTTCATTTATTACAACATGGTTTCTTGCTGATGCTAAATGGAGATTTAAACCAGAGAAAACTGGATCATTTAAAAAGAGTAGACCTTGGCCACTTCTTCTTGTCATATTTGGCGTAATTTTTTACTCAGGTTTAGAGAATTCAATCGCTGCCTGGCTACCAACAGTGGCAGTCAATAGCGGATTTACTTTGGAGACTGGAACTTTCTTTAGCTCAATTTTTTATGCACTTTTTACAGCTGGTCGATTCCTAGGTGTTTGGCTTTCAACACGAGTGGAGCCAGAGAAAATTGTTGTTTCGATGATTGCGATGGCGCTTATCCCATTAATGATCACCTGGCAGAGCGACCAATTTCCCTTGATAACACTCGTTACCGCAGGACTTTTTCTAGGTCCGATCTTTCCCAATACCTCCAGTTGGGTTGCCCGCAAAACCCCTGATTTTCCAGGTGGAACAACCTTATTAATGCTGGCAATTATGGGAGGTGGCTTTGCATTCCCACCGGCATTTGGCTATCTCATTGAAGGTAAAGAGACCAGCGCATTTGCTGGGATGATCTTGCCACTTTTAATACTTTCAGTTGTCTTTTTCTACCTCGGTAATCGAGTCTGGAAATCAAATACCGAGGTAGCAGAGAAAGATTAGAGGAGAAGTTTTTTAGCGAACGAGTCCATTCCAGCGCCAGCCTTCTCGCCGTTTTTGATCTGCTAAGGAGATTCGGCCTGCATACCAGAGCATCTGCTCACCATAACTTTTCTTGTAGAAATCAGGATTTGATATATCAACGGTGTCAGCAAAGAGACGCTTAATAGCGAATTCGCAAGGAAGATCTAGTGGTGTGAATTCAACGCCAAAGCCAAGAGCAAGATCGTAGGTATGAACACTTACTTCAACAACACCCATAGCAGCAAATCCAATGGGATCAGATACGCCAGCTGTATGCCATGCGCGATCATTAATATCTGCCATAGCAACAACTTTTTGAAGGTTTCGGGCTGCTGTCTGAATCATCAGAGGATAATCAGAAGGTTTTGCAATCTCTTTTTTATCAATAAGAACTGGCTGGTAGGAATCCATTTTTTTCCCGACAACTTGAGATGAGTATTCAAGACAAGCTCTCATGGTATGGATGGCAGTCTGGGATTGGGTCCAATCTAAATCAGGAGTTTTACTCTCCCAATCTAGATCAAGAAGTGGGGTAATGACTTTAGCCAACTCATCCGCAGCGACAACTACATGTTGGCCTGCTTCGTTTAATGTACTCATGAGCAAACTATAGAGTGAATCACTCAAAAATTACTCCAAGAATTTCTCATTAATTCTTCTAAATTGTTATCAATTGTTAGGTCGGGATCAAATTTGGTGACACTCCGGTATCAAACTTAGGTATCGAATCCAGGGATCGAACTTAGATGTAGTTAGGGGTAGCGGGGGCGGTATAGTGGCGATATGGCCAACCTCTTTACCCCCATTAAGCTTCGAGATCTCGAGATTCCTAATCGAATCTGGCTCTCGCCCATGTGTATGTATTCAGCTAAAGATGGAATGCCCAATGATTGGCACTTCGCCCACTTAGCTCAGTACGCAATGCGCAGAGTGGGATTTCTTATGACCGAAGCAACTGGCATCTCTCCACTGGGACGCTCCACATTGATGGATACTGGAATTTGGAATCAGAGCCAAGTCGATGCGTGGCGACGAATTGTCGAATTCACCCACTCTCAAGGTTCAAAAATTGGCATTCAACTCTGGCACGCTGGCCAGAAGGGATCAACAACTTCGCCTTGGCAGGGTCAAGATTACGTTGGAATCGATCAAGGTGGTTGGCTTCCTAGCGCTCCTTCAGCGGTGGCTTTCGGTGATCTACCTGTTCCCCATGCTTTAACTACAACCGAGATCAAAGAGATCATTGAGGATTACAGAAAGGCAGCGGTTAATTCACTGGCTGCAGGTTTTGATGTTGTGGAGATCCATGGCGCTCATGGATACCTGGTCCACTCATTTCTCTCACCTGTGACAAATAAGCGAAGCGATGAATATGGTGGAAGTTTTGAAAATCGGACTCGATTTGTCAAAGAGGTTACTGCTGCGATCCGAGAAGTGTGGCCTGCAACCCATCCACTCTTTCTTCGGATCTCTGCCGATGATTGGATGGAAGATGGATGGAAAGTAGGAGATAGCGCAAGGTTGGCTGGCGAGCTCATCGGACTCGGAGTTGACCTTATGGATTGCTCATCCGGGGGAATTAAAACCGATGTTTCATATCCATTATCTCCAGGTTATCAAGTTGATTTTGCCAGAGAGATTAAAGAGGTAAGCGGAATGCCAACAGCGGCGGTAGGTCTGATCACCTCAGCTCGCCATGCAAATGAGATTATTCAAACCGGAGCAGCTGATGCAGTTATGTTGGGACGTGAATTACTGAGAAATCCTAACTGGGCTCTTAACGCTGCTAGCGAACTTGAAAGTGAACTGAGAGGTGATGCGGGTATAGGAACAGGGATGGAAACAACTATTGCAACGCAGTGGCCCAATCAGTATAA
>JAQCKU010000097.1 GCA_027592195.1 Actinomycetota bacterium
GAAGCAAAAGATTTTGCATCGGGAACATCATCAAAGTCTTCAAAACTTATCCATGGCGGACTTCGCTATCTAGAACAGTATGACTTTCGCCTGGTGAAAGAGGCGTTAAAAGAGCGAGAGTTGATGGTTACAACGCTCTCCCCGCATTTAGTAAAACCGGTGAGCTTTCTCTATCCCTTAACCCAGAAGGTTAGAGAGCGAACTTATGTAGGGGCAGGGTTGGCGCTCTACGACGTACTACGGGGATTTAAACGAGCTCTACCTTGGCATAAACATCTTGATCAGAAAAAAATTGCCAAGATTGCACCGAGCCTACGTCTTGATCTTATAACTGGCGGTATTCAATATTTCGATGCACAGGTAGATGATGCGCGACATACAATGATGATTGCCCGTACGGCCAAAAAATATGGTGCAAAAATCGCCACATATACGGAGGTGGTTGATCTATTAAGAGATGGTAAGAAAGTTACCGGAGTGAAGATTCAACCTAGAGGCGAGAAAGCCTTTGATGTTAGAGCAAAAGTTACAGTTCTTGCAGGTGGGGTCTGGACCGATAGCCTCTATGAGAAATTTGGAATAAAACAAGGTTATCAAGTACGGATGAGTAAAGGATCTCATATCGTCCTGGGCGGAGATGTTATCTCCTCTCAAGCTGGGATCATTCTTAAAACAAAGGTATCAGTTTTATTTATCATTCCATGGTTTGGTAAATGGATTGTTGGAACGACAGATACTGAGTATCACGATGATCCAGATAGCCCTATCGCCTCAGAGGAAGATATCGATTACATATTAAAACAAGCAAACCGAGTTCTCTCACCGAGAATAAAACGTAGTGATGTGATTGGAGTTTATGCTGGGCTTCGACCACTGATTTCAGCAAACCCAGATTCGCCAACAACAAAGCTATCGCGCGAACATATTGTTGATCGACCAGTACCAGGTTTTGTCAGTATCGCTGGTGGAAAATACACCACCTATCGAATCATGGCTGAAGATGCGGTAGATATAGCCGCTGCAGAGTTGCGAAGAATTGTCCCTGATTCCAATACTGAGAAGATTCCATTACTTGGAGCAGATGGTTATTTTGCCATTGAAAATAGCCTTGGCAACATCGCATCCCAATTTGGAATTACAAAAAAGAGCGCTCGACACCTTCTAGATCGATATGGAAGTGAGATGCTTAATATTCTTAATTTTGGTCTGGGGTCAAAGGATCTGCTTGAGCCAATCTCTCCTGATCTTGCCTACCTTAAGGTAGAGATTCATTACGCCCTCAGAGAAGAAGGGGCCATCACCTTGGAAGATATTTTTGAGCGGAGAACTCGAATTGGTTTTGAGAGCGCAGATCATGGGCAATCACTGGTCAAAGAGGTGGCATCTATTGCATCAAAAATTCTTGGCTGGAGTCCAGCAGAGAAGAAAAAGGCTATTGATCAGTATTTAGATCATATAGAGCGAGAGCGATCAGCTTTAACTCTGAGCCTCATCAAGAAATAACTAAATTCTTATCTGCTTTTTACATCCATCAAGAGTTGGATTTCTTACAACTGGCTTCTTGCTGGGTTTAGGCTTAGGAATTATCTCAGCTCCTTGAGTAAGTGAAAATTCCACTCGCGCAGATGAAGTTGCATGGGTACCGGTTGGGTCTTTAAAGGTGATAACGCCAAAATAAATACCAGCAGGAAATCCCTTCATCGATAGGGTGTAGAGACCACTTGCATCACGGATTGCTTGTTGGGTAAAGACGGTAACGCTCTCACCTTCATTGATGCTCTCAAGTGCAAATTCAATTGATCCGGTTACAACTGGTTGGCCATTTGCTCGCCTTACCTCCGCAGCAATACTTACCTTTTTATTACTGGTACTAGATTTCACATCTTTGATTGTAATTGTGGAGCTCTCATTTACCGGTAGATAATCACCTTGAAGCGGTTCCCATATTCCCTTTGTTAATTTAAGGAAGGCGCTAGCCTCGCCACGATAAACATTGAGATCTAGCCGTGAACCAGGCACTCCATATTTAGGAGCGATTCCACAGGAGCTAAACTGCCATATCTGCCATAGCGATGTGCAATCTCCAGTCGTCCAAGAGTGAACAAAACAACCAACTATTTTTTTCCCAGGTTCAGCTGTTGGGATGGCAGGGTTTACACCGAAATGAGATATCCAGAGCGGGTAACTTCGTAATTTTTCACTCCGCTTTAAGGCTCGTTCTAAAAATGCTGGGTAGGAGTAAAAGAGAGGTTTTCTCCCTGTTTTTTCATAGACAGTATCAAGCCAAGTCTCTGCCCATAAGGTATTAAATTTCTTTGTTGAATATTTTACGCACTTACCATTTGCATAACTCACACAGTTATTCTCAAAATCCAGCGCATAGGGCAGATCTCGCTCTGTATATCCACCAATACTTGCCAGTCGCCAGATCACTCGTTGTGCTTGCGCTTTTGCATCAGCGATCACAACTTTTCGACTCGTCGTATTGGGCATAGTTGCATAATGATAAAAACCGGTATAGAGCCCGGCAGCATGTGCGGCATCTCTATCCATAGCTAGATATTTTCTAGCAAGGGCATCAGAGTCATCTCTGGTGTCAGAGGCCTTGATCATGACAAAACGCATTCCGGCTTTATACATTTTTCTAAAGTTAATGGGCTTATCGTTGGGATGCTGCCACTGGCTCACATCTGAGCCAAATATCCGCGTTCCTGGACCCTTAGGAGTAATGAGGGCAGAGATATCGCCATCAGGGTTACTCAAAATAGGGATAGGTTTAATCGCGATCGATCTACTAACAGTTCGAAAAGTTTTTGATCCAGTGGAAATTTCAGCTCTAAAAGTTACCCGCTGGCTAAATCCACTTGCTCCAGAGCGAATTTTCCAGGTACCAAGCCCAGTAGTTTTTGTTGATAACTTAGCATCGCTCCAAACCCCATTATTTTCAACGAAAATCCGAACATCAGCTCCTTGAACTATAGGTTTTACAATTCCATGAAAGCTGAGGAGCGCCTCATTAACGCTCGGGGTTTGAGCTACGAAAAATGTTGAGGAGGTAGCGCCATGAGCAAGTTCTGCCATCGGTGTAATAGGTGAGGCAAGCGTCAGAATGAGGGAGCTGATCGTTAGAGATAAAATGCTACGAGTTTTCAACACGTAACTCCACTCCAGTAATCTTTTTAATTGCTTGTTCAAGTGCCGCTCGATGTTCTGACTTTCGGATATACCGGTAATTGTGTTCTCCTGCTAATTTTTCAGCATCAGAGAAATCAAGATAGAGAGATCCATTTTCAATTCGAACCAGACGCCCATCAAAATAGGCAAGCCAGGCAACTCGATTCTCACTTTCTAATTCATCAAGAATCTCATTCCATT
>JAQCKU010000015.1 GCA_027592195.1 Actinomycetota bacterium
GGCTCAACTGGTATCTCAGCCACCACCCCATCAATTTCACTTAAAACGGGGATCTCCATTTTCATAGATTCAAGAAGAAGAAGAGTTTGCCCAGCCTTAATCTCCTCATCGATACTCACAAAGATGGTGAGGACATTGGAGACAATCTCAGCTCGTAGATGAGTCGGCTTAGAGAACATATTGATAACTTAGCACTCAAAGGCAGGTATCTAAGGTAGGTATAACCACTTTTCAATGAGATATTTTCTAGCTCTAATCAAAATTTTTCTGATGGAATTTGAGGAATGAAAGTTCTACAGTGGGAACTCTCGATGAATCTCATGGGACTCTTCTATTTCAATTGTCGTCTCACCATCGATAAAGATCTCAGTTTTTCGATACTGAGAAATGATTCTGCTGGTCGGCTGAATCGAACTCTCATAGAAAGCCGATTGGAAAAACCCTGGGGTCTGCATTCTTGCCGCCAAGGCATGAATTTCGATCACGATGCGATCTTCAAGATCATCTGGGGTCACTTCATTACAAGATCGAGTGAGAAGATTACGGAGAAGATTTATCTGCTTTCGCTCTATCTCTGTTCGGATAGCGCAAGGTTCACACTCTTGTAAATGGAAAGCGATCAGATTAAATTGCGCTGAATCCTCGATTTCATTATCGATAAATGAGTGGATCGCAGCCATCACAATTCGACAATTTTGCGTTAGAAGATAATTATTATCATTCGAATTGGATTGGCTATTGGATTGATCTGACCCTGGTCGCATCTCATCCCTCATGATTTCACCTGCCCATAACCAAGATCGCGCGCATACTCTGATAACAATTCTCGAAGCAGTTTTCGTCCCCGATGGAGGCGAGACATGATCGTTCCTGTCGGAATTCCAATTATTTCGGCAGCCTCTTTATATGCAAACCCCTCGACATCAACAAGATAAACCGCCATACGGAATTCTTCTGGGATCGATTGGAGCGCTCTCTTAATATCAAAATCAGGGAGATTTTCTAACGCTTCTACCTCTGCTGATTTTCCTAGATGGGAGGTATGAGAAGCTGCCTCAAATAACTCCCAATCTTCTAGCTCGCTATCTCTTACCTGAGGTCGGCGCTGTTCTTTACGATAATTATTGATAAATGTTGTTGTTAATACTCGATAAAGCCAAGCTTTTAAATTTGTTCCTGGTTCAAATTGATGAAAAGAGATGAATGCTTTGGCATAAGTATCTTGAAGAAGATCTTGCGCATCATGAGGATTGCGGGTGTATCGCAAGGCGGCAGAATAAAGTTGATTTTTATACTCTAGGGCATCTCGCTCAAACCGTGCAGTTCGCTCGGTGATACTCTCTTTCTCTCGATCGACGAGAACTAATTCACCGTGGCTAAGATCATCTTCAGATGTATTTTTGGCAATAGTAGATGTAGAAGTGGAAGCCGATGAGCTCACTTCTTCAGAATCTCTATTAACTACCATAATAGCTAAGGTTATCTGCTTCGGAACTGGAGCTCAACAGATTGGCTCTTTTCACAGGTAGCTGTGACTTCCTAAAAGAGGGTCTGGCTCTCACCCAATTCAATCGGGCGAATTAACTTAATCCCATTATTTTTTGTCGAATTAACGCTAGAGCTAACTGGCCAGAGTTGAAGATCAAAGTCAGGATCACTAACCTGGATGATTTTCTCAACTTCTTGTGACGGTGTATCTGGATCAAGCCAACGATTAAATTGATCTTCTGGAAGAAAAAGCGGCATTCGATTATGAACTTCTGCTAAATCAGCTACCGCATCTCGTGTAATAATTGATGCAGATTGAATTGCTCGCGAACCATCTGGCAAGAACCAGTAGCTATAGATTCCTGCAAAAAGAAGTAACCTCGCTGAACGCGAGGAAATGTATACCGGTTGCTTAGCTGGATATTTTCCAAGCTCTGTCGCCCATTCATAATAGCCAGATGCCGGAATTAAACATCTCTGTGATCGAAATGCGTTACGAAATGTTGGCTTCTGATGAACGCTCTCTGATCGGGCATTAATTGCCATCGATTGAGAGCGATTTGCCTCCAAATAATTTTTACTCCAGGGAGCGATCATCCCCCAGGATGCAGTATCTAGAATCCTCTCATCGGCACTTCCGGTAATTTCACTTCTATCATTGGAGCTGCGTGGCGTATTTTTATTTTTAAGAAATGATTTAATAATGTAAATCTCTTTTGTTGGAGCTATATTCCAATCAGCCTTAAGCTCTGAAGAAAGCGCGCTTTCACTGACATTTTCGATCTTCAGCTCTGAAATAATCCCATCTGAATCAGTTGAGAGGGCATAGCGGCCGCACATATGAGAAGGGTAAAGCCCTGAAAGGCTAGACTTTTACACCTATGAAGAAAGTTGGGATATAGCAGATGGGCCTAGACCGATCTCAACTCTGGCGCGCCCCTTATCTAGCTGATCGAAAGCTTTCAGCCACTATTGAAATCCCTGGTTCGAAATCGTTAATGGCTAGAGCTCTCATCCTCGCCGCTCAGGCCGAGAACCCAACATATCTCTACTTCCCGCTCCACTCCCGAGATTCAGAGTTAATGCGTGATGGTTTAGTTTCACTCGGTATTGAGGTGAGTGAAGGAAGAGATCAAGAGGGGCCATTCTGGAAGATAATTCCAAAGAAACTACGCGGCTCTACAGAAATTGATGTTGGCAATGCCGGAACTGTAATGCGTTTTTTACCTTCGCTTGCAGCTCTTGCAGATGGTGAGATCAGATTTGATGGAGATCCTCGTTCACACCAACGACCAATAAAACCCTTAATCAAAGCGCTCGAAGATCTTGGGCTATCTATCAACCATGGCGAAAGCTACTGCCTTCCGATTACTATTTATGGAGTCGGTACGCTCTCAGGTGGTGAATTAGAAATTGATGCATCTACATCAAGTCAGTACATATCAAGTCTCTTATTGATAGCGGCCTCTCTCACTTCTGATTTAACTATTAGCCATATTGGTCCATCGATTCCCTCTATTCCTCATATTGAAATGACTATTGAATCTCTCAAAATCCGTGGTGTTGAGGTGGAATTTAATTCGACTAAGAAAAGTTGGAAAATTAAACATGGGCAAAAAATTTCAGGTGGGAAATTCCTCATTGAACCAGATCTCTCCAATGCTGGAGTATTTCTTGCCGCTGCGCTCTTAATTGGTGGCGAAATAAGAGTAAAGAATTGGCCAGTTGCCACTATCCAACCTGGAGCGCAGTTTCAATCAATTTTTACCCAGATGGGAGCAGAGTTTTATCGATCAGGAGATGACTTAATAATTCGTTGCAGAAAAGATTTATCTGCGATCAAGGGAATCGATATCGATTTATCCGATCTTGGAGAACTTACTCCAACAATTGCTGCAGTTGCTGCCTTTGCCTCTACCCCTTCCCATCTTCGAGGAATTGGACATCTTCGACTTCATGAGACCGATCGACTTCAGGCCCTCGCTACTGAGTTGAGAAAATTAGGAGCAGTTGTCATTGAAAACCATGATTCATTGGAAATTACCCCTGTAGATCAGGGAAAATTACTCGATCGCAACCGAGAGATTGCGCCTGAAATTGTAATTAACTCCTATGACGATCATCGAATCGCGACTTTTGGCGCTCTTGCTGGTCTGCTTATTCCTAATCTATGGGTTGAAAATATCGCTACTACTCGGAAGACGATCACTGATTTTCCTGCGCTCTGGCAAGAGCTTACTGAGGAAAGTTTGCCAACCTAATGCGTAGCGCTAAATCAGGGCGAGAATACGATGAATCCGATATCAGAGTTCGCCCAGCCCGTACAACACAACGGAGAAGTAAAGATCGCCCTGATTACTCTTCTCTGCCCAAGGCTTTTATTGTTCAAGTAGATAGAGGAAGAGTCTTAGCTATCACTGAAAGTGGTGAAACAGTTACAGCAATGAAGGCTAGAGAGCTTGGGAAAAATTCAGTTGTTGTCGGAGATGAAGTCCTTCTTGATGGTGATGTGAGTGGGAATGAGGGAACCCTTGCTCGAATTGTTAACGTAAAAGATCGAAAGAATTCACTCACACGCACTATTGATGATATCGGCGCAAGAGAACGAGCGATTGTTGCAAATGTTGATCTTATGATTATCGTTGTTGCAACAACCAACCCGACTCCGAGAACTGGTCTTATTGATCGGGCTCTCGTCATCGCATTTGATCAAGCAATTACTCCGATTTTACTTATCACAAAATGTGATCTTGCAAGTTCGAAGGAGCTTAAAGATCTCTATTCACCATTAAATCTTGAAATTTTTGAAACTGAAGATAGGAAGCTCAATTCTGATATTCGAAGCAGACTAGATGGAAATAGATCTGTTCTTATTGGCCATTCAGGTGTAGGTAAATCCACTTTTCTTAATGCGATTATGGGTTCAGAGCTACGTGCAATTGGAGATGTCAATGATGTGACAGGTCGAGGTCGACATACCTCATCAAGTGCGATCGCATTTGCACTCAATAAAAGTGATAAGGCTGGAGAAAATAGCACCTCATTATCTCCTGATAGTTTTCACGATAAAAGCTGGCTTATTGATACACCTGGCGTTCGATCCTTTGGTCTTCGACATATTGACCCTTCTCGAGTAGTTGGGGCATTTGAAGAGTTCTCTGAGATCATCGCAAAATGTCGGAAAAATTGCAGCCATAACGAGCCAACGTGCCAGCTCAATCAATGGGTGATTTCAAATCCCAAGAGTGCAACTCGTATTGCAAGTTTACGCAGATTACTTGCAAGCGATGCTGCGCCAAGTAATGATTAATTAAATGAGGCGCTGCCCACCAATAATTACCTAGACCGCGTGATCTCGACCAAAGGAGTAAACTCTCAGGCATGAGCGAGCGCATAAATGATCTAAAACAAGAGATGCGATTTGATGGTGGCAAAGATGATTTATCTCTTGCCAAATTCCTTGCCGATCGTGCAGATGAAATTACTTTAGATCGCTTCCTAGCTCAAGATCTCATGGTCGAAAGTAAACCTGATTCCACTCCTGTTACCGATGCTGATCGGGCTGTTGAAAATATAATCAGAGAAATTTTAAAAAAGTATCGCCCAGACGATCAGATCATTGGAGAGGAATATGGGGGCGTCGAGCTTTTAGAGAACTCTGATAAACCGGGTCGGTTCTGGATTATTGATCCCATTGATGGAACCAAAAATTTTTTACGTGGAGTTCCAATCTGGGCAACGCTGATTGCCTTGGTGCAGCGGGGAGATAGCGGTGGCGTATCTAGCTCACCAGAAATTCTTCTTGGAGTTGTCTCGTCTCCTGCGCTCGGTCGACGCTGGTCTGCCCAGAGTGGTGAAGGTGCATTCGTTACAGAAACTTTTAACCCTAAAGCGGCAAGAGCAATTGCAGTGTCAAAGGTTGGAGAGCTATCTGATGCCTGCCTCTCCTACTCCGATTTAATTGGCTGGGGCGCACGACGGGAGAAATTTCTCCAGATTCTTGATTCACTCTGGCGCACAAGGGGCCATGGCGACTTCTACTCTCATATGTTGGTTGCTGAGGGCGCTGTTGATATCGCTGTTGAACCATCGCTAGCTCTCTGGGATATGGCTGCCCTCTCGATCATCGTGACCGAAGCTGGTGGGCATTTCTCATCTCTTGATGGCGTTGCCGGTCCTTTTGGGAAATCTGGACTCTCAAGCAATGGCATTCTTCATCATCAATTTCTTCAACAGCTGGGATAAATGAGGTGAATCAATGGATGAGTTAGAACAGATCGACCTTGCAATTGGCGGGATGACTTGTTCTTCTTGCGTTGCTCGGGTTGAAAAATCACTCAATCAAATTCCCGGGGCGAGCGCGACAGTTAATTTTGCAACAGAGAGCGCTCATATCCTTCTCCCTAAAGATGTGAAGGTCAAAGATCTTATAACTCAAGTTGAAAAAGTGGGATATCAAGCCAAACTTCAAAGTAGCGAGGGGGAGTCGTTTTCTAGAACCCGACTTCTTGGAGTTCGCACAATTTTGGCAGCCATCTTTGCTATCCCTGCCATCGCGATCTCCATGACGATGAGTTTTCATGGCCCAATCGATACTTTTATTCACAATGTACTTACCTCTTTCAACCTCCTCCATCCAACATATTCTGCTCATGGTTGGTTGGTTATTGGGCTAACAACTCCTGTCGTCTTCTTCATCGCCTGGCCTATTCATCGAGCTGGATTTAAAAATGCGCTCCATCCAACGATGGATACTCTCGTCTCGCTTGGATCACTTGTTGCCTACTTCTGGTCAATCTATGCAAACGCTACCGGCGCAGGCGATATCTACGCAGAAGTTTCTGCTGGCGTACTTTTCTTTATTATCTTAGGTCGTTATCTTGAATCAAAAGCAAAACATCGAGCTGGATCAGCCCTTGCTGAATTACTTGCCTTGGGGGCAAAAGAAGTTGTGATCTTAAGAGATGGCGAAGAGGCAATTATTCCCATTGGACATCTGCAAATTGGTGATCATTTTATTATCCGCCCTGGAGATCGAATTCCTGCAGATGGAATGGTTATTTCAGGTAAAAGCACCATTGATAACTCCCTGTTGACTGGGGAATCCATTCCTATCGAGGTCGAAGCTGGTGCTGAGTTAATTAGTGGCGCCCTTAATCTCACCTCACGGTTGGTTGTTGAGGCAAAGCGAGTCGGTAGAGATAGCGAGCTCTCGCGGATAACGCAGATGGTTTTAACAGCGCAGAATGAAAAAGCACCTGTGCAACAGTTGGTCGATCGAATTAGTTCGATCTTTGTTCCAATCGTAGTTCTTGCAGCGCTTCTTACTTTTATTACCTGGTACGGATTTAGTTTCGGCACTTTAGAGCAGTCAGTGATAGCTTCCGTCTCGCTCTTAGTGATCGCATGCCCATGTGCTCTAGGGTTGGCAACGCCAGTTGCCCTCTTGGTTGCTTCAGGCTCAGGGGCAAAGCGAGGTATTGTGCTCCGGAAAACTCGCGCGCTAGAGATCGCATCGAAGATCAATACCGTCATCTTTGATAAAACAGGAACGCTGACAACCGGAAAAATGACGGTTCAAAAACTCTCCTTTGCACCTCATAACTACCCACTCGGTGAGATTCTACAAGCGAGCCTTGCGCTTACAAGAGAGAGTAACCATCCTGTTTCATCTGCCATATCACGGTACTGCCTAGCAACGCTTGGATCTGAGGGTCTAACTGGCAAGCCGAAAGTGCTTAAGGAATTTAGCGAGAGCCCTGGCCAAGGGATTGCTGCACGAGTAGAAATTGCAGGCATAGAATCTCCGCTCTTATTGGGATCGCGTTCATCCACTCTCAAGGCTGTTCTTAAATTTCCTCAAGAGATTGAGGAGGCTGCAAATCAAGCGCAGTTCAATGGTAGCTCCATATCAATACTCGTTCTCGAAGGTGAAGCTATCGCTGCTTTTGAAGTAGGAGATTCACTTCGAAAAGGTGCTAAAGAGCTGATAGTTCATCTAGAGAAACGAAATATTGAAACCTGGTTGATCTCTGGTGACTCAACCTCTGCAGTAAATAAAATTGCGGAAGAAGTCGGTATAAACCTTGAAAGATGCATTGCCGGAGCAAGCCCTGAAGATAAACTTTTTAAGATCAGAGAACTTTCTGATAACGGTAAGAAAATTCTTATGGTTGGCGATGGAGTGAATGATGCTGCAGCACTTGCGGAGGCAGATCTCTCCATGGCTATGGGTACTGGGACTGATACCGCTATTGCAACCGCAGATATCACTCTGATGCGACCTGAATTAAACTCAGTTAGTTCTGCGCTGGAACTTTCAACTCAGACTCTAAAAACGATTAAGGGAAATCTTCTCTGGGCTTTTCTCTACAACACCATCGGAATTCCTATCGCAGCGCTAGGATTTTTAAATCCAATGATTGCAGGGGCTGCGATGGCGACATCGAGCCTCTTTGTTGTGATCAACTCACTTCGCCTCAAAGGCAAGATCAGAAAAATTTAACTTGCATAGAGATCGTGAATTAAAGATTGGTAGCGGGGGCAGGATTTGAACCTACGACCTCTGGGTTATGAGCCCAGCGAGCTACCGAGCTGCTCCACCCCGCGTCGGAAGTTGTAATCCTACCCGCTATCGGTTCTGTGCTGAAATCGCAGCATCGATCGCTGACTTTAAGCGATCTTGTGCTTGTCCATATGCGGTGAAATCACCAGCTCGTAGCGCAGCTTGTGCATCTCGGAGCGCATCTTGTGCACTTCGCAACGCAGCTTGAAGTGATGCGTTATTTGTAGCGCCACCTGATCCGGTACCTGAATTATCTTCATTGGTATTGATACCAGTTCCTAAATCATCTCCAGAGTTTCCACCAAAGACTTGGTCAAGGGCTCCCTTGACTGTCGTATCAAAGCCGATCTGATCCCCAAAGGAGACAAGTATTTTCTGAAGTAATGGATAGGCAGCAGTATTTCCTGTTGCTTGGACATAGACAGGTTGGACATAAAGAAGTCCGCCACCAACTGGAAGCGACAAGAGATTGCCTAGTACGACATTTGCTCCACCTTGTCGCAAAAGCGATAGCTCCAGCGCCACATCAGGTTTAGCTTCAAAGTTAGAGGCAACCTGAGATGGGCCAGGAATATTGGTTGAACGTGGCAGAACCAGAACATTCCACTTACCGTAATCAGGGCCTGGATCGGAGTTCACTACCGCAAATGCTGAGAGGTTTTCTCTACCACCTCGAGGAACAAAAGGTGTAGTTAATGAGAAAGATGCCTTCTTCTCTCCAGGAAGTTGTAAGGTGTAGAAATACGGTGGTTGTGCACCAGCATTAGCGCCAAAGGTTGATGGATCACGAGGTACGCGCCAAAAATCTTGACCATTATAAAAGGCATTTGCATTTGTTACATGGTATGCCGACAAGATATCTCGTTGGGTTCGGAACATATCCTCTGGATATCGAACATGTTTGACGAGTTCTTCACTCATCTCAGATCTTGGCGAAACGCTTCCATCAAAAGCCTTACTCCACGCCTTTAAAATAGGGTCTTTCTCATCCCAGGCATAGAGCTTGACCGTTCCATCGTATGCATCAACGGTTGCTTTAATAGCGTTACGGACATAGTTGACATCTTTACTGCCTGAGGTAGCAAAGAGTGAATTGGTATTGAAATCCTCGGTCGCTGCAGTAGTCAAAGGGCTTCTGCGAGAGTAAGGAAAACCAGCGCTGGTTGTGTAGCCATCTAGGATCCAGAGAACTCGTCCCTCAATTACTGCAGGATATGGATCTCCATCGAGAGTAAGCCAAGGAGCAACTTTCTCAACGCGCTCTCGTGGGCTACGGTTATAAAGAATCTTCGAATCTGGTCGGATCAAGTTAGAGAGAAGAATTCTCTGCTCTTGATAATTTACAGCAAATAAAAGTCGGTTGAAAAATGATCCAACTGGCACGCCGCCAGAGCCGGTATAGGTGTAATTAGCCTGCCCATTTGGGGAGTTGTCATCTGGATAATCAAATTCAATTGGTTCGGTACTGGTACTACCTACAATGGAATAGGCAGGAACATTCTCACCAAAATAAATTCTTGGTTCGAAATCCCCAAGGCCTTTGGTTGGCGGAATGTCGCCAAGAATAAAGTTTGGCTTTCCATCAGGATCTCTTGAATTACCAAAAGCAGCTACAAATCCAAATCCATGGGTATAGACAAGGTGATCATTAATCCAGTTCCGTTGCGGGTTTCCTAAGATATTAAGTTCACGGACAGCAACAACAGCATCACGTTGAACTCCATCAATTGTGTAACGATCAATATCTAAAGAGGTAGGAAATGTGTAGTAAGGCTTGATCTGTTGAAGTTGTCTAAAAGTTGCAGATAAAACATTTGGATCCATCAATCGAATATTGTTTATCGTTGAAGCATCGTCTGAGAGCTGACCCGCGCTTGTTGCAATTGTTGCGTTGTAATCACGAACATTGACATCATCAAGACCATAAGCAGTTCTCGTTGCCTCAATATTTCGTTGAATATATGGCGCTTCTTTTGAAGATTCCGATGGTCGGACCTGGAATTGCTGAATTAACGCTGGATAGATTCCAGAGATTAAAAGTGAAGATATGAGCAGAAGAGCAGTTCCTGCCGCTGGCAAAACCCAGGAGCGACGGAAAATATTGGCAAAGAATAAAAGTGCACAGATAACAGCAATTCCCGAGAGGATCGCTTTAGCTGGGAGAACTGCATTTACATCAGTAAAGCTCAGTCCTGTTATAAGTCTTCCCTCTTTGAGTGCAAGTGCATATCGATCAAACCAGTAGGCAACTGCTTTTAGAAGTACAAATACCCCAAGGAGTACTGATAGCTGTACTCGTGCTGAGATAGTCGTACGCTCTTCCCGTACTTGTGGCCTAATTCCACCGTAGAGATAGTGGACAACCGCTGTTGCAATCAGAGTTAAAACAAGGGTCGAGATCGCCCAGCCAATGAGTGCCTGGTAAAACGGAAGTTTAAAAACAAAAAACGAAACATCTAAATTAAATTGAGGATCTTTCATCCCAAAATTTTCACCATTGGTGAAAAGAAGCCAATTTTCCCAGAGTCTTGTTGCAGAAGATCCAGCGAAATAAAAGAATGCAACAAATATTCCAGCAACAACTAATTTCTTAATGGGATCGATCTGAGCACGATATCGCTCTAAGTTATCGGCCTCTACTGTGAGTGGAACATAGATTGGTCGCTTTCGATAAGCAATAATGATGTTGAGGGTTAAAATTATTGCCGTTAATAATCCAAAGAGAAGAAATAAGATCGCTTTGGTGATTAGTACCGTTGACCAGACATTGGTGAATTCAACTGACTTGAACCAGAGGTAATCGGTGTAAAAACCACTGAGCGATACCAGAACGGTTGCTAAGACTGAGAAAGCGATGATGGTAATCGTTAGCGGACCGATCCGACGACGCCCACCTGGCTGCCGTGCAAAACCACGGAATGGATTATTGAAATTACTATTTGAGAAATCACCAAAGGTCATGGGCATAACTTACCTAAATAATGTAACCTCGCTATACAGCCCCGATCAGCACCCTCTAGCTTTAGCTGGATCGGCCATGCGGAGCAGTTCAACAGCTTCAGATAACGATCTGACTGCGAGGACTTGTACCCCATCTGGAATCTGAGTTATATCCTTGCAATTTGCGGCCGGGGCAAGAAATAGGGTGGCACCTTTTCTCCCCGCCCCGATCAATTTGCTATCAATACCGCCAATGGCGCCAATTTCCCCTTGTAAATTAATAGAGCCAGTTCCAGCAACCTTTCTTCCTCTCAAGAAATCCTCAGCTGAGAGCTTCTCAATAATTCCGAGGGCAAAGATCATCCCGGCACTTGGCCCACCAACATCTTCAATTGCGATATCAATATCTAACGGAAAGGCAAATTCCATTTTGAGAAATACGCCAACAGCAGCTCCCGCAGAATTCTGAATTAACTCTATTGCCGGAAGCTCTAATATCTGACCTTTACGATTTACCTCAACCGTAATCTTTTCTCCGACGCTCTTTTTTCGAATCAATGAAATAATTTCATCTGAAGTGAAAATTTCTGCGCCATTAATTTTTACAATCTCATCTCCTGGGAGCAAAATCTTTCTCGCCTTTGACGCTTTTAAAGTCCCTGTGACAATTACTTTCGTTGGAATTTTATATCCAAGATAAGTGAGAGCAGAATAAATCGCCCGCTCTTGAGAATTGACCATCTGTTGAGCTTCTTGAGCTTTAATCTCTTTTGGATCTTGATCCTTGGGAAAGATCGATTCTCTTGGAACAATGATTTCATCTGATCTAATCCAGGCCCTGATCAACTCTAAAGCAAAGATCCTTGAATCTGGGTTGGTCACGAGAATCGACGTCATATATAGACGTCCAGATTGATCAAAATTTTCTTGATCAATAGCAGAGAACTCAGATGGAACTTTTATCATTGACTTTAAGACATTTTCTGGATTTCCAGGGCGGAAGAGAACGTAAGGTAGCGGCGTTACAAGAGCGAGAAGAAGTGAGAGAAGGAGAATAATTGGGATAAATATGGAACGTTTTTTTCTCACTTGAAAATTTTCGTCTTTCTCAGTAAAAAATCTCATCAGGGGCTACCGAGCCTAAAAAAATTATTCATAAATTCTTATTCTATTTTTTCTCATCATCAAAACTATCTCTAAATTTTTTAAATTTATCAACTGATCTATTAGTTCTATTCTCATATTTAGATTGAAATTTAGAGATCCAAATAACATAAGCGATGGCGCCAAAAAATCCAAAGAGTGGAATGAGCCACCAGATGAAGGCAGAGAGCGGTGCTTTCTCTTCCATTGCTATTTGAAGGCCAGCAAAAAGGAGCTCACTCTCAATTGAGATTTTAGTAAAGAGCTGGAAGGTAGCCATTGAGAAAGGTTATGCGATCAGGGCGCTTTAAGCGTGGTTATTAAGGGCGATCTAGCTCGACCTTAATGCTGGTTTAGATCTGGATAAGGGAATAGCTCTGCCTTGATTCTGGTTAAAGAAGAGTGAGAATGCCCTGCGCGCTAGCCGTTAATTAGAAGGTAATGCTCTTTAACCTCTCGCGTTAGTCGCTTAAGAAGATGCGTTCGACTCAAAAAAGCGATAAGTTGAAAAGGCTAACAATTTGGAGGATGAAGATGAACGAGAAGTTTGGGTTTGGTCCTGATGATAATGAGGGTTCTTCCTCTGGCGAGCCCTCTGACTCTTCTCAAAAAGAACCATCTTTTAATTTTGATATTGATGCAATTCTTCAAGAATTGAAAAAGTTAGGGATTGAAACCCCAGAAATTCCTGATCAGATGAGAGATCAACTTAACTCCCTGGCCTCCATGGCAGAAAATTTGATGAGCTCTGGGAATATGGATCTTGCCTCACTACCAATAGAGGCGGTTAGAGAGATTGCAAGAAAAACTCTTGCAAAAAGTGGCGAACTTCCAGTGGGAGATCAAGATCTCAAAGCAATGAAGGTGGCGATTGAAATCGCAGATCACTGGGTTGATCAAGAGAGTATTTTCCCTCGAACCGAGATCGATCCGGCCGCCTCTCACGGAGCATCTTCTCGAAGCGATTGGATCAACTTCTCAATTCAAGGATGGCAATCGTTTATTACCCCTTTTCTTGAGGGGCTATCAGCTGCGCTCAGTAAAGTCTTTGATCAATTCTCAGAAGGTGAATCGGTAGGGCTCAACCAGATTAATCCGCCAAAACTTATGGCCGGCTTTATGGCGACCATGATTCGTACTCAACTTGGGCAATCAATAGGAAAGTTTGCGACCACTGTTACCAGCGCAAATGATGTAGCCATTCCTCTCTCTGATAAGGGAGCAGTCTTTTTAATCCCTGAAAATGTAAGAGCTTGGGGAGTTGATTTAGGGGTGGATCAGCGCGAAATTGAAATTTTTCTTGCCCTCCGGGAGAGCGCAGCAGCGAGACTTTTCACTCACACCCCGTGGTTATCAGAATACCTTCAGAAACTTCTCACCCAATATGGCCAAGGAATTTCCATCGATGTTGAGTCGATGCAATCTCGCGCAGAAGAGGCGATCGCTTCTGGTGAAATTGATATCTCAAATCCAGAATCTATGCAGAGCGCGATTACAGAGGGAATTTTCACACCAGAAGAGAGCGATCTACAGAAATCAGCGCTCAATCAACTTGAATTAATTTTGGCACTGATAGAAGGTTGGATCGATCTTGTTGTTGAAAAATCTGCCGGCGAGCGCCTTCCTGCTCTCCTCAAACTTCAAGAAACTCAGAGACGGCGGAGAGCGACCCAATCTCCTACTCAGCAACTCTTTGCATCTTTAGTGGGCTTAGAGGTATCACCAAAAACAATCAGAGAGTGTGCAAAATTTTGGCGGGAAATTTCGGAGCTGGTTTCTCTTAAAGAGCGAGATCAACTCTGGGAAGATCCTTTTGCGCTACCAACTGCAGATGAGATTGCAGATCCAAAGATCTTTCTCTCCGGTAGGCAAGTTCCTGATGATTTATCAAATCTCTAACTCACTCAAAGTTTCTTAAACCCTGAGAAAAAAGCGAAGCCCCCGGGCGCATATTTTTTATCTGCCTTCCCCTTGCAGATAGAAAATTGTTTTCCGAGGACTTCGTGAGCGCAAGTTATGACATTGAGCGAAAAAACGCAATGAGCAAAAGAGCGCCACGACACGCCCGAATGAGCTTATCTGCTCAACCTTGAGTTGACAGTTCTCCGGTTGGGATACTTACCCCTATCGCATACTGTTAAAAAACTAGAACTCGCTATGGGTTAAGTAGAGCTGGAGAAGGTATGGCCGATGTTGATCGTGCTACTGGTGGCAATAGCGGCAAGAGCGTGGATAACTTTTATCAAGAAGAGCTCTTTCCCCTTACTCTGACCGATATGGCGCCAAGTTATTCAAACCCAGCTAAGAAAGTGGGAAAAAACTCCACTCTCCTTGCCCCCGATGGAGTTCCCATCAAAATCATTAAGAGCAAACGACGGAAGCGAAATATTGCTGCCTACCGGGAAAATGGAGAGATAGTTATAAGTGTTCCATTTCGGACAAGCAGAGCTGAGATTAATTCATTGGTACCCGAGATGGTTTCACGGGTCATATCTAATGAAGCTCGAGGTCGGCGCAGTGAGCGAGAACTTCGCTATCGAAGTGAGGAGTTGATGGCGCGCTATCTACCTGACTTCTTTGAGCGGGCATCCTCGATTACCTGGCGAGAGATGTCAGAGCGTTGGGGCTCCTGCACCACCGTTGATCAGACGATAAGAATCTCTCAACGCCTAGCTAGCGCACCTGGTTACGTTCTCGATTATGTACTCTTCCATGAATTGATCCACCTGAGGATTCCAGGCCACGGGAAAGATTTTCAGAATATCTTGGCTCGATTTGAAGATGGAGCGAGAGCCGAGGCCTTTCTCGAGGGATATGAGGCTGGCCGATCCGGGTAAATAGGCTCGCTCAGCCCTGCTCAGGCTCGCTCAGCCCTGCTCAGGCTCGCTCAGCCCTGCTCAGGCTCGCTCAGCCCTGCTCAGGCTCGCATACCGAGGAAGATTACGCTCGAAATCCCACGCTCACTCCCGTATCAGGGGTATGGTGAGCGTATTCGCCGCCTGGCGACGATAGGAGGAAAGAAAATGACAGAGACTTACAAGGGTGAGGCTTACTGCGTTAAGTGCAAAGAGAAGCGTCAATTCGAAGGGACCGTCAAGGTTTCAGAATCTGGTCGTCGTATGGCACAGGGCATCTGCCCAACCTGCGGTACCAAAGTGAATCGAATTCTAGGTAAGGCGTAATCGACTTCAAGCTCAAAACAATTGAACGGTTGAACGGGAAGTAGCACTTACTTTTCAGTATGACTAAATTCTAAATTTAGGTACTCGGCGGGCCAACTGGGATCACTCCCAGATGGCCCGTTTTTCTTTTACCGCCCCGAAAGGGCCCTCTTTCAAGCTATCCACAGATACTCCACCCTCGCCGGGAGCGGATCGAATCTGGATTGGTGGGAGCTGCCATGGAGTTGAGGTTTCAAACTTTCTTAAATTTTTCTCATTAGATCATTTAGATCATTTAGAAGGTGCGCTCCTTCCAGCCTTACGAGCCCTTACTGGAGAGAAGAGCGTTAAAGAGATCGCCACCTCCCTACAGATTGATACCGAAAATTTTCTCCGCCTACTTCGATTTCTTTCAAGTGAAAATCTGCTCCGACTCTCTGCTCGTCAACTACCAAATGGAAAGCAGAAGGCGCTTGGTAAATACACCCGGCGAGAGGTCGAGGAAGCTCACTTGATTTCATCGAGTGAGCTAAAGAAAAGAGCAACATTTAAAATTGAAATTGTTGGACATGATCGCGTGGCTACCGCTATCGCCTCTCTCCTTTTTGGATCAGGTTTCTCTTTTATTCGATTAACAACCGATAACCATGGGCAGAGCCTCGATACCCCGATTGCTGATCTTGATTTGGGCCTTGGCATTATCAACGGAACAGATATTGGCGCCAGTAAAGTCGATCGATTTCACGAGATATCTAATCGAAGCGCAATAGCACCGCTTGAGACAGAGATCAGAAATGGCCAGATAGTCAGATACGGCGATGGATTTTTTAACCCTGATCTCATAATCTCGATCGGTTATCCACGCATTGATTACCACCAAAGATGGATATCAGAGGATAAAACGTTTTTTATTGTTCCAGGCTTTAGCCAATCATCCATCACTATTGGACCCTTTATTGTTCCAGGGCTAACTCCTTGTCTGCGATGCTTTGAATTAAACTCTGCAGAGGCGAATTTCTGGTCGGAACAGATCCGAGCAAGGCAGATGCTCTCTCATCCTTTTCCAGCTCCAATAGTTGCAGCTTCTTTGATCGCCGCCCATACATCGCAAGCGGTCACTTCTTTTCTTGATACCGGAGGCTTAGATAAGACCCCACACTTTTCTCACCCACTTCTTGGAAGAGAATTGATAATTCATCTAGGAAATTCTGATCTGGATAGAGATTTTAAGTATCAGAGTTGGAGAACCCATCCAGAATGCGGCTGCACCTGGAAATCCTTTATCGAACCTATTACTGCTCACTCATCTAAAAATAGAAATTAACTGCTAATGAAAATTTGATCAAAGTTGCAAGACTTCAATCACCTAAAAGAAATTCTCGAGCGTGAGCGATCTCCTCGAGCGCAAAATTCTCGTCATGGTTAAAAAGTGATATTTTGACAAGAGTTTTTTTATCATCAAGATAATGAATTTTTAATTTTGGATTTCGCGCATAGAGATGTAATAGCGGCCTTACTGGGTCATAATCTTGAAAATTGTTACTGGAGATGGAGATATTTCCTTGCTTTAAATCAACCACTTCTTCCAAGTAGTAACTATCAAGATCAATAAGTGAGATATCTCCCAGCGGTAAATCAACTATCGATCTAATCAACTGCTCACTCACGCCGGTATAACAAGAGTTCTCACTCCAAAAATTGATTGGCGCAACCCCCCATTCTCTCAAAACAACTTCAGCTGACGAGTTAAAAACGTAAGTAAGTACGCCGATAAGATTAAAATCTGCTATCTCTTTACTAACGATAGCGATCATCTCATCAAGCTCGTTAAAAGAATTTGTAGTGATCGGATGGGAGGTGCGATCTGGTTTTAATTTCACCGTTGGCCAGATTGCAAGTTGGCCATGGGCCGAGCGAGCGGCGGTGATTAAAAAAAGTTCGCTATCTCCCCCTTGGGATTGGGATTGATCATAACTGCCAAGTGCATCCAAAACTCTTGGATCGCTCCGTAGAGAGATGGGCAATTGAAATATCTCATTGCTTTTGGCAGCAAAGGAGCGAAGAGTTGCAGCGCCAACACTTGAATCAATAGCGGTCAGAATTGTTGGTTGGGATATTGAAGAATTGCTCCCCTTATCTCCTTTTTCAATCAACTTACTTATCAACTCTGGATTTTGAATGTAGCTGCTTACTAGGTGGCTCTCAATAGGAAGATAGCTAATTCCTAATTTCTCCGCCTCCGCTTTAACGATGGCATGGTTATCTCGTCTGCCAATAGCGAGGATCACCGCTGCCATAATTGCAAGAGGTTACGCCTATCTGACCTAAACTTCTCCCATGTTGCGCCGAATATTTAACGCGCGCTTTGAGCTACTAAAATTTGCTGGCGTAGGAGCAATCGCCTACCTTGTTAATTTAGGTGGCTTTAATCTCTTGGTTCATTTCCCCTTCTCTCCCCTGCCAGATAAACCAGTTACCGGATCTTTACTTGCTGGGGGCGCATCGATTGTTGTTGCCTACTTTGGAAATAGATTTTGGACTTGGAGAGATAGACCAAGAAGGGCAATGTCTCGTGAAATTTCGCTCTTCTTCCTGATCAATGGATTTGCAATCGGAATAAGTTCTATGACACTTTTTATCTCAAGGTATCTTCTAGGGTTTAATTCAGCTCTCGCAGATAATATTGCTGCGAACGTTATTGGAGTTGGTTTAGGAACTATTTTTAGATTTTGGAGCTACCGAATCTGGGTATTTCCAAAAGCGTGAATAACATCTCCTGCAGATACCTTCTCTATTTTCTCAACAGTCTGTATTAATAGAGAACCATTTGGATCAATTCCGATAGCAACTCCTGAAATCTGCTTTCCACCAGGAAGTTGAGCAAGAACACTTCTTCCTAAAGTGAGCGAACTCTCCTGATATTTATTTTTCTCTACATCTGTCATCCCTAATGAATTCCAAAGAAGATATCGTTCTTCAATTTTTTTAAGAATCTCAGAGAGGATCAACTCGCGCTTATTTCTTCGATTACTAAAAAGATCAAGTGAAATTGCGTGGGGTACTGGTAATTGCTCACGCCTGTGATGAACATTTAATCCGATACCGGCAATTAGATAAGAATCTCGCTGCTCAACTAAGATTCCACCCATTTTCAAACCATCTGATGTGACAATATCATTTGGCCACTTAGTCAGAACCTGAGATCTTTCAGATCCATTCTGAAGTATTTGATTAATCGCTTCCACAACTGAAGAGCCAATTAATAACGGGAGCCAACTCCACTCCTCTTGGGAACGTAAAGGTTTTAAGAGAAATGAAAAAGTAAGTGCTAAATATTTCTCACTCTCAAAACTTCTATCAAGTCGTCCTCGACCTTTACTCTGATATTCGGCAACAATTACCTGCCCTTCAAAATTATCATCGCTACTAGCTGATAACTTGAACTCGGATTGGGTGCTCTCCACCTCATCCCTGATATCTACCCGCCAGTAAGCCGAAGTGGAGATTAACTCCGGATTTAACCCCTGAAGCCCTTCGCTATTTCGCTGGTCCACGCTCGGTAAGGTATCGAAACTTTTAGCCACTCTCGAGCATCAAGTAGCGTATAGCCATGAGCGATCGTGAGATGAAGCGCCCGGATATTCACACTACTCGAGGAAAGATTGAAGACCTTCGAATTCGTTTGGAGCGAGCAGTGCACTCTGGCTCTGAGAGAGCAATTGAAAAACAACATGCTAAGGGTAAGAAAACTGCTCGGGAACGGATTGATCTTTTACTTGATCCTGATTCCTTTACAGAGATTGATGAATTTGCACGACATAGATCGACCAATTTTGGTCTACAAGAAAATCGTCCCTACGGCGATGGCGTAGTTATTGGTTACGGAACTATTGATGGTCGAGGCGTTGCTGTATTTTCTCAAGATTTCACAGTTATGGGTGGGTCTTTAGGGGAAGTTTACGGCGAAAAAATGGTGAAGATTATGGACTTCGCTCTTAAAAGTGGTGTTCCAATTATTGGAATCAATGATTCTGGTGGCGCAAGAATTCAAGAGGGAGTTGTCTCCCTTGGTCTTTACGGAGAAATTTTTAGGAGAAATGTCAGATCATCTGGTGTGATTCCACAAATTTCTTTAATTATGGGACCTTGCGCTGGTGGAGCGGTCTATTCACCTGCTCTCACTGATTTTACAATCATGGTTAATGAAACTTCTCATATGTTTATTACTGGACCTGAAGTTATTAAAACTGTTACCGGTGAAGAAGTTGGTTTTGAAGATCTCGGTGGTGCTCATACCCATAGCTCGAAAACTGGAAATTCCCATTACATGGCAAGAGATGAAGAAGACGCTATTGATTTTGTTAAATCTCTTCTCTCTTATCTTCCAGCTAATAACCTTGATCAACCACCCCAATTTATTGTTGAGAGAAAAAATTCAAATAAATTCTCTGATCAAGACCTCACTTTAGACACGCTT
>JAQCKU010000016.1 GCA_027592195.1 Actinomycetota bacterium
TACCTACTGTATGACCTGTGGTGTGAAGATGAGACCCTCAGGTGCTTGCTATGTCTGCGAAGGCTGTGGATCAACATCTGGTTGCAGTTAAAAAATAGTTAAGAATCGGCCCCCGAAAGGGGGCCGATTTCATTACTGGGAAAATTCAATGGTTTATTTATGAAAATTCCTATCCCAGTATTAGAGTTATGAAATTGAGATGAAAAAAGATCCTTTAGCCTGTCTATCACGAGCTGTAGAGACAATTGGCGGTAGTGAGCGCGAAGGACAGGTAGAGATGGCGCTGGCGGTATGGGGCGCAATTAATGAAGGTAAACACCTTCTCGTTCAGGCGGGAACTGGCACCGGAAAATCACTTGCCTACCTCATTCCAGCTCTTGTCAGTGGGAAACGCACACTTATTGCTACTGCAACGTTAGCGCTTCAACGTCAACTTATTGAAAGAGATCTACCAAAAATCAAGGATGCGGTGGAGAACTACCTCGAGCGAGATATTACCTTTGCGATCTATAAAGGAGTAGGAAATTATCTCTGTAAGCAGAAACTTTATGGCGCTCCTGATCTAGATAGCGAAGTCATTATGGAGATTTCTTCTTTAGAAAAAGATGCCAAAAAATTGCGAGAGTGGGGGAAAATTGCAGCAATCTCTGGCGATCGAGATGATGCTCCTGAGGTTGATCGCCGAGTCTGGTTGGCAAGCTCGGTAAGCGCTCGAGAGTGCGTGGGGGCAGATCAATGCGCATTTGGAAGTTCCTGTTTTGCCGTTCTGGCAAAGGCAAAAGCCCAACAAGCTGACATCGTAGTGACCAACCATACGCTTTTAGCAATTGAAGTAGTTGATTCTCATCCAATATTGCCAGAGCGGGATATCGTTATTTTAGATGAAGCACATGAATTTGCTGATCGAACTAGAGCGGCGGTAACGGAAGAGTTAACGGCGGCTCGAGTTTTGCGAGCGGCGGGAATGTATAAAAAATTTGCAGGAGATAAGAGCGCAAAATTGGTAGAACCATTTTTTGCCGCAGCTGAGGATTTAGATGATGTATTAAGCAGTTTCCGAGATGATTTTGCTAAATCAGAGAGAGAGGAGCGAGCCTTTCAAGAGCTACCTCTATCTCTTATTAACCCCATGCAAAAAATTAAGGTAAGCGTTGATGCAATATCGCAGAAGCTCTCAGCAGATGATGAAATTCTTGATGGAGATCTCCTTGCCGAACGGGCCCGAGTTCGCGGCGCAATCAATGAGATCAAAACAGTTGTTACTAAAATTTTGAAAATATCATCAAGTGGTGGACCAAGTGAGAGCGTCTTATGGTACGAACCTACTTTTAGCTCACTCTATTTAGCACCTCTCTCAGTATCAGAGATTTTATTAGAAAATCTCTATGAAAAAACTCCAGTTATCGCAACGAGCGCTACATTAACTATAGGAAAAAGTTTTGAACCTCTTAAAAGAAATTTAGGAATATCTGAACTCACTGATCTCGTTACCTTAGATGTTGGCTCTCCTTTTGATTTTGAAAAACAAGGAATGCTTTATCTTGCATCCCATCTACCAGAGCCAAATCGAGATGGCCCTTCCCTTGAGGCGCTTACTGAATTAGGTGAGTTAATAGAGGCTGCTGGAGGGAGAACCCTGGCGTTATTTTCTTCCTGGCGCGCAGTTGAAGCTGCTGATAGCCACCTGCGAAAAGTTCTGATGGATCTGGATATCTCCATCATTACTGCAAAACGCGGCGATTCGGTCGCATCTCTCGTGGAGAAATTTGCTCAAGATGAGAGTTCTATTTTGATTGGCACGATCTCACTCTGGCAGGGCGTAGATGTCCCAGGTAGCGCCTGCACTCTTGTCGCTATCGATCGGATACCTTTTCCGCGCCCTGATGATCCGATAACTGCTGCCCGGGCTGCCGAGGCTGATCAGGCTGGAGGCTCAGGATTTATGGATATCTCACTTCCTCGGGCTGCGCTTTTATTGGCGCAGGGGACAGGTCGGTTAATCCGAACGATGGATGATCGAGGCGTTGTAGCGATACTGGATTCTCGGATAACTCGAAAAAGATATGGATCCCTCCTTCTTAACTCGCTACCTCCTTTCTGGCGGACAGAGGATGGGCAGATGGTGAAAGCTTCGCTTCGAAGGCTAGATGAGAGTTATCGATCAAATGGAGTTATCAGTAGGTAATTTTTACATCACCGTTTTTAAAAGCGCTTTCAAATCTGGCCAAGTCCTTGCAAAACTTTGGTGGAGATTTAAACTCTCCACCTCTTCGATTTTCATCCAGCGAAGTTCTATTGATTCATGATTGAGCTGAAGCGGGGTGAACTCTTCATCGATCTTTGCAATCACCGTGATATAGCTCCATGTGAGATGGTCATCTGCAAATTGAGTAAGAACTTGTAGCGTTGGCGGCAGTACGCCAATCTCTTCATCTGCCTCACGAAGGGCTGCCTCGACCCAATTTTCATGCGAATCCCTAGCTCCTCCTGGGATACCCCAACTGTCACCGTTATGGACCCAAGGTGCGCGATGTTGCATCAGTAGTGAATCGGATCGAGAGATAAGCAAACCAGCAGCGCCATGTAGCCCCCAATGCCGTGAGCCACATTTGCACTCAACCCAGCCATCACCATCTCGCGCTACCACCACTTCAGTTTTCCACAGAAAGCAAGCATTCACATCATTTCTCGTACCATCAACTTATTTGATCGCAATTTTCTACTCTCACCCGATGAAAGATCGATTGAGATTTACTCTCTATCCCGTCATCGCATCCCTTGCCTTTGCTCTTATCCAGATTCCTATGGAATCGGCAGAAGGGTGTGTCATAAAAGATTGCCTCTCCGTTCGCACCAATGATGAGAGTGATGAGGTGATCATTACCTTAAATTCTGGAGCCAATAAAAAAGTATCAAGAAGTGAGCCTCAGAGAAGAATTGCTCCTAAAACATCAGGATCTATTAGCGCGATGGCAGATCCAGATCGAACATGGATTCCTTACCATCCAGATATTTTTGCAGCCTGGAGAGAAGCGGCGAGAAAGGCAGCAGCGACGAGAAAAACTCAGAGAGCGAAAATTGTTCGTCCGAAAAGGTCGGTGGAGACCAGCGAGATCTCTCTTTCAGATCAGGTAAGACAACTCATTCCTATGGGTGATATTCAATTTCAACCCAGTGTTGGGGCAACGATCAACAAGGAAGTTTATTTCTGGACCACTACCCCCAAGAAATTTTCAACAGTGTTAAAGGTAGGGACGATTCCAGTTCGAATTGATCTCAAGTCAGAATTTACCTGGAGCTATGGTGAATCAGAGATAGGTAGAAGTTCTTCTCGGGGAGCGCCCTATCCGATTGCGCTCAATGTCTATACCTACCAGCAAAGTGGAGTAAAAAAAGTTCATTTGGAGACGCTCTGGCGTGGCACTTTTACTGTTGCCGGAGTTGAGGCGCCGATTGAAGGCGTAATTACACAAAATCGATCAAGAAATATTGAAGTTTTCCCCGCACCGCATCGCGTAATCCGATGATCTTAAGAGATTACAGCTAAGTAATCAAAGATAAAGAGAATGGAAAAAATGAGTAATCAAAAATTAGAGAAGGTTTTAATAGAAAAGTTTCAAGAAAATGTTGCGCTCGAACTAGAGAAATTAGCTGAGATAAATTACCTTGAAGACCCTCGAGCTCAGCAGCAAGAGGGTGCAGAGGCAGTGCTTGATCTTGTTGAGTTATTCAAAGTTTATGGCGAGCAGATCAGTAGCGATAATTTTTTAAACGAATCAGAAATCGATTCAGATAGCAGTTTTGAATTAGAGCTAGCTTGCCTCTTGGCCAAGGTTTTAATCCGGCTAAGAGATTTACAGGTCCGCGATTTTGCTCTGGGATCGATAACCAATGACAATCTTGAAACGTTTCTTGCAATGTGGCGTTGGATTGTTCGCATTGCGCCCACTGCTTTTCTCGCACCTGTTGCAACACTTCTTGCTGCCACCTACTACGAAGCATCTGAGCCAGATTTAGCCAAAATCTCGCTGGCAAAGGCGCTCGATGCCGATGATCAATATCCCTTGGCGCTCCTTCTACAGCGTGTTTTTGCCGCTGATTGGCCGCCCGAGACTTTTGCCACAATGAGAAGTGAGCTCCATCCAAAAGTAACGGCAGCAATCTTTAGCTAGCCGCCTCCCCGCTGATCACGCTCGATCCATTGCTCACAGTGGTGATAATTAAGAGTAATATTTTGCTCATTCTTATTTTTCACCGCATCCTAGGGAGAGACGTTATGTTGATTGGTGTTCCACGCGAAATTAAAAATCACGAATATCGTGTTGCAATTACTCCAAGTGGAGTAAAGGAATTCACTAACCATGGCCATTCAGTTCTCATTGAATCTGGAGCAGGACTTGGATCGGCAATTACCGATGATGCTTATGACGCTGCAGGTGCTGAGATAGTTACCACTGCTGATGAAGTTTGGCAACGCGCTGAGATGATTCTAAAAGTTAAAGAGCCAATTGCTTCAGAGTATTCACGGATGCGAAAAGGACAAGTTCTCTTTACCTACCTCCACTTAGCTGCATCAAGAGATTGCACCGACGCGCTGATTAAAAGTGGAATCACTGCTATTGCCTATGAGACTGTCGCGGTAAATGGTTACCTTCCACTGCTTGCACCTATGAGTGAAGTTGCCGGCCGTATGGCGGTACAAGTTGGCGCCACAGCTCTTCAAAAGAGTGAAGGCGGTCGCGGCGTACTTCTTGGAGGAGTTCCAGGAGTTCGACCAGCCAAAGTAGTAATTTTGGGTGGAGGTGTAGCCGGTGTTAACGCAGCAACTATCGCACACGGCATGCGCGCTGAAGTTTCAATCCTTGATGTAAATACCCGTCGACTTGTAGAGCTGGATGAGATGTTTGCTGGAACAGTGCGGACCCTGGCTTCAAATTCTTACGAGGTAGAAGAGCAAGTTCTTGGAGCTGATTTAGTTATCGGAGCAGTTTTACTCCATGGCGCAAAAGCTCCAAAATTAGTTAGTAATGATCTGGTCAAGCGGATGAAGCCAGGCAGTGTTCTCGTTGATATTGCAATCGATCAAGGTGGATGCTTTGAAGATTCCAAGCCGACAACGCATGCTGAACCGACCTATCCGATCCATAATTCAATTTTCTACTGTGTAGCAAATATGCCTGGAGCTGTTCCAAATACCTCAACTTATGCCTTAACCAATGTCACCCTCCGTTATGCCTTAGCTCTTGCTGATAAAGGCTGGCAGAAGGCTCTTGCAGATGATCCAAATCTTGCACTGGGTCTAAATGTTCATAACGGTGAGATCTACTACGAAGCGGTTGCCGAAGCTCATGGCCTTGCCTATGCAGGCCGGCTTTAAACCCATACTCGCCCTGTAGAAAATACCGAGTTGGACGAATTTCTCTTCAACGGTTAATCTTCTGCCTAGGTCATGAGTTCCAGTTCTTGTCTCTGACATGAAAGCTCCGGCTAACTGGACGGCAACCCTCCACCGCGGTGGGGTGCTCCGGGTGACGACCTGGCGTAATGAAAGTCATTACGCAAGCGCGGGTCTGTAATCCTTCCAGGCCCCAGACATAAGGGGAGTTCTTAATGTCATCATTTAATGTCACTAATGCCGCTTTTGAAACACGTCAAATTCATGCTGGACAGGTACCTGATCCTACAACTGGAGCTAGAGCCCTTCCTTTGTATCAGACCACCGCTTATCAATTTAGAGATACTGAGCATGCAGCCAACCTCTTTGGATTGGCAGAGCTGGGAAATATTTACACCCGAATAATGAATCCAACTCAAGATGCGGTTGAACAACGGATCGCATCTTTAGAAGGTGGCGTTGCTGCGCTTTTACTTGCTTCAGGATCTGCTGCAACCACTTTTGCCATTTTGAACTTAGCTGAGGCTGGAGATCATATTGTCTCTTCCCCCTCGTTATACGGTGGCACTTACAATCTTTTCCATTACACATTGCCAAAATTTGGAATTGAAGTTTCTTTTGTTGAAAATCCTGAAGATCCAGAGAGCTGGCGTAAAGCAAGTAGAGCAAATACCAAAGCCTTCTTTGGCGAGACGATTGCTAATCCAAAGAATGATCTTTTAGATATCGAAGCGGTAGCTAAAGTTGCTCACGAAATTGGTATACCTCTCATAGTTGATAATACTGTTGCTACTCCATTTCTTATCCGTCCGATCGAGTATGGCGCAGATATCGTTGTCCACTCAGCCACAAAATTTCTCTCAGGCCATGGCAATGCTGTTGTAGGTGCGATTGTTGATTCAGGAAATTTTGACTTTGCTCAACATAGTGAGAGGTTCCCAACTTTCAACACACCAGATCCAAGTTATCATGGTCTTAATTACGCGCAGGCTTTAGGCGTGGGTTCTGCATTTGGCGCAAACTTGGCTTACATTTTTAAAATCCGCTTGACACTTCTTCGCGATATTGGAGCAGCAGTTAGCCCATTTAATGCTTGGCTTCTTGCTCAAGGACTTGAGACTCTCTCCTTGAGAATGGAGCGACATGTATTTAATGCTAAGACAGTTGCCCAATGGTTAGAGAGCCGTCCAGATGTAGAGAAAGTAAATTATGCTTCTTTGCCATCATCTCCTTGGAACGCTCTTGCAAGTAAATATGCCCCGCTGGGAAGCGGTTCGGTTCTCTCTTTTGAAATTAAAGGTGGAATTGAGGCAGGCAAGCGGTTCATCGAAGCGCTTGATATCTTTTCTCATGTTGCCAATATTGGAGATGTACGTTCGTTGGCGATCCATCCAGCATCAACAACTCACTCACAGCTTTCAGAGAGTGAGCAACGATCTGCTGGCGTCAGCCCTGGTTTAGTGAGATTGAGCTTAGGCCTGGAGAACATCACCGACATCATTACAGATCTTGAGACAGGATTTAGCGCAGCTAGCGGTAGTTAGGATGGAAATTAATCTAGTAACTAATCTGGTAACTAATTTAGTTAGCAAGCTCGCAGCTAAGAATCGGTGGAAAATTGCCAAGCGGTAAAACGATCGTTTCAACTACCGGGGCATGGTTGGAATTCCATGACCCCGGAGAGCGAAAGTTTCTTCTTATCGGAGATCTTCCCCTCGATAGCGGTCAGATTCTTCCATCAGTGACTCTGGCCTACCAAAGTTGGGGAGAGCTCAATTCAACTGGTAGCAATGCGATATTGATTAACCATGCCTTAACTGGTTGGTCTGATGTTCCTAGTTGGTGGCCAGAGATGGTTGGCCCAGGAAGACCATTTGATACAGATAAATATTTCATCATCTGCCCAAATGTTATTGGTGGATGTCAGGGAAGTACCGGACCATCATCGCTGGCCCCTGATGGCCAGCGGTATGGTTCTCGATTTCCATCGATAACGATTCGAGATATGGTCAGAGCAGAGAAATTCTTTGCAGATATGATCGGAATTAAGAGATTTCTTTTAGCAGTCGGACCTTCGCTAGGAGGAATGCGCTCGCTGGAGTGGGCGATCGAATATCCCGAGAGCGTGAGTGCGATCTGCACGATCGGTTCATCAGCGATCGCAACAGGTGATCAGATTGGTTCTGCCGCAACTCAGATAGAGGCAATCAAGAGTGATCCTTTCTATAACGGCGGGGATTACTACCATTTAGAGCAAGGACCGAGCCAAGGCCTTGGAATTGCACGGCGAATTGCCCATCTAACCTATCGAACTGAAATTGAGATGGATATGCGCTTTGGCGCCAAGGTCCAAGATGATGGTAGTGGCCGGTTTCAAGTCGTCTCCTACCTTGATCATCAGGCAGAGAAGCTCCAGCGACGATTTGATGCCAATACCTATATCCACCTCACCGAAGCGATGAATTCACATGATGTGGGGCGGGGCCGCGGTGGAGTGGAGAAAGCTCTCGCACAGGTGCAAGCCAGGGCTCTGGTGGTTGCCATCGATACAGATCGCCTCTTCCCACCCAGGCTCCAACGGGAAATTGTTGATCTCCTTCCAGAAGCTACCGGCCTTGAGGTCATCTCTTCACCATTTGGACATGATGGTTTTCTGATCGAGGTTGATCGAGTTGGTGAAGTGATTCGAAAGGCCCTTCAATAAAGCTCGAATAAAGCTCGAATAAAGCTCGAATAAAGCTCCAGAACTGACAATATGGGCGATTCTGGGTGGGAAAGTACCTGTGGACAACTTATAATATGCCTGCCCGTAAAAGAATTGAGATCGCCAAAGAAGTTTTTAACGATCAAAACCAAAGGACTCCAACTTGCCTGTAACTCGTGCGCCTAAAAAATCGGCTGTAAAGAAAAATAGATCGAGTGCTCCGGCGAAAAAAGCTACTGCCAAGAAAGTCGCCGCTAAATCTTCGGCGAAAAAAGCTACTGCCAAGAAAGTCGCCGCTAAATCTTCGGCGAAAAAAGCTACTGCCAAGAAAGTCGCCGCTCAGGCAAGTGCTTCACGGTTTGCCCCGATTAGAACTATTGCAAAGCCGGTAAAGAAAGTTGATAAGAAAAGTAAAGAGGCCTCATCTGGCCCACGTCGCTTTCCTACCAAGGCAGAGCTAGAAGCGCAGAAACAGGCAGCTTTAGAAACAGTTGGAGAGAAGAAAGGTCCACGTCGCTTTCCTACCAAGGCAGAGCTAGAAGCGCAGAAGAGTGCGGCTAAGGTAGCGAAAAAGGTTATTGTTGATGGAGAAGAAGTTGAGTTAGAGGAAGTTGAGTTAGAGGATTTAGAAGCGATAGTTGCTGAGCCAACTGAAGTTGAAGATGGTGAAGATAAGAGTGATGTTCGAGTTGTAAATCTTTCCGAAGAGGCAAAAAAAGAAGAGGGTGAATTCACTCTCAAAGATTCTGAAGAAGATGATGCTCCAATTCAGACTGTTCTTACTGCGGGCGCAACTGCAGACCCGGTAAAAGATTATTTGAAACAGATTGGTCGAGTCGCCCTTCTTAATGCCGAACTTGAGGTTGAGTTAGCGATGCGGATTGAAGCAGGATTATTTGCTGAAGAGAAAATTTCAACCGATAAAAAAATGGACCGAGCCATCAAGCGCGAATTAGAGTGGATTGCTGAAGATGGAAAACGAGCGAAAAACCATCTCTTAGAGGCAAATTTACGGTTAGTTGTCTCTCTTGCAAAGAGGTATACCGGACGAGGAATGCTCTTTCTCGATCTCATTCAAGAAGGAAATCTAGGTTTAATACGTGCCGTAGAGAAGTTTGATTACACAAAGGGATATAAGTTCTCTACCTACGCTACGTGGTGGATTCGGCAGGCTATTACTCGAGCGATGGCAGATCAAGCGAGAACTATTCGTATTCCAGTTCATATGGTTGAAGTCATTAACAAACTTGCACGAGTTCAACGTCAGATGCTTCAAGACTTAGGGCGGGAACCCACGCCAGAAGAGCTAGCTAAAGAACTTGATATGACCCCTGAAAAAGTTGTTGAGGTTCAAAAATATGGGCGTGAACCAATCTCACTCCACACACCGCTGGGTGAAGAGGGAGATAGCGAATTTGGCGATCTTATCGAGGACTCTGAAGCCATTGTTCCTGCTGAGGCTGTCTCCTTTACCATCTTGCAAGAGGAGCTCCATAAAGTTCTCGACACGATGTCGGATCGAGAAGCTGGTGTAGTGAAGATGCGCTTTGGCTTAACTGATGGCCAACCTAAAACCCTTGATGAGATCGGCAAAGTCTATGGAGTCACTCGTGAGCGAATTCGACAGATTGAGTCCAAGACGATGTCCAAACTGCGCCATCCATCTCGGTCGCAATCGCTCCGCGATTATCTAGATTAAAAATAAAGTTAACAATCTGAGGGCAAGAAATTATCATGACTGCCAAATGAAATAAGGAGAATTTAATGAGTGAGAAAGTAACAATGCGAGTAAAGCCCAATGGCTCAATAAGAGTCACTGGAACAGTAGAATTTGTTGACGGTGAAGGAAATGTTATCGAGAGTAAAAGTGATTTTTCACTCTGCAGATGCGGAGCATCCAAGGAAAAACCATTCTGCGATGGATCACATCGAGATGCTGGGTTTCAAGCAGAATAACGGTTTTACTTTTCGGAGTTCTCCATCAAGCGATTAGTTTCATCGTGGATGTGAGCAGCTTTGCTTTTTAGCCCCTCTGCATAGGCCTTAGCATGATGAGCGCAGAAGAGAAGATGTGCACCTGAAAGTAATGTGGCACGGACATAAGCCTGTGCTCCACATCGGTCACACCGGTCAACAGAATTAAGAGGAGCCTGCTCAAGTACTACCTGATCGTTCATCCCGTTATCCTTTCATTTCTTCTGCCGATATGCATCTTTAAAAGGCTATTTCTTCTCTAAAATTATTACATTTTCTAAACAATATCACTGCTAACCCCTAAGACTGGGGTATTTATTCCCATAAAAAGTGAGAAAAAAAGCGGCGTAAATCAAGGTAGGAATCAATTAGAGATCTGCCACACGTGGGCGTGTCAGACATCTCATATTTCAGAATTTGGGCTCCTGGAAGTTAGAGTTCAGACCTGTGAAAAGTGATAAAAAGTCTGGAAGTAAATCAGAGAGCGTTCTGATTGAAGAGAGCTATACCGCAAAAGATCTCGCGGTTCTTGAAGGCTTAGATGCAGTCAGAAAACGTCCGGGTATGTATATCGGTTCAACTGATTCTCGTGGACTTATGCACTGTCTCTGGGAAATTATTGATAATGCCGTTGATGAATCTCTCGCTGGTCACTGTAAAGAGATTACGGTAAATCTTGAATCTGATGGTTCAGTCGAGGTTCATGATGATGGTCGTGGCATTCCAATAGATAAAGAACCAAAAACAGGGCTCACCGGTGTCGAGGTAGTTATGACCAAACTTCATGCAGGTGGAAAATTTGGCGGCGGATCCTACGCTGCAACTGGTGGACTCCATGGAGTTGGTGCATCTGTTGTCAATGCGCTCTCTTCCCGTCTTGATGTGGAAGTTGATCGAGATGGAAAAATCCATTGGATGTCATTTAAGCGCGGTGCTGCCGGTATCTTCGACGGCGATGGCCCTAACGCGCCATTTGAAGAGAAATCAGGGCTCCGAATTACTGGGCGTATTTCATCAAAAATTACTGGAACTCGAATCAAGTGGTGGGCAGATAAACAGATATTTCTCAAAGATGCTGATTATCAAATTGAAGAGATTTATGAGCGAGCCAGACAGACCTCTTATTTAGTACCAGGTTTAACGCTAATCATCAATGATAATCGTGGGAAAACTAAGAGCACTGAAACATTTATACATAAAGGTGGAATTTCAGAGTACTGCAACTTTATTCAAAGTGATGAACCGATCGGCGAAGTCATTCGACTAACGGGCAGAGGTCATTATCAAGAGACTGTTCCAATTCTTGATGAACAGGGGCATATGAACCCTGCTGAAGTCGAGCGGGATATGGATGTTGATATCGCAATTCGCTGGGGCAATGGTTATGAGACAACGATTCGTTCGTTCGTCAATATTATCGCTACGCCTAAAGGTGGAACGCATGTACAAGGCTTTGATCGGGCAATAATTAAGGTCTTCAATGAATACCTACGATCCACAAATACGCTTAAGAAAAATGAAATTGATGTTATCAAAGATGACATTATGGAAGGACTCACAGCGGTAGTAACAGTGAGAATGCAAGAGCCACAATTTGAAGGCCAGACAAAAGAAGTGCTAGGGACTCCCGCGGTGACTAAGATCGTCTCACAGGTGGTTAGCGAAGAGCTTGGAAAATTTTTCTCGTCCAGTAAGCGGATAGATAAAGCCACGGCTAAGCTTGTGATGGAAAAAGTTGTTGCAGCATCACGAACCCGGATTTCGGCAAGAGCGCATAAGGAGCTCCAACGGAGAAAAAACGCCTTGGAGAACTCATCGCTTCCAGCCAAGCTCTCCGATTGTCGTTCCGAAGATGTCTCTCGAACTGAGCTTTTTATCGTTGAAGGTGAATCTGCTCTGGGTACTACAAAAGCTGCGAGAAACTCAGAGTTCCAAGCAATCCTTCCCATCCGTGGAAAGATCCTTAATGTACAGAAAGCCTCACTATCTCAGATGTTAGATAACACAGAGTGCGCATCGATTATCCAAGTTATCGGAGCTGGTTCTGGAAAATCTTTTGATATTAGTGATGCGCGTTATGGTCGGGTGATATTGATGTCCGATGCTGATGTTGATGGCGCACACATTCGATGCCTTTTGTTGACTTTGCTCTATCGCTATATGAAGCCACTCATTGATGATGGACGAGTATTTGCAGCAATTCCACCACTTCACCGGATTGATGTTTTGGGTGGCGGGGGAAAGAAGGGCGAGATTTTTTACACCTACTCTGATGATGAGATGAAGAAGAAGCTAGCTGAACTGGCGAAATCAGGTAAGCGGTGGAAGGAGCCAATTCAACGCTACAAGGGTCTTGGTGAAATGGATGCAGATCAACTTCGAGAAACCACCATGGATCCTGAATATCGAACTCTGCGACGGATAACGATCTCAGATGGTAAAGCGGCAGAGGCAATGTTTGAGCTGTTGATGGGTAATGATGTTGCGCCGAGAAAAGAATTTATAGCAACTGCAGAGATCGAGCGCGATCGGATAGATGCTTAACAACTTCTCTAAAGTTACCAAGCTGGGGAAGCGTTCATTCCACCATCAAGATCAAGTATTGTTCCAGTCGCCCATTGAAAGTCATCGCTAATCAATGAGTAAATTGCCCGAGCAATTTCTCCTGGATTTCCCATCCTCCCAAGGGGTGAATTGGAATTCCAACTCGTAACGCCCTCTAGCCAATCCTCTTCAATTCCCTCACGATGGATAAGTCCTAACCGTAGGCCGAGAACGCGCATGGGAGCGAGCTCGAGAGCTGCGCTCCGAGTTAGTGATTCCAGAGCAGCTTTACTTGCACCGTAGAGACTATGTCCGGCTTTAGCATGGAGTGATTCAACGGATGAGATATTAATTGCTACTTTGCATCCAAACTTCACGGCAGTCGTGAGAATTTCAAGTGGGGCTATGAGATTAACTCGCAGCAAATCTTTAGATATCTGATCTAAAGATTTCCCATCTAACTCTGGTTTATAGAGGCTAAAGTTTGATTGATCAGCGGCGCAATTAATAACTATATGAGGGCGGGTTGCCTCAACTATTTCAACCCCTGAATTAGGAAGTAGAAGATCTTTTACAAGATGGGTAACTCCCACCACCTTCAACTCATCTCCTCTGGTGATCGCAAAAACTTCCCACTCTTTATCTCGAAATAGCGTGGCAATTGCGCTACCAAGCAATCCATTTGCGCCAGTAATGAGTACTCGCTTCTTCAGTGTGGTACTAACCATGGCAAAGTCGACCAATCTCTTCTCCGTAGGTGCTAGCCCATCTGCTAACATCTTCTTTTCTAGCTAATTCCATTTCGGTAAATGCTGGCGTTAGCGTACAGACCAATAAAGACCATTCACCAAGTGGCTTTGCTGCCATCCAAGTTGATGGCTTAACGGTATAGAGATATTTTCCACTTCGATTATCAAGGATTTTACTGGTCAACCCCTCTAAATCACCTTGATCTGGATCTCTTTCAAAATTGTAGAGAAGCGTTGGTGAGCCTGCTAAGTGAATCCAGGTCTCAGCTTCTGGAATTCGATGCCATGCCGAAAAATCTGGATCGCGCATCATAAAGTAGATTGCGCTTGCCCCTTCGCTACGGAAGATACTTGCCCAGAGTCCACCTTCTCCCTCTAGCGGAGCAAGGTCTAACTCTTTGATTATTTGATCAGGATTATTCATAAATTTTTCAGATCCAATACCCGGCTATTTACGCGATCCATTATTTCTTGGTGATCTACCCGTGTTGAGGATCCATTTTTTACCACTATTTCGCCATCAATATAAACATCTGCAACATCAGAACGTCCCACAGCAAAAATTAAGAGCGCGAAGATGTCATGGATTGGGGTTAGATGAGGTTTTACTAGGTTAATCGCGATGAGATCAGCAGCTTTTCCGATCTCAACGCTACCAACGAGATGATCTATCCCTAAAGCTTTAGCTCCACCAATCGTTGCCATATGAAAAATCTCTGCTGCATTTACATCAGCAGGGGAGTGTTTAAAAGCAAGGAGATGAGCAGCCATTCGCATCGCTTGCCACATATCTAAATCATTACTTGATGAGCAACCATCGGTTCCTAATCCAACATGCAATCCTGATTGTTGAAGCTTTTTGATATCGGCAATTCCGCTACCTAGCTTCAAATTGCTTCCCGGGCAATGTCCTACAGATGCGCCATGATCAGCTGATATTTTAATATCGCTATCGCTGAGATGAACTCCATGGCCATAGATCGTATGGTTCTGTAAAATCCCACTCTCAGCGAGAATCTCAACTGGGCTCTTCTGATACCGCTTGTAAATATCTTTATTCTCAGCCTCGCTCTCTGAAACATGAAGATGTATGGAGCTACCTAACTCTTTGGCAAGCCCAGCCACCTCTTCTAAATGTTCTGGTGAATCGGTATAGGTGCTATGTGGCATTAGGTAGAGAGGAATCCATGGACCACCAATCTCCTCTACGATCTGCGGCCATTTTCGAGCAAATTCAATCCGTTCATTCCATTGCATTGAATCAAGGCCAGGAAAATCAAAGAAAATGGGAGCTGCAATATGTCTTAAACCCAATCGGCGCGCACCTCTATGGGTTGATTCAGGGTTAAAGTACATATCTAGCGCCGTGGTTGTTCCGCTTAAAAGCGCCTCGAGCGCCCCCAACTCGCTTCCTAATTGGCAGGTTTCTGGATCCATCAGCGCACCTTCGGCAGCCCAGACTCGCTTGAGAAAACCATCTAGGTTTACCCCCTCTGCCCAACCGCGGAGCAAACTCATCGCTAAGTGGGTATGAGAATTGATAAGACCTGGCGCAATAAGTTGTTTGTGAGCTGAGAAATGCTTTCGACCAGTGAGTGATCTTGCCGGCTCAATAGCTGCAATAAGGCCGCGATCAATGCCAATGGAGTAATTTCTATAGACCCGATTCTGGCTATCGCAGGTGATTAACCAATCTATATCGTCGATAACAAGGTCATAGCTATCTTTAGAGCTCACTGAGCGCGCCTTCAATTATTTCAATTACCTTACTACTAGCTTTCTTTAAAACATCGGAGATTTCATCTAATGTGATTGGTAGCTCAGATAATCCAGCTGCAGGATTTACTACCAGCGCTAACGAGGCATATTTAAGTTCTGCCTCCTTTGCCAAACTTACTTCAGGACATCCAGTCATTCCGACAACTGTTGCGCCTGCTAGGGCAGCGAAGGTGATTTCTGCGGGAGTTTCAAATCGAGGCCCATTAAATCCTGCATAAACTCCACCATCTCGCAAAGGAATATCAAGTTTTTTTGCACTTGCTAGGAGCGCTCTCTTTATCTCTTTATCGTAACAATTGAGCATATCTACATGTGTTACGCCATGAGGCTGCAGACCATCAAAGAAAGTATTTTCTCGACCTGAAGTGAAATCAATGAAATCACTCATCAGTTGAAGATCACCGGGGAGAAGTGTTTTATCAACGCCACCCACAACATTTATGGCAATAATGTAATTAACAGAGAGATCTTTGAGCGCCTGGATATTTGCACGATAATTAATGGCACTGGGTGGAACGCTATGGTCTTGGCCATGTCGGGTGAGAAAAATTATCTCTACCCCATTCCACTTGCCTCTGGTGATACGAGCAGTTCCATATTGATTTTCAACTGTTTCAGATTCATTTCCAGCCAGCGCCGGAAGGTTGTAAAAACCAGTTCCAGCAATAATCGCTATCTTCATCCCTGCTCCGATTCAAATAAAATGAAATTACGCTTTTAACCCTGCCATCAAGCGACCGATATAGTTTCTATCTGCGCCTTCGGCATCGATTATTGCAACTATTTTCCCACCATAGATCACTGCGACGCGATCTGATAAGGAGAGAATTTCATCTAATTCGGCAGAGACCAGAAGCACCGCTGCTCCATTATCTCGGGCAGAGATCAGTTGATTGTGAATAAATTCAATAGATCCAACATCAACTCCACGGGTTGGTTGTGCAGCGATGAGAACTTGGAGAGTTTGGCTGAGTTCTCTGGCAACGACCACTTTTTGCTTGTTTCCACCTGATAATGAATTAGCAAGATTGGCGTAAGAAGGCGTTCTTACATCAAATTTTTCAACGAGCTCTTTAGCGATCTCATCTACTTTCTCTAGATCTCTGATCCACCCCTTTGCAAATGGCGGCTGATTGAATTGGTTGAGAACAAGATTGTCTGCAATTGAATATGTGGCGACGAGGCCATGTTTTTCACGATCTTCAGGGATATGTGAAATTCCAGCGCTGCGGACTGATCGAGGATGGAGATTTTTTGTTGGTTTGCCATCTACTAGAACCTGCCCACCGACTCGATTACGCATGCCAGCAATGGCCTCTACCAGCTCTCGCTGTCCATTTCCCTCAACTCCAGCAATTCCTAAGATCTCACCTGAGCGTACCTCAAGATCAATTCCCTTGACCGCTGGCATCTTTCGATCATCTAATACTTCTAAGGATCGAATCGAAAGAACAACATCTTTAGGTTTTGCTTTACTCTTTAAAACTTCAAGGACAACGCTACGACCCACCATCATCTGAGCAAGGCCTGCTTCATCGGTATCGCGTGGAGAAGCACTTCCAACCACATTTCCATTGCGTAGAACCACAACTCGATCTGCAACAGCCATAACTTCACGGAGTTTATGGGTGATGAGGATGATGCCAACTCCTTGGCTAGCTAAATTTTTCATCACATCAAGTAGTTCATCTGTCTCTTGCGGCGTAAGAACCGCGGTGGGTTCATCAAGGATTAACAACCGAACATCTTTTCGGAGCGCCTTGAGGATTTCAACGCGTTGTTGCATACCAACTGGGAGATCTTCTATGCGAGCATCAGGATCAACTTCTAGGCCATATTTTTCTGAGAGTCGGAGAACCTCTGCCTTTGCCGATTTCCGGTCAATAAGACCAAATTTTTTCGGTTCATCTCCAAGGACTATATTTTCTGCAACCGTCATAACCGGCACTAGTTGAAAGTGTTGATGAACCATTCCAACTCCTCGAGAGATAACTCCGAGAGTGTCGCCATATTCGATCGCTTGGCCATCTATCAAAATAACCCCTGTATCTGGGGTTAACAATCCAAAGACTGCCTTAACAAGTGTGGACTTTCCTGCACCATTTTCACCAAGGAGTCCAAGGATTTCACCAGCATTGACATGGAGTGAGATATTATTATTTGCAACCACACCTGGGAAAGCTTTTGTTAAGTTTGAGATCTCTAAAAGCGCGCTCATGATTTTTCCTTCTCATATGGCGCTCCAGCAGCGGCAGGAGGGCGAACTTTTCCAGCTGATATTGCAAGAACCACAATGGTTAAAATGTAGGGGAGCATATTGATAAACGGTTGTGGAATATTTACAACCCCCGTAATCATCAATTGATTTGCTACTGCCTGCGCCGTTCCAAAAAATATGGCAGCACCTAACGCTCCAATTGGATTCCAACGTCCAAAGATCATCAAGGCAAGCGCGGTAAATCCTTTACCTGCGGAAAATCCTCGATCAAAGGAGCCAACTAACTCTAAGGTTAAGTAGGCGCCAGTTAAGCCACCAAAAGCTCCTGCGATCGCTAAATTTATATATCGAAGTCGCACCACTGATACTCCAGCAGAGTCTGCGCTACTAGGATGTTCGCCAACAGCTCTTGAACGTAAACCCCATACTGTATGGAAAAGTCCAACCCAGAGCGCGATGATCAAAATAAGACCAATATAGGTTAAAGGGCCATGGGTAAAGAAGACTGGTCCAATAAAAGGAATTTTTGATAAGAAGGGAACCTCCCAACGCGGCAGGATTGAGGGGAGCGCATATCCTTGTTTGTAGAAAAATGAAGTTAAACCTGCAGCCAAAATATTTATAATTGTTCCAGCAATGATCTGATCCATTTTCCAATTAACTGCAAGGAGAGCTAGTAGCAAAGTCATCATCATGCCACCGATAAGTGCTCCAAGAATTCCAAAGATCAGATTTTTTGACAGCGCCCCAATGAAGAATCCAAGAAAAGCTGAAAATAAAAGCGTTCCTTCAATTCCGATATTTACAACACCAGTTCTCTCAGAGAGAATTCCAACCATTGCCGCCATAGCAAGGGGTAATCCAAAAAGTAGGGCGGAACCCGCTACTGAAGTTGTTACGAGAGAATCACGGCTATAAAAAAATGCAATGATGATAATTACAATATAGGTAAGAAGAGAGCTTTTTGAAGTTAATTTTCGCATTTTAATTGCCCCATCCACTTGTTACTGAGCGCTGTTCGGTATTTCGCAACTTAAACCATCGCGCAATCAGTGGAGCGGTGACAAAAAATAGAACTAAAGCAAGAATTAAATCAACAATATCGGGGCTTACCCCAGCATCAAATTGCATATTCGGGCCTGCTCCTCGCATACCTCCAAAGAGTATGGCGCCAGGGATCACACCTAACGGGTTAGCTCTTGCAAGGAGAGCAATAGTGATCCCATCAAATCCCAACCCAGCATTAAATGCCGGCTCAAATCGTCCAATTACACCAAGTGATTCAATTGCTCCACCTAACCCAGCAAGACCGCCACTAACAAGCATTGCAGCCACTGTTATCTTCTTGACGGAGATTCCGCTATACCAAGCAGCGCTTTTATTTCTACCCACTGTTTCAAAAGAAAATCCGGTCGTCGTATTTTTAAAAATCCACCAGACAATCGCTGCAAGAGCTATCCCAAGAAAAAAGCCAAGTGGCAGACCAAAGAGGTCTGGAATGACTGCGCTTTCTTCTATTGCAGGAGTTCTTGCAATGATCGATCCCTCTTCTTTTAAGGGTCCGTTGGAGAGATATTCAGCAAGCTGTAAGACAATTGAGTTGAGCATGATAGTTGTAATAACTTCATGGACGCCTCGATATGCTTTCAAAAGCCCTGCAATAGCACCAACAAGAGATCCGAAGAGAATACCTATTAAGAGAGCGAGTGGTAGATGGATGATAAATGGTAAATCGGTAAATCTATATCCAGCCCAAGCAGATGCAAGCGCTCCAGCAATAAGTTGGCCTTGCGCTCCGATATTGAAAAGGCCAGCGCGAATTCCAACAGTTACCGCCAATCCACTAATCATTAAAGGAGTTGCTTTACCAAGAGATTTAGCAATTCCATCTGATGTTGTGAAGGCGTTATAGAAAAGTGATTGATAGGCGGTTAAGGGATTGGCGCCTTGGATAAACATTAAGAGCCCACCAACAGTAAAAGCAATAATAATTGCAATGAGTGGAGTGGCGGCTCCTTTAAGAGTTTTCAATAGCGTCCCCTGTCGTGATCCTTAAACTTACTCTAACCAAAAATCTGCGCTATGGGGATTTTTATCTATGATCTTTGAGATAGCCGCAAAGCGATTTGCCCAGATTTTCTTTGAGAGGCGAGCCTTTGGAGTAAAGAGTTCACTGGCATGAAAGGCGCCTGGGTAGAGGTGGAATTCCACTGGGACCTTTGCGCCTTCAAGTTTTTTAGCAAATTCAGTAACTTCATCTCTAAAGAGATCGCAGCCTCCCACATCGAG
>JAQCKU010000098.1 GCA_027592195.1 Actinomycetota bacterium
CTTTAATACATTCAATTATCAGAATAAAAGATTTAGAAAAAGGCAGAATTTTTATTGAAGGATCGAAAGGCACCCATAGAGTAGATCAATTAGATTTAAATTATTGGCTCCGACAAATTTCTTGGGTACCTAAGAGTCCATTTTTCACTAGAGGAACAATAGAAGAAAATTTGAAATTAATTAAGCCTAGATCAAATAAAGAGATGCTCAGTGATCTCTTGAGCCAAGTAAATTTCACAGTTGAGGAGCTTCCAGAAGGACTTACAACTAAAATTTACAGTGAGCAAGGTGGGTTGTCTCGAAGTCAACTTCAGCGGTTGGCCATCGGACGTTCGATTTTAAAAGATGCACCCATTTTCATTTTTGATGATTTTTCTACCTCACTTGATTTAGAGAATCAAAAGTTTTTTCATATAGTGCTTAAAGATCTTGCCAGAAAAGGAAAGGTTGTCCTTGCCCTAACCGATAATGTGGATCTTTTAGAGCTCGCAGATCGTGTCATCTCCTTCGATGCAATAAGAGAAACAAGTCAACCTTGAAGACGATGAGAGGAAAAATGCGCTATTTATCAAACTTACTCTCTTTTATAAGTAGTCTTTCAAAAATTGAATTCAACCCCTGGCTTAGAGCTATTTTCTTTTTGGTCTCTGGTTCTGCAATCTTCTTTTGGATCGAGCCTGATGCAGGCCTAGCCACACTTCTTCTCTCGATCACCGCTCTTTCATTCTCTTTTTTGATCACTAGAGTTGAAATGCGTAACTCTAGTCTTCATATTGCCAGCTTTGAGAATGGGCTTCGAAGAGAATTTAGCATTCAATTTTCTTCGCAGATAGAGGCTCAAATCTATAATTATGCGAAGAAAAATGAAGATGAGTTAAAGGAGATTGATAAAGCGTTGCAATCTGCAGAAAAGAATTCGCTCTTCTATTCTGGGCTTGCTCAAGGATTTATCTATCTATTTATGGGTAGTAATATCCTCCTTAATCTCTACTTTTCAACTGTAAATTTTGAAAGAGGGGCCTTATCAATAATTGAATTTGTAGTCCTTACCCTCTTTCCGTTTCTTATTTATAGTGCAATAGTTGCACTTCTTTCGACAATCAAAAAGTGATACTTAGAGATTAAGGATTGGTTTAAAATGGATGAGAAATCTTTAGGCCCAATAAATTCAGGTAAGTTTGATTTATCGACAGGATCTTGGGTTTCTGAGCCAGAAAATTATCTTCAGTATAAAAAATTAGTATTTGATGAGCGTGACGGTTCTGATTTAAGTCTAACTTTTATTGAGATTAAAGGTGATCATAAAGAGTTGCTCACTAGGGCTAGCTCTCGAATATACATAATTCATTCAGGAGATTTCACATTTCAAATTGCAGATTTGTTAGAGTTTTCTGCAACAACAGGCGATGCCATCTATATAAAGCGTGGTGATCGATACCGCTTTACAGGCAATGGCAGTTATTTTGTAATTAATGGTCCAGCTTTTAAAGATGGAGATGATATTTACTAATTTCCACGCATTTTTCTCGCTGAGCGAGAGAGGAAGAGCGCAAAGACCAGAGCTAAAACGATTCCAGTATTTACACCCATCTCAAGAAGTGAACGTTCGAAAGCTTCATCAGTTTTATCTTTCTCCATCGTGAGCGCTGCGCCAACAGTCAGAATATGACGTACTGCAGCAATTACACCAATAACCAAGAAACTATCGAGTTGAAATACTCCATCGGTAAATCTAACAACAACCGTTCTCATAATTTCTAAAATAATTACAACTAGAAGAATGTCGTTAATTCCTTGAATCATGCCTGTTGGGAAAAATGGACGTGTATCAATAAGTCGTTGTACAGAAAAAAATACTGCAGCGACAGAAATGATAAATAAAAGTATGCCTAAAAATCCATGCACTATATCTTCAAGTTTATCGATAAAGTTAGTTGGTATCAGAGAGGCATCACTTCGAAATGCTTTCTTGGCTGATTTTATGATCATCTATTTACGACCTATTCTGACTATCGATTCTTGGCGCTTAGAAAAAGCGTAGGATGAGATTTTCGTAGAGAAGAGATGACGCATATTTTCCCTTTCTTTACTTGAGAGTAGATCGATCTCCTCAATTTTCCAAGACACCACGCCCAGATTTTGTAAAACGTCGAGAGATTTTAGTTAGGTGTTATTCGCGAAATTCATTGATAAGTGCGCCCGGAGGGAATCAAACCCCCAACCTTCGGATCCGAAGCCTCTCTGGGCAGCAGAAATAAATACAGAAATAAATAGAGGTGTGGGCAATAGGGACTACAGGAGGAAGAGGGCGCTCCTATCCTCCAAAGGCAGGCTCTGTGATCAATCAAGCAAGGAGATCCCCGCAGTGAAGAAGCACTGATCTAAGGCCTGTAAGGTGGTGCTTATTGCTACGAAGTCGCTATGGAGGTAAGTATGGGCATCAACCTTCCAACACCTGCTCTAACTGGGCTTCAGATTCTATTGATACTGGTCCTTGGACTTGTGATCAGATTTGGAATTCAGCGATCACTGCGATTATTCATCAAACGAGTTGTTGCTCTCCGCACAGATGGAAGTGGAGCGGAGGAATCACCACGCCGTTCATTGAGAGCGGATACTTTGATTCAACTTGCGCACTCAATCACGAGTGTTGTAGTCCTGGGAATCGTATTGCTCTTGATTCTTGATCGACTTGGAATCAACCTCGCTCCATTGTTGGCAGGTGCTGGAGTTGCAGGTATTGCAATTGGTTTTGGCGCGCAAACCTTTGTTAAAGACCTCTTGGTTGGCATCTCAGTGTTGGCAGAGGATCAGTACGGCGTAGGAGATGTCATTGATTTTGGTGAGGGGAGTGGGACTGTTGAATCAATGACTCTTAAGAGCACTCGTGTGCGCGCACTGGATGGCACATTGTGGCACCTCCCCAACGGGGAGATAGCAAGGGTCGCCAATAAGACTCAAGGTTGGTCGCGAGTGATTCTTGATATTGGTGTGGCTTACAAAAGCGAAATCACCTACGTACAAGAGAGAATCCAAGAAGTCCTCGACTCTTTAGCCATCACCGATGGAGTCGGCTCAAAATTCTTAGAAGCACCAGAAATTTGGGGCGTGCAAGACCTCGGGGAGGATTCGGTAGTAATTCGTATCGCCATAAAGGTCCTTCCTGGCGAACATTGGCAGATCGCAAGAATTCTTA
>JAQCKU010000099.1 GCA_027592195.1 Actinomycetota bacterium
TTAGCTCACCTAACCCAACTTCAACGCTTGCTCCATCGCTTCCATCGTTCTTGCTTTTGCTTTCTATCAATTCACATTTAAATGGTTCATGGGAAAGTTCTTTAAGAGCTGCACCCTCATCAACTGCCCGTCGTTTAAATCTCTGCCCCTCTTTAATAATCTTTTTCATAACTTTCTCTAACTCCAGAAGATCATCGGGCGTAAAGGCAGTCGGTGGATCAAAGTCATAATAAAAACCATCTTTAATCGGCGGACCAATTCCCAGTCGAGTTTGAGAGCTAAGAGATTGAACTGCCTGGGCAAGAACATGAGCGGTAGAGTGGCGAAGCACGCTCAAGCCATCTGGAGAATCAATTCTTACCCCTTCAATCTCATCGCCTTCCTTGATATCACTCCAGAGATCTTTGAGTTCACCGTTAATCCGGCAGAGAACTACTGCCTCCGGCCCAGGCTTTGTGGAATCAGCAAATAAATGATGCGCCTTCTGATCAGAGCTAGCAACAATCTCTTTCCCATCAACGATGAGGCGTATCTGATCTGGCATAAGGCAAGGTTAGCAAGGAGCAGCTGATGCTCGAGCTAGCGAGTCGCGTTGTAAATCAGAAAGAGCGCAAAAAAGACCGAAGAGACCAAGGCAACTGGGATAACAATTTTAAGTTTGAGGAATGGAGCCCGCTCATTTGCGCTATTGGCTGCCTCCTTGGCTTTATTGACCGCTCGAGAAGCCCAAGCAAATTCAGAGGCGAGTACACCCAGACCGATAAGCAGAATCGGAATTCCTGGTCCTGGAGTAATCAGAAATAAAAGTCCGAAGAAGGTAATGATGCCGCCAATAAAGCCGACCGCTAGCCGCCAAGCCAGCGCACCTGCCGGTGTTGATTTAATCCATTTTCGAAAATTCACGGATTGGAATTCCCTCTTCTCCACGATTGAAAGTTTGAGTTGAGTTTACCAACTTCACTGGGAGTTTTGTAGGAGCTAGCTTCGAATGCGCTGATACCTTCCAGATAGGAGATAGCCTGAATATCTCGAAGTGAAGATATCAGCGCCATCTCTTTCATGGCAGCAAGATCTGTCAGGGTGAGAGTTGCAGGTTCAAGTTGAAAGAATTCAATTAATAACTCTCGGGTAATTCCTGCTAAGGCTCCAGAATCTAAATGCGGGGTCACCCATTTCTTCCCATCAAAGGCGATGAAATTAGCTAATGCAGATTCCACGATTTCATCTCTACTATTGAGAAGAAGGAGATCATCAAGACCTTGTTCCTTGGCATATCTGAGCACCTGGGCATTTTGACCGTACGAGATTGTTTTGACCCCTGAAAAATTTGAGCGTTCATTGAAAGGAAAGGGATAGATCCCAATTCTTAACGGAGCAACCGGAATCTGATGGATCTTGGCCGTTATAAAGATCTGATCATCCGAGAGAGTTGTTATCCTCACCTGCCCTACCCGATCTTTTAGCCAGAGACCAGCGCTTGCTAGCCCGCTCTCAATCAACTTCCATTTCTGATCAAAAACTTCTTCTTGATATATACCAATTTTTTTCTCTGCTGCAATAAGTCGCGTGCGGTGTCGATTGAGGGCAAAATATTTTCCATTCTCAAAGAGCAAGGTTTCAAAAACGCCATCGCCTAACCAGAAGCCAGCGCGGAGGCGATCATGGGTGGCAGAGATGGTCAATACCTCAACTTCTTCACCGTTTTGCCAGAGAAAATTCTCGTTATCCACTTCACCAAATTGGTTATTCATATTTATATTCCACGATTTAATTGATGAGATTGCGCCAAATCCATTAAGCGACGGGCTTTCAATTGGGTCTCTTCCCACTCTAAAAGCGGATCACTTCCCCATGTAATACCTGCTCCAGTTCCAAAGATCACCTTCTGGCGATCTTTCTTTAAATCTCTAAAGAAAGTGCGAATCGCTACCGAGAAATCTGCTCGCCCTTGATAAATCCAACCAATAGTTCCGCAATAGACCCCTCGATACGGCTCATGCTTTCCAATGATCTCTCGCGCTGAACTTTTAGGAGCGCCGGTAATTGAACCAGCAGGGGTAATTCTCTCCAGTATCTCCCGCCATGTAATTGATTTTTTTATAGTACCTCTCACATCTGAAACAAGATGAAATAATCCAGGATGCTGCTCTACTCCAAGCAGCCTGGGAACTTCAACACTTCCTGGCGCGCAGAGAGGTGAAATATCATTGCGCATCAGATCGACTATCATAATATTTTCGGCATAATCTTTTTCAAGGAAAACCCCATCGCGCGAGGTGCCTTTAATGGGACTAACAGTGATAATTTGTTCACCGGCTACCTGATCAATCTTCATTAACCGCTCAGGAGATGCAGAGGCAATCTCCCATCGATTACTTCGATAGTAAGCAGACATCGGGGGGTTATGTTCCTTATCAATTCTTGCAAAGAGCTCTTCTAAATTAATGTTAGATCGACTCTCCAGTATCCGACAGGCATTAACTTGGTATACCCAACCAGCTTTAATCTCTGCTCGGATATCTTCGACATAGTCAGAGTACCTATCTTTATTAAGATTGCTCTCCCAAGCAGGGCTCTCTAACTCCTTTGAAAGATCAGCTTCAGCATCTCGACCATTTTCTGATGGTAAAAAATTTGGTTCAGAGAGGAGATCAGTAAATTCTAAAATTTCCCATTCGCCTTCATAACTTCCCACTATCGCCAGTAGAGTCTCTGGATCTAGATCACCATCTAATTTCTCCAATGAGCTACTGCGCGAAATACAATTTCGTGCCCTCAGCCCGCTCATCCAGAACTCTTCACCTGCCACGGCGCAACGCTACTTCGCCTTACTCTCGATTTCTTCCTCACTCGATAACTGGCTCCACGGATGGTTCCAGATTTAGCTTCCGCTTTTCGAGCCCGACCAAGATCTTGATAACGCTCGCCTTTGCTCATCGGATCTTTTGATAATTTCAGTTTTAATCGATTTTGGCTGAAGTAGAGATCAGGGTTTCTGCTAAAGAGCCAGATGCGATAACCTTCACCCCGCTCACACTGGCTCAATCCAGTCGAGCTTAAGCGGACGTAGCGCAGCTGGTAGCGCGGAACCTTGCCAAGGTTCAGGTCGCGGGTTCGATCCCCGTCGTCCGCTCCAGAGCTCATCGGTAGCTAATGGAGATTCTTGGCCAGGTATCACATCTGAGAAAGATT
>JAQCKU010000017.1 GCA_027592195.1 Actinomycetota bacterium
AGACCTCGTATAAATCGCTCATTACTATCTCTCTCGAAGCCATAAGTACTATGAGGTGATAAATTAACTGACTAATCTCTTCGGTCAATTCTTCCTTACTCTGATATTCAGCGGCAAGCCAGACTTCACCTGCTTCTTCAATAATCTTTTTTCCAATAGCATGTAAACCTTCATTGGATAGTTCATAGGAGCGTGAACCAGTAGCCTTCTGGGAAATTTTTTCAGATACCTCATTAAAGAGCTCTTCGATGGTTTTCACCTGGGTATCTTACCCTTTTTGAAGGTAACAACTCATCGCTATCTCTCTTAACTCTGCAACCTTAGTTAATGGATCATCGCTTCTGTAGACAGCGCTGCCGGCAACAAAGGTGTCAGCTCCAGCGGATGCAGCCACGCAAATACTCTCTGCAGAGATTCCTCCATCTACCTGTAGCCATAAATCAGAAAGATTCTCGTCGATTAACCATTGCCTCGCACGCTCTACCTTTCCCATCATCTCTCCCATAAACTTCTGTCCACCAAAACCTGGCTCCACGGTCATGATTAAAATCATCTCCACTTCATTTAAAAATGGATAAATCTCCTCCAGATCAGTTCCAGGCTTGATAGCCAATCCACGCCTAACTCCAAACTCCTTCATTTTCAACAAGGTCGCTCGAACATTCTTAACCGCTTCAAGATGGATAGTGACAGAGAAAACTCCGTCATCGACCAGAGTTGAATATTGCGGACCCCAGTAATCGGCATTATCGACCATTAAATGAAGATCGATTGGTAATACAGATTCGGTAACTATCTCTCGAGAGCGATCAAAATCAAATGTTTTATTAGGAACAAAGATATTATCCATAATATCGAGGTGAATAAAATCAGACCCAGGCGCTACCTTCGCAATCTCTTCAGGAAGTTTCTCAAAGTTAGCATTAAGAATAGATGGGGCTATTCTGATCATTCTTTCTTCTTTCGTTCAAGTAGGGCCAAAAACATTCCATCTGTACTGTGTTCGCCAGTCATAAGTTGGAGAAAACCTTGATCGGTAATGGCGCTATGGTAATCCGAATCTATCCAAGCTGGATTTATTCGATGTATCTGAAAATCAGAATTTTTTCTTAAAAAATCTGCCACCTGAACCTTGGTCTCTAATATATGTGGCGAGCATGTGGCGTAACCAATAATCCCTTCATCATCTAAGAGGCCAGCTCCACTGAGTAAAAGATTTCTTTGAAGATCTAAAAGGCTCTTTAGATCTGATTCTCTCTTTCGCCACCTGGCATCGGGCCTTCGCCTCAGCGCACCAAGACCTGTGCACGGGGCGTCAATCAAAATTCGTTGGAATGGAGCTGATACCTCTGCGCCTTCTTCTCCAAGCCTCTCCTTCACATTGCCTGCATCGCCTGTCGTTATCTGATAGCCAGGATTTCGATCTCGGATTAATTTTGACCTATGCTCATGAAGTTCAATCCCAGCAAGCTGATTTTTTGATAAAAAATGGGCAAGATATGTAAATTTACCGCCAGGTCCAGCACAGAGATCGAGCCATTGATATTTACGCTCCGGATCGGTGGCTAACAGGATCTCGGCAATGATCTGGGAGCCGAAATCCTGAATAAAACCAGAACCAGTTCTTATCTCTTTAATTTCATGGGGTGGTTTTTTAAGTGAGTATCCAAAGGGCATTCTTACATCCTTCTGCGCCTCATCAGGATCTAAATTAGTAAAAGACACCGCCTGCACTGCTGCGGCCTCATTATGGGAATGTAGCTCGGCACGCAGCTCTTCCTCTCCTTGTATGATCTGTGCAAAAGAATTCACGATCCATTCGGGATGGGAAGTTTCCACCTCAAGAGATAAGCCATTTGGATCTCGTAACACTTCTTGATTCGCAACTATCTTGCGCAATACTGCATTAACCATTGTAGATCGAGCGCTTCCAAGAACTTTTTTGGCAAGTTCGACATACTCGAAAACCACTGCATGGGCAGGTGTGCGCATAAAAAGTGATTCGTAAGCACCTAATCGCAACAATTCTCGTAACTCGCTATCAATCTCACGTGATAGATAGCGCTCTAGCGTCCAGTCTAACCGGAGCCGCTGGCGCACACTTCCAAAGACCAGCTCTGTAGCAAAACTCCGTTCTTTCTCAGGCAGATTTTGATGCAATTTCTCAATTCCCAGATTGATATATCCTTGAGATCTCTCTGTATCAACGAGAAACTCCCATATTAATTGACGCGGTGAATTATTCTTCAACGCTATCGCCTAGCTCTATTCGGGCGCCTCTTAAATATTCAGCCCCGGTCAGCTGCTTTCTTCCCTCAGGAATGAGCGATAAAACTTCCATTGCGCCATCTCCTGCTCCGATTATTAATTTGCCATCGACTTGGGCTATCGCGGCTTTAGGTAGAGAGCCATCAGATTTCTTTGCAGAGGTAATAATGTGACGTTTATTTCTGAACTGGAACCAGACCCCTGGATCCTCGGTAAAAGCTCTGATCTGTCGCTCTAACCCAGAAATACCTCCCGCTAAATTTAACCTCAATTCATTTTTTTCAATTTTAGGCGCCAGAGTTGGCTCTCCCACTTGGGGAATTGGATCAACGCCATTTGCCAAGGCAGTTACCGTCTCTTCAACAAGCTTTGATCCCTCAATAGAGAGAAGCTTTAAGATGGATGTTCCATTTTCATCGGGGTCAATTTCAATCTCTTTTTGGCAAAATATTGCTCCGGTATCTAAACCCTGATCAATCTTAAATACAGTAATTCCAAATGAATCATCCTGGCCAAGTATAGATCTCTGAACCGGAGCGGCGCCTCTCCATCTAGGCAGGAGCGAGAAATGTAAATTGATCCAACCAAATCTAGGTTGGGACAACGCCCCATTTTTGATCAATTTTCCATAAGCTATTGCAATAACTAAATCTGCATTTAAATTTTCTAATGAGTTAAAGAGCTCGTCGTTATTAACTGGTTTTTCTAAGGCAATATTTGGATAGTTAGCCTCTGCCCATTGAGCAAAATCATTGGGCGTTTTACTCTTCGATCGTCCTTTTGCTTGATCTGGCGTTGAGATCAATCCAACTATTTCATGGTTTGAATTATTTCTTAAAGCATGAAATGTTGGTAGCGCTAAAAGACTAGACGAGGCAAGAGTAATCTTCATCGAATAGGAAGAGTTTCAGGAGAGCTCATCAACGACTTTTACCCTTCATCTCATGTGGCGAGAGTCGTATCTCTGGTCGATCCTGCTCATAAAACCAATCAGAATTTCTAATCTGCTTCATCGCTTCTTTTCTGGAAATTTTATCCATCCGATCAATGAAAAGAATCCCATTTAAATGATCAACCTCGTGCTGAAGCGCTCTTGCTAAAAAGGCAGTTCCCTCAACAACAATCGGCTCGTGATACATATTAAAACCTTTCGCTACCGCTCTCATCGCCCGCGGCGTATCGAGAAGAATCTCCGGGAAGGAGAGACATCCTTCTTCCCCATCCTGAAGCTCATCTGAGAGATCTAGCGTCGGATTAATCAGATGACCAAGTTCATCATCTACATGCCAGGTAAATACCCGAAGACCTACCCCTATCTGTGGCGCTGCAAGTCCTGCCCCAGGAGCATCTAACATGGTATCGGTTAGATCTTTTACAAGAGTTCTCAATTCCTTATCAAAATCGATCACATTCGATGCTGGAGTCGTTAATACCGGATCACCAAAGAAGCGGATCTGCTGGATTGCCACCAGGCCAGCTTACAGATACCCCAGGTTCATTCGAAATTTTAATGGAGTAAGACGTTTGGCGCTTCGTAACCGTATCAACTGCTGAAGAAGTGCTGCCAATTGCTTACGATCACTCTCTTCTACTTTAAGAAGGAGAGAAAAATTGGATTTATCAGAGTTATCAACACCATCTTTCGGCTGAACCGGATAGATATGTGAGGCTGCTTTTAAGAAGAGTGGATCCTGCGAGAGCAAGACTCTTACCCTTGCTAGCGCATCATAATTTCCTTCAACTTCGCAGATTGCGGTAAATGGTGGAAGGGCTAGAGATTTTCGTTCAGCTAGCGGTTCTCGATAAAGATCTTCCAAAGATCTTCCAATCAATCTCTTAAATTCGATATGGATGGAGTCGAGATCTACAATCGCTTTATATTTGTAGGAAAAATCCCTGTTGGCAAGGGAGAGAATTCGCGACCATTTAACCCTTAGCTCTTCAACTGCGTTGAGAGAAGGTGAATTGAAACCATAATCTCCACCCAAGATCGTTACGAAATCATAACCACGATATCGACCATCTCTCGAAAATATTAAAGGTTCTGATCCATGCGTCGCTATAACAATAAGTGGATCAGATTCTAAATGGATTAACTCCTCTTTATTTGAAGCGCTGTTGGAAATGATAATTTGTGCGCCTTTAATATTCTTAGAGAGGGTAAGAGCCCATTTCTCTCCCCCTGCTTGCAATCTCAAGAATTCGCCATGGGAACAGTAAGCGCAAGAGAAAGGATCTTCTGCAACTTGGCAACTTTTGCAGAAGGGCGTATCTTGAAGATTTTTTAGAATAAGAGGGAAACCACATGGACAACGGAGGCGGTTGCGGCATTTAGAACAGATAAGAGAACTAGAGAAACTCAAATCATTTATTGATATGAGAACTGCCGGCTGCCTTTCTTTTCCTATATTTTTCCGTATATCTGTAATCAGATTTGCAGTAGAAGATGAGAGCGTTCTCTGGTTTAAAATCTGTGAATATTTTTCATCTTCAAAGATCGGGATTCCAGCTGCCATAAGCTCTAAAGTTGGAGCATGAGAGAGAAAAATTATTTCATCACAATTTTTCCATAGATCGACATCGTCTACTCGATGATAGGGAGAGCGTTTTTCGTAAAAATTCGAATCTCCTGAATCGAGAATAATCACTCGCTCAGGAGTAAAAGGTGCAAGCCCAGCACTTCTTGTTCCGATGAGAATACTGATCTCTTTTTTTAGCAATTTTTGATAGATATCTGCCCGTTCACCAATTTTCGTTTCTGAATTCAAAATGGCGGGCTCACAAAAACCTAGCGCTTCTAGACGGGTACGTAGCCTTGCGATCATCTTCTCAGTCGGCAATAAAATCAGAGTTGAGGATTTCTTACTCATCAAGATCGATATTAATATCTCTTCCCATAGTTGGAGCGCCGGAACAATCAGAATTTTTTTTCTAGGCTCAAGCCATCCAGCTCCAAAACGAGATGTTAGGAATTTTTGGTGCGCTGCAGAGGGTTCAATATCACGGTCATAATTTCGCTGATTGATTCTGACATTGGTTCTTATCGGTATCGCAAGATTAAGTAGAGTAAAAACTCCCACCCCATAGTTTTCGGCGATTTCGCGGTATCTCAATAGCGCTTGGGAATCAAACCACTGATACTCCCCGATAATCTTTGAAATTGCTTTAAGTTTTGGCAGAGAGCTAATTAATTCATCATTTCTCTTACTTTCTATAGAGGTAACAAACCCAAAAGTTTCTGAGGCGCCAAAGGGCACTTTGACCAGGGATCCTAATTTCACCTCGGAAGTGGCCAGGTAGCTATACTCCCCATCTAAATGTGGGACTGGTGTTGAAATAGCTACTACGGCAAGGTGATCAAACCCAATGTTCGGTATGGAACGAGGGCTCTTCGGATTCTTTAAACGTAGGGGTTTCACTTCCCCGTAAGGCTACCCTTTTACAGAGTTGGCTAGAGCCTCGGCTCGAGCTCGGCTCTCCCAAGTGAAATCTGGTAACTCTCTTCCGAAGTGACCATAAGCAGCGGTTGCCTTGTAAATCGGCCGCAGCAGATCAAGATCTTTGATAATGGCAGCTGGTCTCAGATCAAAATTAGCCAAGATTGCCTCGCCTATCTGCGTTTCAGGGACTTTACCTGTCCCAAAGGTTTCCACAAATAACCCTACTGGCTGAGCTTTGCCAATTGCGTAGGCAACTTGAACTTCACAGCGTTTTGCTAAACCTGCTGCAACAACATTTTTTGCGACCCAACGCATTGCATAAGCCGCAGATCTATCAACCTTGGAAGGATCTTTACCGCTAAATGCTCCGCCCCCATGTCGAGCCATCCCACCATAAGTGTCAACAATAATCTTTCTTCCCGTTAGACCCGCATCCCCCATAGGTCCACCAATAACGAAGCGTCCCGTTGGATTGATAAGTGTTCGAACGCTTGATATGTCGATGCCCGATTGGGCCAGAATCGGCCTTATAACATACTCATCAATTTCAGGAGCTAATTTCTTCTCAACATCAACATCTTTGCTATGTTGAGAAGAGATAACAACGGTATCGATTGATATTGGCTTCTCGCCATCGTAGGCAATGGTCACCTGAGTCTTACCATCGGGGCGTAGATATGAAAGTTCTCCTGATTTTCGTACCTGCGTCAACTTTTCAGCGAGGCGATGTGCTAACCAGATGGGAAGTGGCATAAGAGATGGCGTTTCATCTGTGGCATAACCAAACATGAGACCTTGATCGCCGGCTCCCTGGAGATCGAGTGGGTCAACTGATTGTGAAACTCTATTCTCATGAGCTTGCGAGAGTCCCATAGCTATATCACTTGATTGCTGACCAATGGAGATTGATACACCGCAGCTATTACCATCAAAACCTTTATCGGAGCTGTCATAACCGATATCTAGAACGGTATCTCTCACTAGCGACATCACATCAGCAAACCCATTGGTTGTCACTTCTCCAGCCACATGGACTTGGCCTGTAGTTATCAGTGTTTCGACAGCAACTCTTGAATCCGGATCTTGAGCAAGTAGATCATCTAAAATAGCGTCAGAAATCTGATCGGCAATCTTATCTGGATGGCCTTCAGTAACAGATTCTGAAGTGAATAAGCGAACTGCTTTAGACATTAGGGATCCTTTCAAGAGCCTTATTGATTAATATTTCTGCCATTTCATATTTGCTCATATTTTCGATCTTAAAAACAGAACCAGATCTCAAAATTATCGCGCCTTCAGTATTCTCCTCTGCAAATATTGCACCATCTTCAACGCTATTAACATAAATCAAATCAAGATCTTTCCGAACCAATTTCTGCCTGCCTAAAGTGATCAGATCATCATAGGAGGAGGTGGTCTCTGCAGCGAACCCAACTATAACTTGGTTGATACCTTTTTCTCGTCTCATTCGAGTAAATTCAGCGATTAAATCTGGATTCTCTTCTAAGGCTATCGAACCGAGATCACCCTTTTTGATTTTGGTCTTAGCAACGAGAGATGGTTTAGCATCCGAAACGGCAGCGCTCATTATTACCAAATCAGCACCTTCGGTATGTTCCTTCATCGCATCAAATAGATTACTTGCGCTTTCAATCTCTATCGTTCTTATTCCTTCTATCGCAGGCGTTGTCGTAGCTGCTTGTATAAGGATAACCTCCGCACCTCTCATCGCCGCGTTATAGGCCAAGGCATAACCTTGTTTTCCACTCGAACGATTTCCTATATATCTCACTGGATCGATTGGTTCGCGGGTGCCGCCGCCTGTAATAACTACCTTTTTACCTAAAAGATCGGATCTATAACCATAACTTTCTTCAATAAAATCAATTATCTCCTGCGTTTCAGGAAAGCGTCCCACTCCTACATCGCTACCAGTTAAACGTCCTATCGAAGGTTCCATGATAAATATTCCACGATCTCGAAGAGTTTTGACGTTTTCAACAGTTGCCGGATTGAGCCACATCTTTGGATGCATAGCTGGGATCATAAGAATAGGCGCTGCGCTACTTAATACCGTATTGGTTAGGAGATCATCTGCACGACCATGAGCAATCCGGGCCATCAGATCAGCGGTAGCTGGTGCAATGAGAATGAGGTGGGCTTTTTCGCCAAGGGCAATATGTGGAACATCGGGGATGTTCTCCCAAACTTGCGAATAAACAGGGCGATGAGAGAGCGCCTGCCAGGTCGCACTTCCAACAAAATTTAAAGAGTTGGGTGTTGGAACTACTGTAACTAAAAATCCATTATCAAGAAGGCGTCGGAGCAACTCACAGGATTTATAGGCTGCAATACCAGCGCCAATCCCTAGAATTAATTCACGACCTCGAGGAAAGCCCATCTATTAATTCTGCAGGGTTCTACTTATTGGTAATTGGATCCAACTGCTCTATCGAAAGAAGATCTTCACTGATCTCCCGGAGCGCAATAGAGAGTGGCTTTTCGTGAACATTGGTCTCCACCAGCGGTCCTACATACTCTAAGAGACCTTCGCCAAGTTGTGAATAATATGCATTGATCTGACGGGCGCGCTTAGCAGCATAAAGAACAAGACTATATTTTGAACCGCTCTTTTCAAGCAATTGATCTATCGGAGGATTGGTAATTCCCTCAGTCTTAATCTCCATTGAGAGCGTATCCTTTTCTCTTCTGAATCTATCTATTGAAACCTATTTCTCAACCTCAGAGTTCATATGTTGCGAATCGATCCCTAGGTCAAAAACTTAACTCACCAAGGATACCAGCCTGGAAACCACTTCATCGACCCGGGTATTAACCAGAATATAATCAAAATCTTTCGCAGCTTCGAGCTCTTCCTGAGCGAGAGCTAGACGTTCTTGGATTCGCTCTTCACTATCGGCACCTCGAGCACGAATTCTTGCCTCTAAATCTTCCCAAGAAGGCGGCTTTATAAAGACCAGTAGCGCCTCTGGATGAGCTTGCCTCACAGCTCTCGCACCTTGAAGTTCAATCTCAAGAAGAACATTCCTGCCTTGAATTCTCTGATCATGAACATGCTTTTCGAGAGTTCCATATCTATTGCCTGCAAACTCAGCCCACTCCAAAAATTGATTCTCAGCAATCTTTTGATCAAACTCTTCACGAGTGACAAAGTAGTATGAAACTCCATCTCTTTCATCTTTTCGTGGCGCTCTTGTTGTAAGACTTATACTCAGAAAAAAATTCTCATAACTCTTTAGTTCTTGCGTTATTGTGCTCTTGCCAACACCTCCAGGCCCAGAGATAACAACCAATTTTCCATATAGATTACTGCCCCGCATAGAGCCAAGGTTACTCAATAATTTAGAATCACGATGGTGTTCGATAATATCGAGAATTGCGCTCCGTTGATTAATTCCCAAACCAGCAATCCTACGAGAGAGCGAAATATTGGTTTTTTCCATGATGAGTAGCGCTCGCCGCTCTCCTATCTGAGGCAATGATTTCAAAGCTTCAAAAACCTTCATCTTCAAGACTGCTCGCTCTTTAATAGCGAGCAGCTCACGGAACGAGAGATTTCCATTCTTTAACTCTTCTTTTATTGCTGCTCTTAACCTTCGAGCTTCGATTGCTTGGTCTCCCGCTGCCTGTAGCTGCACTTTGGTCCGAGCTGGTGGCTTTAGTTTCATAGAAATCAACTCTTAAATTTACGTTTTATCATTGGATTGAATTAAAAATTTCCATTGCGGCAACCCCTGGATTTTCTGCTCCAGTTATAGGTCTGCCTATGACAAGAAAATCGCTACCAGCATCAATTGCTTCTTTAGGGCTCAAAGTTCGCACTTGATCTCCAAGATGTGATAGCTGGCCTCTAATTCCAGGGGTAATCGTAATCAGCGATGGAATCTTGCGCTTAACCATCGCTACCTCAAGCGGCGAGCAGACAATCGCTGCTGCACCTGCCTTAAATGATTGATCTGCCATTGAAAGAACAAGATCTCCAATATCAGATGAGATGCCTAAAGATGTTAAAGAAGGCTGATCTAAAGAGGTTAATATTGTGACTGCAGCAATTTTACTATTAGGTAATTCACTTACTGCCGCTTTTATCATCTCTTCTCCACCTGATGCATGAACAGTTAAGAAATATGGATTAAGTGATGATATCGATCGACAAGCTCCTTTAACTGTATTTGGAATATCATGAAGTTTTAAATCCAAAAAAATCTCTATTTCAAATTGATTGATGAGCTCTTGTAATAGATCATTTCCAAACTTAAGATAAAACTCTAAGCCAAATTTATATATTGAAACTGATTCCCGAGTTTTTTCAATTAATCCTTTGACCACCTGTAAATCAGTTGTATCAATCGCAAGAATAATAGGAGAAATTGGTTTAACGATCATGTGCAATTCCAACTGCATCTGCCAGTGATGGAAAATTATGAGAAATAAGCAGTTCCTGCAATTCTTTTCCAATTTTAATCGTTGCATACGGATCCCCAAATGATGCGGTTCCAATTGAAACCGCACTGGCTCCTGCAGCAATCAACTCGAGTGCATCACTTCCGGATGAAACTCCGCCCATCCCCAAGATAGGAATTTTGGGAAATTTAGCATGTACTTGAAAAATTGTTCGAACAGCAACGGGTCGTATTGCAGGTCCAGAGAGCCCTCCAGTTTTTCCACCGAGATGTGGTTTTAAAGTTTTAGGATTTATCACCATGCCAAGTAAGGTATTTATCAGTGCTAAACCATCTGCACCAGCGTTGATCACCTCTTCAGCAATCAGAGTTATATCGGTAACATCTGGAGAGAGTTTTGCAATGATGGGATACTCACCGCCAAGATTAATCCGAACTGATTCAATTACCGCTCGGGCAGAGGCTGGATGACAAGCAAATACCTGTCCTCTATTTTCAACATTAGGACAAGAAATATTTACCTCAATGGCGCTTATACCCTTAATGCCCCTTAATCTTCTTGCGAGAGCTCCATATTCATCGACGCTCTCACCAGCTATCGACACAACAACTTTGGCACCTGAGCTTATTAACCAACTGAGATCTTCCTCAATAAATTTATCTATACCTGGTCCCTGCAACCCAATTGAATTGAGCATGCCAGATGGGGTTTCTGCCATCCTAGGGGTATCCCGACCAGATCTTGCTTTTAGCATGATTGATTTAGTAACGATCGCTCCCAATTCTTTCAACGAAAAAAATTGGGCAAGCTCTCTCCCCGAGGCGGCGCAACCACTGGCTGTAAAGATTGGGTTAGAGAAAACAGATCCAGCGATCGAAGTTGAATAATCAAAACTCATAGATGCCTACCGAGCGTTTCAGGTGGTATTCCCTCGCTCCAAATCAATTTTTCACCATCGATAACTGGACCATCGATACATGATCGGAGCATTCGAACTATTCCATCATCGCCTCTAATTGGTAGAACACAAGTCATACAGATCCCAATTCCGCAGGCCATTGATTCTTCAACAGATATCTGATGGGCTATCGAAAGCCTCTCGGCAATCTCATGTACTGCTTTTAGCATCCCCATAGGTCCACAAGAATAAATAAGTTCAATCTGATTCTCTTTTAAGAGATCCTCAAGAACATCAGTAATTCTTCCCTTCTTTCCTGCACTTCCATCTTCCGTTGTAATGGTAATCGAGTTGACCGTTCGTTTACCTTCAAGTGGAGCGAAGATCTTTGCAGAGGTTGCTGCCCCAATGAGCGCATCGACTCGACACCCTTTATTTTTGAGAGTTTCAGCGAGATCAAATAAAGGCGCAGCGCCATAACCTCCACCAATAATTGCAACATTGATTGGATCGGCTGGAATCGGAAATGATGTACCTAATGGACCGGTTATATAGAGAGTTGACCCTTCGATCTGTCGAGTTAACCAGGCGCTTCCTTTACCTGATTCTGCAACGATAATCTCCACTATCGAACCGTATTTTGATTGCGCCTTACTGCGATATATGGCAAAAATCCGCCGGAGGGGCATATTCGATTCAACTCCACCAACAGAGATTGCTATAAAATTACCTGGTTTAGCGCCTTCTGCAATTCCTTCTATCTCAATAATTATGTGGTGATAAGCGCCAATCTTCCGGTTACTTAAAATTTTACCTTCTGATGTTACAGCGCGTTGATTAATAGAGATCATCTGCCGCTCTTTTCTGCTAACCACTCCTGAATAGGCTTGGCGGATAGAGTCGAGTTTTGAAGTGATGCGATCGCTTCAACAGAGGCTCGAAACCCTGCAACAGTGGTGATGCACGGCAGATTCTTCACAATAGTCGCCGTTCTGATTAAACGACCATCTTGTCGTTCATCCTTGCCGTAAGGCGTGTTCACTACCAGAGTGACTTTCCCATCTCGAATGAGATCCAGAGCGGTCATTCCTATCTGTCCATCAATAGGTTGATAGTTCTTTAAAACAAGAACCGATTTAATCCCAATATTTTCGAGAAATTGATGGGTCCCTGATGTGGCAAAAAATGTAAAACCAAGCTGAGCAAGTTTCTTTGCTGGTTCAGTAGAGAGCTCTTTATCTTTATCTGCTAAGGAGAGGAAAACCGCTCCAAATGTAGGAAGGGCGCCAAAGGCGGCGATCTGACTTTTTGCAAAGGCTGAACCAAAATCTGCGGCAATTCCCATAACTTCCCCGGTTGATTTCATTTCCGGACCAAGGATGGTATCCACCCCTTCACCATCTTTTCTTCTAAATCTGTTCCAAGGAAGAACGGCTTCTTTTACGCTGATGCCAGCAGCGGTTGCTCGATCAGTGTCTGGCAAAAAACCTGAAGCTTTTAGCTCTTTTATTGATATACCTAGAGATATTCGAGCCGCAGCTTTTGCCAATGCAACTCCTGTTGCCTTGCTAACAAAGGGAACTGTGCGCGATGCTCGTGGGTTAGCTTCCAAAACGTAAAGCTCTTTATTATGGATAGCGAATTGAATATTGATCAATCCTCGTACCCCAACCCGCTCGGCAATGATCCTGGTAGCTTGCTCAATCTGATCTATCATTAGCGGTTCGATATTTTGTGGAGGGATAACACAAGCAGAATCTCCGGAATGTACCCCAGCCTCTTCAATATGCTCCATAACTCCGGCAAGAAATAGCTCCTTGCCATCGTAAAGGGCATCGACATCAATCTCTATCGCCAAGTCAAGGAATTTATCAATCAAGACCGGTTTATCTGCTCTCACCTCTGTAGATGCTGATATGAAAGCTTCGAGGGCCTGGTTATCGTAGACAATCTCCATTCCACGACCACCAAGTACAAAGGAGGGACGGACAAGAACTGGATAACCAATTCTCTCTGCAATTTCTATCGCTTCATCTGAGGTAACCGCCATACCGAAGGCTGGCGCCTTTAAAGATGCCTCATGTAATAGCTCCCCAAAAAGTCCGCGATCTTCAGCCAGATCAATTGCCGAAGGAGAGGTTCCTAAAATAGTTATACCTTCACGCTCAAGTTCTTTAGCTAAGCCAAGTGGAGTCTGACCTCCAAGCTGGACGATAACTCCTGCAATCGGTCCCATCTCCGATTCCGCTCTGATAACTTCCAATACATCTTCCAGAGTCAAAGGTTCGAAATAAAGGCGATCTGAGGTGTCATAATCTGTAGAGACTGTCTCAGGATTACAATTTATCATTATCGTTTCATACCCTGCATCACTTAAAGTGAAACAGGCATGAACACATGAATAATCAAATTCAATTCCTTGTCCAATTCGATTTGGACCAGATCCCAAAATAATTACCGCTGTCTTCTCTCTCTTGGCAACTTCACTCTCCTCGTCATAACTTGAATAATGATATGGAGTGAGAGCAGCAAACTCTGCAGCACATGTATCAACAGTTTTATAAACTGGATGCACCTTTAATCTATATCTAAGCTGGCGGATTTCGCTCTCTTGGACATCTCTTAATTTGGCAATTTGAAGATCTGAGAAACCATGTCGCTTGAGATCAAAGAGTAAATCTTCATCAAGCTGGGCAGCAGCTCTTGCTTCGTCAGCAAGATCATTAATAACTTGAATCTGTTCAAGAAACCAAGGATCAAATTTCGTAATAGCTGAAATCTCAGGAATACTCATCCCAGCCCAGAGAGCTTGTTGTATCGAAACCAGCCTTGTTTCTGTTGGTTGAGAGATATCTTCAATTATCGATTGATCAAGAATTTTCTGGTCAGGCCAGAAAAAAGATGATCCTTTCTTCTCCAAAGACCGTAAAGCTTTTTGGAGCGCTTCGGTAAAGCTTCGACCAAATGCCATCGCTTCTCCGACAGATTTCATAGTAGTCGTTAACCTAGGATCGGCATCTGGAAATTTCTCGAAGGCAAATCTTGGAACCTTGACCACCACATAATCAAGAGTTGGTTCAAACGATGCAGGTGTTTTCAAGGTAATATCGTTCTCAATCTCATCAAGTGAGTAACCAATTGCAAGCTTTGTTGCAATCTTTGCGATCGGGAATCCAGTAGCTTTTGATGCAAGTGCAGATGATCGAGAAACTCTAGGATTCATCTCTATCACAATAATCCGTCCATTCTCCGGATTAATAGCAAATTGGATATTGCAGCCACCGGTTTCAACACCGACTTCGCGGATAATGCCAATTGATAAATTTCGTAATTTCTGCATTTCAACATCTGTAAGTGTCATCGCCGGTGCAACTGTTATCGAGTCTCCTGTATGAACACCCATAGGGTCAACGTTTTCAATACTACAGACAATAACTACATTGTCATTCCTATCGCGCATTACCTCTAATTCATATTCTTTCCAACCAATGATCGATTCTTCAAGTAAAACTTCAGTAGTTGGTGAATGTCTAAGTCCAGCGCCAGCAATGAGAGTTAGCTCGTCTTTATTAAATGCGATACCACTACCCAATCCACCCATCGTGAAGGATGGCCTAATAACTATCGGATAATTGAGTTTTTCAACGGCGTAAAAACATTCCTCTAAAGTATGACAGATAATAGACTTTGCTGATTCTCCGCCAACCTTTTCGACGATTCCTCGAAAAAGCTCTCTATTTTCTCCTCTTGCAATTGCTCCTACATCGGCACCGATTAACTTAACTCCATGTTTCGCTAGAATTCCATTTTCATGAAGCTCGATAGCAGCATTGAGAGCTGTCTGACCGCCTAAAGTAGCCAAAATCGCATCAGGACGTTCCTTGATAATAATTTTTTCAATAAATTCTCTGGTGATTGGTTCAATATATGTCGCATCTGCAAATTCTGGATCGGTCATGATTGTTGCTGGATTGCTATTGACCAGGATTACTCTGATCCCCTCGGCTTTTAAAACCCGACAAGCTTGTGTGCCAGAATAATCAAATTCGCAGGCCTGCCCAATAACTATAGGTCCACTTCCAATGACAAGAACCGAGTTAATGGAGCTATCTTTTGGCATTTTGATAAATCTCCATCATCTCTATAAATTGATCGAATAAATAATTTGCATCATGAGGACCGGCTGCTGCCTCAGGGTGATATTGAACAGAGAAAGCTGGTCTTTCAATCAGTCGGATCCCTTCGACTACTGAATCATTGAGGCAGATATGAGTAACTTCTCCCGGACCATAGACAGTTTGAAAATGGCCCTCTACAGGCGCTTCAAGGGCATAACCATGATTATGGGCTGTAATTTCTACTTTTCCGGTAAGACGGTTGAAAACAGGTTGATTGATTCCCCGATGACCAAAGCGCAATTTGTAGGTATTAAAACCGAGCGCTCTGCCCAGTATCTGGTGACCAAAACAGATTCCAAATATTGGAAGTGATCTACTTAAAATTTTGCGTACTAAGTCAACGCAAGCATCCATCGTCTCTGGATCGCCTGGACCATTAGATAGGAAAAATCCATCTGGTTTTATCTCATCAATTCTATCTAGAATTTCTTCACTACTTAATAGACTCGAAAGAACATGTACCTCTATCCCCCTACGTGCCATATTTTTCGGTGTTGCGCTTTTTATTCCCAAATCTAAAGCTACTACCGTAAATTCTCGACTTCCATCTGCCGGAACAACGTAACCAGTCTTGGTGGTTACTTCATCGGATAATTTCAAACCGTCCATACTCGGAGATTGTCGGACTGCGATTACCATCTCTTCTCGACTCTTCTCAACTCCAGAGAAAATTCCTACACGCATAACACCACGATCTCGCAGATGTCTAGTTACCGCTCGAGTATCAAGTGATTTAATTCCAACGATGCCTTCTCTTATTAATTTAGATTCAAGGCTATCTTCTGAGCGCCAATTACTTACTACTGGTGAGGGATTTCGCACGGCAAACCCAGCAACCCAGAAGCGGCTAGATTCATTATCTTCACTATTGACACCAGTATTGCCAATATGCGGAGCTGTCATGATAACTACCTGTTTATGATACGAAGGATCAGTCAGCGTCTCTTGATAACCAGTCATTCCAGTGGAAAAAACGGCTTCTCCATAGGTTTCCCCTGTTGCGCCCCACGGCTCTCCTTGAAATATTCGACCATCATCCAGGACGAGGAAAGCTTTTTCACGCTTCATGAAATAACCTGACTATCTCTTAATACCCATTCTCCGCGATAGAGCAGATCTGTTATAACACCTTCAAATTCCAACCCGTGATAAGGAGTATTTCTACTTTTCGAATTCGACTTTTCTCTATCCACTATCCAACTTTTGGAAAGGTCACTGAGGACTAGAGATGCCGGTCCATTTACCATCAGACCATTCTCGTATTCACTGTAACCGCCAATTACGGCTGCTTTACTCGACATAGAGGCTACTAAGGAGGAGAGTGAGATGAGAGATGTTTTCACCATAGTTTGATAACCAATGGCAAAGGCGCTCTCTAGCCCTGTCATTCCAAATGCTGCGCTATTAAATTCACACTCTTTGGCTTCCATAGGATGAGGAGCATGATCGGTAGCAATGACATCAATAGTTCCATCAGCTAAACCTTCACGTAGCGCCTCGACATCAGATTGAGTTCTTAAGGGTGGATTCACTTTATAGATTGGATCAAAATCTGAGAGCAAATCTTGATTGAGAAGGAGATGATGTGGCGTAACCTCCGCACTCACCTTAATTCCACGTTCTTTTGCCCATCGAATTATCTCTACGCTTCCTGCAGTACTAACATGACAGATATGCAGACGAGAGTTGACATGATCTGCCAACAAAACATCTCTTGCAATGATCGCTTCTTCGGCAACCGCTGGCCAACCTTTTAAACCTAATCGAGCAGAGAGTGCTCCTTCATTTATCTGGGCGTCTATAGTTAAAGAAGGATCTTGAGCATGCTGGGCAATAACACCATCAAATATTTTCACATACTCCAAAGCGCGCCGCATTAAGAGCGAATCAGAGACACAATTTCCATCATCGCTAAACATTCTTACATTGGCTTTAGAATGGGCCATTGCCAATATCTCAGCTAATTTTTTTCCTTCTAAACCTTGAGTGACCGCGCCGATTGGAAAAAGATCACACCGATTGGCTTCTTGGCCTAAAGCGAAAACTTGTTCCACTACCCCTGCAGTATCTGCAACAGGGCTGGTGTTGGGCATCGCCGATACCACCCCAAAACCACCAGCAACTGCTGCCCGTAAACCAGAATCAACCGTCTCTGCATCTTCTTTGCCTGGTTCACGAAGGTGTGTATGTAGATCAATAAAGCTGGGAGAGAGTATCTTTCCGCCACAATCAAAAACTTCACCAGAAAAATTACTTAACTCACCTTGAGAACGCGGATCTATGATCGCAGAGATGCGAGAACCGGTGATCTCAACGTTAATAGGATGGCCCTCAGTTGAATGAGCATTAATCAGTAGTAACTTTTTCACTGCGATCACACCTCCTCCCCAACTACCTGTTGAGAGGATAAGAGTAGGTAGAGAACAGCCATTCTTATCTGCACGCCATTAGTAACCTGGTTAACAATCATCGATCGAGAGCTATCTGCGGTTAAAGCATCGATCTCTAAACCTCGATTCATGGGGCCGGGATGGAGAAGAATTGACTCGCCTGATAGTGATTTTAAACGATGAGAGTTCATCCCATAGTGGCGTGAATACTCTCGCTCTGTTGGGAAAAATGATTGAACCATCCGCTCTTTCTGGACTCTAAGAACCATAACCACATCGGCGCTGGATAGAAGTGGGTCTAATTGATAAGAAATCTTCACAGGCCAATTTTCAATTCCAACAGGTAGAAGTGTTGGCGGCGCAACTAGCGTTACCTCCGCACCAAGTTTGGTTAGGAGAAAAACATTACTTCTAGCAACTCTAGAGTGGAGAATATCCCCGACTATTATTACTTGAAGGCCAGATAAGCCCTCACTATCTTTACCAAACTTACTCCTTATAGTGTAAGCATCTAATAGCGCCTGCGTTGGATGTTCATGGGTTCCATCTCCTGCATTAATCACTGGACCGCTAATCCATCCTGCATCTGCTAATCGTTGCGCCGCTCCTGAAAAATGATGCCTGATAACGACAGCATCCGCCCCCATAGCTCCTAAAGTAAGTGCGGTATCTTTAAGACTCTCACCTTTGCTTACGCTAGATCCTTTAACAGAAAAATTGATCACATCAGCAGAGAGACGTTTTGCTGCCGCTTCAAATGAGATTCGTGTACGTGTTGAATCTTCAAAAAATAAATTAACAACAGTTTTCCCACGAAGTGTGGGCAACTTCTTTATGGAACTTCCTGAAAATTTAGATAATTCGGAAGCAGTATCTAAAACTTTAACTGCTTGATCGTAATCAAGATCATCAACACTTAAAAGATGGCGCGGAAATATCATGATGAAATCACCACCTCATCAAGATTTTCTAGAGGTTGGAGATGAACTCGCACCGTTTCAATTCTTGAAGTAGGTAGATTTTTTCCTACATAATCGGCACGGATAGGAAGTTCGCGATGGCCTCTATCAACCAAGACTGCCAATTGAACAGTTGCAGCTCTGCCTAACTCGCCCAAAGCATCAAAAGCTGCCCGGATGGTTCTTCCTGAATAAAAAACATCATCGACTAAAACCAGATCTCGCCCTTCGATCCCTTCTTCCGGGATAAAAGTTGGCAATAACGGTTTTAGTGGACGGGTCTGTAAATCATCCCTGTGAAGGGTGATATCCAAGGTGCCATGACTTACCTTCGAACCTTCAATTTTCTCAATCTCTACTGCAAGTCTTGCCGAAAGCAGTGCGCCTCGGGTAGGGATTCCAAGAAGGGTGAGATTTTCCGATCCTTTATTTCGCTCCAAAATTTCATGGGCAATGCGCTTGAGCGCCCGCGAGATATCCTCGCTCGATAAAACTATACGCGACATCGAATCTCCTTCACCGCCTCACAGGACGATCGTTAAAGGTGAGCCAAGCTTAACCCATCATTTAACGAATTCGAGCCGTAACCACTCTCAAATCCAAAGCTATAGAGAGGATCTAGCTCCATGGTTGGGCAAAATTTGAAATGAGTTCGCTACCTGGGAAGGGTATCTGCCAGGACTGAAATTCTTCCAAGAATTCCATGGAGAAATTTCGCTGAATTTTCTGTTGAGAAACTTTCGGCAATTTTGACTGCCTCGCTGA
>JAQCKU010000018.1 GCA_027592195.1 Actinomycetota bacterium
TTTAATCTTCCAGAAGGATATGAAGTTGTTCTTGGAAATGGTGGATCAACAGCATTCTGGGATATCGCAACTTTTGGTTTGATTGAAAAAAAGTCACAACATTTAAGTTTTGGTGAATTTTCATCCAAATTTGCCAGCGCTGCCAAAGCTGCGCCATTTCTTGATGCGCCTTCAATTATCAGCTCTGAGCCTGGAACTCATCCTTTCCCCTCTCTTGAGGCCGGCATCGATCTCTATGCCCTTACCCATAATGAAACTTCCACAGGGGTTGCAGCTCCGATAAAACGACCGAGTGGAAGTGATGGCGCGCTTGTTGTCGTTGATGCCACAAGTGCTGCCGGTGGATTAGAAGTTGATGCTAAAGAATTTGATACCTACTACTTTGCTCCTCAAAAATCTTTTGCATCCGATGGTGGCCTTTGGGTAGCGCTTATGAGCCCTGATGCGCTGCTACGAGCTGAAAAAATCAAATCTTCAAATCGATGGATGCCAGCATTCCTTGATTTAAATATTGCAATTGAAAATAGTCGTTTAGATCAGACTTACAACACCCCTGCACTTCTTACTATCTGGCTTCTAGCCGAACAGATTGATTGGATGAATAGCAATGGCGGTTTAGCTTTCTCCACCTCTCGCTCCAGCCAATCAGCAAACCATATTTATCAGTGGGCTGAGCAAACAAGTTATACAACGCCATTTGTTACTGATCCTGCTATGAGATCAAATGTTGTAGCGACTATTAACTTTGATGACCAAATTGATGCGCTAGCGATAGCAAAAATTCTCCGTGCTAATGGAATTGTAGATACTGAGCCATATCGAAAGCTTGGGAAAAATCAACTACGAGTCGGAATGTTTCCTGCAATTGATCCTGCAGATATTCAAGCACTAACTGCATGTATTGACTATGTTGTTCAAGAGATGATCGCTTGAAGAAATTTAAGCGTGATGGTGAGTTCTGGTATGTAGCTTCTCAACTCGGGTTAATTGGTTTTTTTATGGGTGGCTTTGGTCCTGCTCAACCCCTGCTTCAATCAGATCAAGGAACGAGTGGATTTGTTGCAGGGTTGCATGGAACCGCCCTAGGAGTTTCGGGAATATTGGCGGGCCAACTCAACGCTGCCATGGTCCATCGCTGGGGAAGATTTAGAACTTCATGGATTGGAATGGCAATCTTCCTATTTGGAGTGTTGAATTTCATTATTTTGCAGCCACCACTTCTGACGATTTCAGCAACTCTCTTTATTGGTTTTGGAATAACAGTAGTGATCAATAACTCCGTTACCTATCTATCACAAACACATCCTGAACATTCAACAATTGCTGTTTCTCAGGCTAATGGTTTTAATTCAGCGATGTATGTTCTTGGAACATTATTTATCGGAACTTTAGCAACAATTGGTTTTGGTTGGAGGTTAGGTTTACTGCTAATCATCCCTGCCGCTCTAGCATCTTTTATCTATTCTCAGCGTTATCGTGGGCAAGATCATGAACCAGAGAGCGCCGGACGACAAGGCGGCTCGCTTCCAAGAAAATATTGGTTGGCTTGGATTGGTTTCACCTTTGCTATTTCAGCCGAATTCTCAGCTGTTTTCTGGGCTGCTGCCTTGCTTCGTGAGAAATTTGAAATATCAAATGGCGTTGCAACAACTTTTGTCCTTTCATTCGCTCTTGGAATGGCGATTGGCCGCTGGTTTGGACCCAGTATTGCATCAAGAATAGATGTTGATCAGCGAACTTTTATATTCCTGGCGATTCAATTTACTGGTTTCGTTATTTTCTGGAGCGCCACTACGCCACTTCTTAGCGTGATTGGCCTCTTCACAACAGGGCTAGGTACATCTGCCCAGTTTGCATTCTTCTCAATTCGACTTCTTCGCTTTGCATCCGATAAACCAGATCTAGCAATTGGCAGAAGCGCTTTAGGTGCTGGAGTAGCGATTGGTTTTGCACCATTTGCGGTTGGAGCTGCCTCAGATGTGATTGGAATTTCTCAGGCCTATCTTCTTATTCCAATATTTATTCTTCTGGCTACACTCACCGTCTTTGTGAGATCGGATAATCTCAAAGAAATTAAAGTATAGAAATCATTCACATTCAAAGTAAGTAAAGGAGAGAAGATGAGTTATAAATTCCGAAGAGCTGTAACGATAGTGACTCTTATTATTTTTGCTTTATTTATCGTTATAAGTGGTATCTAATACATCATCAATAGCGTAACTTTCTGGGTTACCGATACGATCTTTTAACCATAAATAAACGATCACTCCAGATGTTGCAGTAATCGTTCCGCAGATAAACATTGTCCATCTAATACCTATCCATGCTGCAAGCGCTCCCAGGAGTGGAGAACCTATCGGTGTTCCACCAAGAAATACTGTGAGATAAACTCCCATAACCCTTCCGCGAATGGCAGGATCACTTCTTACTTGAACTAAAGAGTTAGCGGTAATCATCGTGAGCAGTGCAATAAACCCAGTTACTGGAAGTATCAGAGCATAAATCATAAAGTTTGGAGCTACTGAACCAAAGATAAGAAAAATTCCAAATACAAAAACTCCAAACATAACCGCCTTTGGCGTTCGACGTTTCTCTAATTTAGCCGAGACAATTGCTCCAGTTAGTGATCCGATTGCCAAGATACTTCCCAGCGCACCAAAAACTTCTACCCCTAAATCAAAAACCTTTGTTGTCATAAGAGCGTTATAGATTGCAAAATTAAATCCAAAAGTAGTTGCAAAAAAGACAACAGTCATAGTTCCAAATAGATCAGGTCGTCTTTTGATATAACTAAGCGCTTCTCTAATCTTTGACTTCATCGCTGGCTTCTTCTCTAGAAATAACTCCTTTTCTCGGATGGTCATGAGAGCGATAATTACACCGAGAAATGAGAGAGCATTCAGTAGAAAGGATGGGCCGGTACCAAAAGCAGCAATTAGGAGCCCAGAGATCCCAGGGCCGATTAATCTTGCAGCATTAAAATTTGCTGAGTTTAAACTGACTGCGTTAGGCAAATCTTTTTTGCCAACTACCTCTGCTGTAAAAGCTTGTCTTACTGGCGCATCTAGCGCTGAAGCAAGACCAGAGGTAAATGCAAAGAGAAAAATATGCCAAAGTTGAATATTTTCTGTAACGATGAGTAAACCAAGAGCCAGTGATGAGATAAATCCACCGAAATTGCAATAAATGAGAAGGATCCGTTTATTAAATTGATCTGCAAGCTTTCCACCTTGCATGCTAAATAATAAAGCGGGAGCAAATTGAAGCCCGGTAACAATTCCAAGATAGATACTTGATCCAGTTAATTCAAGAACCAGCCAATCTTGTGCGATACGTTGCGCCCAAGTTCCGGTATTGCTTACGGCATTTGCAGGAAAAAGGATCCTGTAATTGCGATGGCGAAATGAGCGTAACGTCTTCACCACATTACTCTATCGAGATTATTGATTTGATTTTTTCTTTACTCTTTAGATCAATCTTTTGCCATAAGGTAAACAGTTAGCGTTATTATCACCCTATGAGAAAAGTGAGATTGACAATTCTTTCAGGAGTTTTCCTCTGGGTAATTTTTATTAGCTATGGCCTTATTACAGGGTTAGATAGAGAGGTAATCCTTATTGGAGTTGTCGGTGCTGCTTTGGGGCTACTTGGAATTATCTACAGCTCCAGAAGAGCCAGGAGGGAAAACCTAGAGGGTTAGTTGGTTCCCTCGATCTGTCCAGCAATACCTCGTAACACCTTGGCAACTCTGGCTGCCTCGCTCTCGTTGAGCACGCGCCCATGGCGAAGATTATTTCCAACCCGATCCAACATTTTGATAGATTCTTCAATCATGATTGCAAGATCTTCGGTATTTGTTCGGCTGCCGCTAATACTTGGTGGGGCTTCAACGATTCGAACAGATAGCGCTTGTGGTCCTCGTCGCCCATCAGCTACACCAAATTCCAACTTAGTTCCTGGTTTTACTGTTGTGATGCCATCTGGAAGAGCGGAAGATGCCAGATAAACATCTTCCCCTTCATCAGATGAGATAAATCCAAAACCTTTTTCGAGGCTAAACCATTTAACTCGACCTGTAGGCATCGGAATCTCCACTTCATTTCTAACTTTTCTTTCAAGGTTGGTGGGGCAGAGAGAGAGTTTATCTCTTTATTTCGATCTCAGGTAAGGGGCTTAGGCCAGAACCTCTGAATGCGCACCACAGCCATGATCTACAGAGACTACGCGGCCATCTTCAGGTGAGATTCCATTGGCGCAAACGCCAAACGCTTGACGAAGCGAGCCTGCAATTGGAATGAAAAAACCACAGCTATAACAAGGAAGTGGCGCAGCCTCTGCTATCGGAGCGCGAGGTCCACGATCTCCTTCATGCCATCTCTTACTTGCCTGATCCCGACCTTCAATTGAAAGTACGCGTGCGCGACCTAATCCATTTTCCCAGAGCAACTCTGGGGATAATAAATCTAACTCTTCATCTCCTGGAAGAATTGAATTTGTTGGAGTTAATCGAGCATCATCAATTGCAGTTGGGACAATATCTCCAACTCCAACATCTCCAGGTTGTAACCGCTCGCTATAGGCAATCCATCGAGGAGCTAATAAAGAATCCGGTCCAGGTAGCAACACAACATCACAGACTGTAGGGGCATCTTTTTCAATTCGAGTAAGTGTTACCGCCCATCGCCAACCTTTATATCCTGGTAGAAAGCTTTCGAAAAGATAGGTAGCTAGATGCTCATGTTCACTTTCAATTGAGATTATTGAGCCAACAAGCTTCTTATCACCGGCATCATCAATTGCCGCTTGACGAGCAAGGTCTTCTCCCCGAAATTGGTCTTTGGCCATGGCGCAATCATAAGTCTGAGGCGATCAAATAAGAAAACCCCCGAAGCTTATCGGGGGTTTTCTTATTTGAGATAGTAATCAGTTACTAGAAGTCCATCTCGCCGCCGCCTGCGCCAGCTGGCATTGCTGGTTTTGGCTCTGGCTTCTCTGCAATAACAGCTTCAGTTGTTAGGAAGAGAGCTGCAATTGAAGCAGCGTTTTGAAGTGCAGATCTTGTGACTTTTGCAGGATCGATAATTCCTGATTTGATCATGTCAACATATTCACCGGTTGCTGCATTAAGACCAAAACCTGCTTCAAGATTTCTCACCTTTTCAACAACAACACCGCCTTCAAGTCCAGCATTAATGGCGATCTGCTTTAACGGAGCTTCGACTGCGTATTCAACAATCTTGGCACCGGTTGCCTCATCACCTTGAAGTTTCAATTTTTCAAAGGCTTTTTTCGAGGCTTGAAGGAGTGCAACTCCTCCGCCTGAAACAATTCCCTCTTCAACGGCTGCCTTAGCGTTACGGACAGCATCTTCGATGCGGTGTTTACGCTCTTTGAGTTCGACCTCGGTAGCGGCGCCAGCTTTGATAACAGCAACTCCACCAGCTAATTTTGCAAGCCGTTCTTGAAGCTTCTCGCGATCATAGTCAGAATCGGAATTTTCAATCTCTGAGCGGATCTGTGTGACGCGTCCTTTAATCTGATCTTCATCTCCGGCGCCCTCAACAATTGTTGTCTCATCTTTTGTGATAACAACTTTACGAGCTCGCCCTAATAGATCGACCGTTGCACCTTCTAGTTTTAAACCAACTTCTTCAGAGATGACAGTTGCTCCAGTTAAGATGGCAATATCTTGCAACATCGCTTTTCTTCGATCGCCAAAACCTGGAGCTTTTACCGCTGCTGAACGGAAAGTTCCTCGGATCTTATTCACAACAAGCGTTGCAAGTGCCTCACCCTCAACATCTTCAGCGATGATTGCCAACGGCTTTCCAGCTTGCATTACCTTCTCAAGAATCGGTACTAAATCTTTGATATTTGTGATCTTTGAATTTGCGATAAGAACATATGCATCTTCAAGAACAACTTCCATGCGATCGGTATCAGTGACGAAGTATGGAGAGATATATCCCTTATCAAAACGCATACCCTCTGTTAATTCGAGTTCAAGACCAAAAGTATTGCTCTCTTCAACAGTGATCACGCCTTCTTTACCAACTTTGTCCATCGCTTCTGCAATCATCTCGCCAATTGTTGAATCAGCAGCAGAGATCGAGGCAGTCGCAGCGATCTGTTCTTTTGTTTCAACATTTTTTGACATTGCTGAAAGCTCGGCTGAAATCGCATCGACAGCTTTTTCAATTCCACGCTTTAGCGCCATTGGATTGGAGCCTGCCGCCACATTTCGTAGACCTTCTCGAACCAGGGCTTGCGCTAGAACTGTTGCAGTTGTCGTTCCATCTCCTGCAACATCATCTGTTTTCTTGGCAACTTCTTTAACAAGCTCTGCGCCAATCTTTTCCCATGGATCATCTAGCTCAATTTCTTTTGCGATGGAAACTCCATCGTTGGTGATGGTGGGTGCTCCCCACTTTTTCTCAAGAACCACGTTACGACCACGCGGTCCGAGCGTAACTTTTACTGCATCAGCCAGAGTGTTCATTCCCCGCTCAAGTCCGCGGCGAGCTTCTTCATTAAAGGCAATCATTTTTGCCATAGTCGTACAACTCCCTTTTCATCCCTTTATACGTATTTTCGTTACCAGGTATTTAGCTGTAATACGGATGGATTATCACTCCCACCCACCGAGTGCTAACGCGAACCCTAGGGGTCGTATTCCCGAACCTCAAATTGAGGGGCGATCTTGGCGCTGGGCCAGCCGTTCCTGCCGTATCCGCCGAAGCCGGGCAACGAGAACTGGCTCCTTAGCCAGCGCCTCCTCGCGATCTATCAGCTGATTGAGTAGCTCGTAGTAGCGGGTAGGGCTTAGATCAAATTGATCTCGGATCTCACTCTCTTTTGCTCCAGCGCGATGAAACCACTGGCTTTCAAACGCCAGTATCTGCTCCTCAAATTCACTGAGCGCTCTCGGAGTATCTGAGTTCACCTCTGCTACCTACTTTCTACTCTTACCTGAATTAATTCTTACAGCGTTCCAAGAATTTCTTCAATATCTGAAACTTTGGTCCATGGATTAACAATGGCAAACCGAAGAATTGGTTTATTTTGATGAGAGGATGGAGTTACAAATCCGATTTGATCTTTCAATAACTGATCGCTCCAGCTCTGATAATCCTCTCTGCTCCAACCTTTGCGGATGAAGGCAACAATTGATAGCTCTGGTTCAACAAGTAACTCTAAGTTTGGATGCTTTCGAATTAAATCAGCTGCAACACGGGCAACCCGAATAGTCTCCTCCATTGATGCAGCATAAGTATCTGTTCCATGAGAAGCGAGTGAGAACCAGAACGGTAACCCTCTTGCTCGCCTTGTTAAATGAATTGCATAATCTGATGGATTAAATTCTCCATCATCATCTAAGGTATCTAAATATCCAGCTTTCTGAAGATGGACTTCTTTAGCAAGAGTTGGATTTTTGTATATCAGAGCACAGGCATCATATGGTGCAAATAACCATTTATGTGGATCAACAATTAATGAATCAGCATCTTCAACGCCATTAAAAAGTGATCGCACTGAAGGTGCGCATAGCGCCGCTAAACCATATGCACCATCTACATGAAACCAAAGATCTAGTGCTTTACAAGCCTTTGCAACTGAATGTAATTCATCAACTATTCCTAGATTAGTTGATCCTGCAGTTGCAACAACCGCAAATACTTTTGATTTTGGATTTTTCTCCTGAAATTCTTCGATCGCACTCTTAATGTTTCTTCCACGTAGCTTTAAATCTTGATCTGGCGCAACTTTTAAAACATCGCAGTCCATAACGTGAGCAGCAGATGCGATAGATGCATGGGCTTCTTCCGAGGTTGCAATCACCCAGCGATCTACCTCCTTATATTTCTTTCTAGCCTCTGCCCTTGCCACGACAAGTGCCGATAGATTTCCAATCGTTCCACCAGATACAAAGACTCCTCCAGCAGAAATTGGCATCCCTGCCAAATTACTAATCCAGCGAAGCGCTTGGTTTTCTGCAAAAACTGCACCTGCCCCTTCTAGCCAAGATCCACCGTATAGAGCGCTCGCGCCAACGACTAGGTCGAATAAGTTTGCATATTCACTTGGAGCTGATGGGATAAAAGCCAGATAACGAGGATGATCAGTTGAGATACAAGCTTTTGCTAAAACATCTGTAAATAACTTTAAAACGTTTTCGCCACCAAGTCCTGCTTTAGTTATAGTTTCCCCAACTAAAAAATATAGTTCCTCAGGTGATTTTGGACCATCTAGCGGAGGATCTTTTTGGAGACGCTCTAAACTGTAATCCAAAATCTTTTTTGCGAGAGTTTCCACCTCGGGTGTGAATTCATGCATAGTTCAATTCTGCCACCCAATCTCCAATTAAATTTCTAGCCAAAGAGCACTTTCCGTTTTGAACTTCGGATGATATTTCGAAGCATCGTTGGAAATATAAAAGCATGGAAAGGCAGGACAAGATGCCAGTAGATCTGACCACCTAGACCTCTTGGCGCAAATGAGGCCTCTTGAATGACCTCAGTTTGATCCAAGATACCATCCTTAGAACTAGTTCCATCAGAAATTTTTGACACTCTAAATTCAAGCCAAGCCTTTCCAGGCAAAATCATTTCAGCATAGAGACGAAGACGTCGCTCATCGCCGCTTCGATCAATTACCTCAACGCGCCAGAAATCTAAGCTCTCTCCGACTCTTAATGTTTTAGGGTCTCGCCTGCCACGACGCAGCCCAACGCCACCAAAAAAGCGATCGAAAATTCCTCTTAAGTACCAGAGAAAATCAGCGCCGTACCAACCCTTTTCACCACCGATCTCTTCAATCGATTCCCAAACTTTTTCAATCGGCGCATCAGTTCTAGCGCTTCTTTGATCGTAATACATAGATTCACCAGCCCAGGATGGATCACTCTGGGCTTTCTGCCATGGTGCAGTTGGCGCAGTTGCATCTGACCAACGAGTCTCCACCTGGTTTTCAGATATCCGAGTTAACGCCAAGTCAATCGCCGCATTTAAATCAATGAGACCTGTTGGTGGATTGGGAATAATGGCATCAATTGATTTATTTGGATCTGCAACGACTTCATTTATCAAAGAGCCGACGAGGGGTCTTGCAAGAGAAGTTGGGACTGGTGTTACCAACCCAATCCATAAGCTAGATAACCCTGGAGAGAGAACAGGCACCTTAATAATTATTCTTTTCCGTAAACCAGAGAGTTTGGCAAACTTCTGCATCATCTCTGCATAGGAAAGGACCTCTGCTCCACCGATATCAAAAATTCCAGAAACTGGGCGCTTCAATTTTGCAGCGCTACTTAAATACCAGAGGACATCTCTAATTGCTATTGGATGAGTTAAATTAGATACCCATTTTGGAGTAGTCATAATTGGGAGTCGATGAGTTAAATGTCGAAGCATTTCAAACGATGCAGATCCTGAACCAATAATAATTCCTGCTCTAAGCTCCATCACTGGAACTAATCCAGAGGCTAAAACTTCTCCAGTTTTTGCTCTTGATGATAGATGTTTGCTCATCTTCTTATCGTTAGCAATTCCACCAAGATAAACAATCTGCTTGACCTTTGCATCTGTTGCTGCCTTTGAAAAAGTTGCTGCCATCGCTTCTTCAACTTCATTAAAATTGGTACCTGAATTGATGGAATGGAGAAGGTAGAAGGCGGTATGAACTCCACTCAAGGCTTTCCTTAAATCATCAGGATTAGAGGCATTACCTTGAACGATCTCAACATCGTTAACCCAGGGTAGATCTCGAATTTTCTTCGCATCTCTAACAAATACTCGAACAGATAACTTTTCTCCAACAAGAGCTCTGACCAGCCTTCCACCAACATAACCTGAAGCGCCCGTTACAAGTATTTTCCTCGATTTTATTGAGTTCTGATCTCTTGGCTTCACATTTTTTGCTTTAACACGATTGAGGGGAGTTTTTGCTCCAACTTTTTTTCTAACCGTTGCTTTTTTGGAATATTTGGAGGGTGCGGCCATAAGTTGAACAGTAGACTCAACTTATGAAAGGTGAAAGTCGAAATCTGGTTAAGCGGTTACCACGGGTAGTAATCCTCGGGGCGGGCTTTGCCGGCTTAACCGCCGCTCGATCTCTCAGCGGAAAAGCCAAAGTGGTTCTCGTTGATCGTCATAACTATCAGACTTTTCTCCCTCTGCTCTATCAAGTAGCGACAGCTGGCCTTGCTGCCGATCACGTCGCCCACCCAATTAGAGGCGCGCTACGAAAATTGGACATTGATTTTCGTATGGGCTCTCCTATTTCAATCGATCATAAAAATAAATCAGTGAAACTAGATAGTTCAGAAACCATTGAATTTGATCATTTAGTAATTGCACTTGGCTCTGCAACAACTGATTTTGGAATTCCCGGAGTTACAGATCACGCCCTTGGAATGAAAAATATTCATGAAGCACTTCGAATACGCGGTGAAGTGATGCGAAGATTTGAAGACCTATGCCGGATAGATGATGGTTCAAAGTTAACTATTACTGTTGTTGGCGGTGGGCCAACCGGTGTCGAGATGGCCGGTGCACTTGCTGAATTAAAACGAGGTCCACTCAAGCTTGATCATCCTAGTTCAGCTCAACGGATTCACATCAGACTAATCGAAGCTGGACCAGATCTTCTACCGAGTCTTCATAAAAAACTCTCCAATAAAACTAGAAAAGATCTCGAAACACTTGGCGTAGAGGTGGCCCTCAACACCAAGGTAGCAAAAGTTCATCCAGATCGGATAGATATTTCAAATGGTGAGAGTATCGAATCGGAGATAACTATCTGGGCCGCAGGAGTAACTGGAGAACCAGTTATGAAAAAGTTATCACTTCCAATTCTCAACGGAAGGATTGAAGTTGAGCCCACGCTTCAAGTTGTTAACTATCCGCATATCTGGGCCATCGGTGATATTGCCGGAGCTAAAGGAAAAGATGGAAGATTTTTACCGATGGTTGCTCCAGTGGCAATGCAGCAAGCGCGATTCATTGCAACGCAGATTTCAAAATTAGCTTCGATAGGAAAACTCACAGAATTTTCCTATAAAGATAAAGGTTCCATGGCAACTATTGGACGACACAAAGCTGTTGTAGAAGTGGGTAGGTTGCGGTTAACAGGTGCGATCGCTTGGTTTGCCTGGTTATGGCTCCATCTTTTTTATCTACTTGGTGGTAGAAATAAAATTGGCACTATGGCAGATTGGACCTGGAACTATCTCACCTTCGACCGGGGCAACCGACATATTATGGATGGTGCTGAACTTTGAGCTATATCAATCTTCGTGGACATCAAATATGGAGCGTTCAATATAAGCCCCGATTTAAGATATTAAATAAAACAAATGAAAAGGTTCTACTCCTTCATGGCGGACTTAGTTCAACCGAGGATTGGGATTACACAATTCTCCCAGCAATAAAGCGTACTCACCATGTCTATGGATACGATAGAAGCGCTCATGGGAGGACAAAAGTTCGAGAGGGTTACTATCACTTTGAATTTCAAAGAGATGAAGCGATTGCCTATCTCGAAGATGTCGTTAAAGAACCAGCTCACCTTATTGGTTGGAGTGATGGTGGAATTATTGCTCTATACATCGCCATTGCACGTCCTGATCTGGTGAAATCAATTATTGTGATTGGCGCTAATTACCACCATGATTGTGGAGCATCCCATGACCCAGAAACAATTGAAATTAAAGATGAGGATCTTAAAGAATTTATTGATCGAACTGGGCAAGAACCTAAACTTTTGGAGGAGATTGTGAGAAAGGCTTATCAAGTATGGTCCACTGAGCCCAGACTAACTCATGATGATTTGTGCAAAATTCAATCTCCTGCGCTAATTCTTGCTGGTGATGATGAACCTTTTACTAGTGAACATACATTTTCACTTTATGAAGCGATAGAAAATGCCAGACTTGCAATCGTTCCAGGAACCTCTCATTTTGTGGTCAAAGAGAAACCAGAGCTAGTTCAAGTCCTTATTAACGATTTCTACAATAATTTAGATTTTCCGATGACCAAGTGGCCAAATAGAAGGAGAGAAATTACCGATCAGATGATTGGCGATATCTAATAAATTCAAGATAAGAATCAGAACCATTACCTTATGGTGCTGTTCACTCTAAATTAACTCAATATTCAGGTTAATTTCCTACGCTTCTCAGGTGTCTGAGGTGCGATATAACGATCGTGAACTGAGTTGGCTAGATTTCAATGAACGTGTCCTCCAATTAGCGGAAGACACAGAGATTCCACTTTTAGAACGTACAAGATTTGTTGCAATATTCTCATCAAATTTAGATGAATTTTATATGGTTCGAGTTGCAACCTTAAAAGAAAAAATTGCCACTGGTATCACAGTGAGAAACTCCGCAGGTTTGACACCTATTTTGCAGATGAAAAAAATCACTGAACGCACTAAATCTCTTACTGATCGATTATCAAAGTTATTTCTGAACAATATTAGTCCTGCTTTATCTGAAATAGGAATTGAAATTATTCGATGGGATCAAACTTCAGAACATGAGAAAGAGCATGTCAATCAAATATTTAAGTCACTAATATTTCCTGTGCTTACTCCTTTAGCAGTTGATCCCTCGAGACCATTTCCTTATATATCTGGACTTTCACTAAATCTGGCGGTTATTGTAAGAAACCCAAAAAAGAAAGAAGAATCTTTTGCAAGAGTAAAAATTCCAACAAATCTTCCGAGATTTATTTCCACAACTAATAACTCTGACACAAGATATATACCCCTTGAACAAGTTATTGCTGCGAACTTGCCTGAATTATTCCCTGGCATGCAGATAATTGATCAATTTACATTTAGATTAACTAGAAATGCAGATCTAGAACTTGAAGAAGATGATGTTGAAAACCTAATTTCAAGTATGGAGCAAGAGCTACAGAGAAGAAAGTTTGGACCTCCAGTAAGGCTAGAGGTTGAAAAAGGAATTGATGTTGAATCTCTAGATACTCTAATAGAAGAGCTAGATATCAATCGAGAAGAAGTTATTTCGGTAGAAAATCTCATTGACTTTACTTCATTGCACTATTTTGCAGATTTTGAAATTCCAGAAGCAAGATATCCAAAATTTAAATCCACAAGTCATCCACTTCTAGGTGATCCAGATGAAGATAACCCTGAAAAGATATTTGCTGCCATGCGTGGGCAAGAAATCATGCTTCATCACCCATACCAATCATTTACAGGATCAGTGGTTAATTTCATCGAGAAAGCTGCCCAAGACCCTCAGGTACTTGCCATCAAACAGACTTTATATCGAACCTCTGGTGATTCACCGATAATTCAAGCTTTGATTGAAGCAGCCGAATCTGGAAAACAAGTCCTGGCCGTAATTGAGTTAAGAGCAAGATTTGATGAAATGGCAAATGTTAGGTGGGCAAGAAAATTAGAGGATGCAGGGGTGCATGTAGTCTATGGATTACTTGGGTTTAAAACCCATGCAAAACTTTCTCTTGTCATTAGAGAAGAAGCCAATGGAATCAGAAGTTATTCGCACGTTGGAACAGGAAATTATAATCCTAAGACAGCTAGACTTTATGATGATCTTGGAATTTTGAGTGCAGATCCACTTTTAGGGCGAGACCTTACAATTTTATTTAATCAATTATCTGGATATGCACCAGATGCTTCTTATCAAAGGTTGTTAGTTGCTCCGAAAACTTTAAGGTCAAGCCTTATTCAAATGATCAAAGATGAGATAAAGGTTGCAAATGATGGTTTACCTGCTGAAATAAGATTCAAGTTAAATTCGCTAGTCGATGAAGAATTTTGTGATTATCTTTACTTGGCATCACAAGCTGGTGTTAAGGTAAAGTTATGGATTAGGGGAATTTCTGCAATTAAGCCAGGAGTAATTGGCTTCTCTGAAAATATTGAAGTTCGGTCAATCCTTGGTCGATTTTTAGAGCATTCTCGAATCTTTAATTTTAAAGGTAATGGAGAGAATATTTACTTCATTGGGAGCGCGGATCTGATGGAACGCAATCTTGATCGTAGAGTTGAAAGTCTAGTAAAGATTGAGAATGAAGATCATAAGGGTGAACTGGATAGACAATTCACACAAGCCTTCAGCAATGAGATCCAAAGATGGGAGCTAATCGCTGGAGATAGATGGCAAAGATTTGATAGGGATGAGGAAGAAAAGAAACTGATTGATTACCAAGAAAATGAGATTCAAAGATGGAGGGGGTTGTGATGCTTAGAGATATGCAGGATGTGATTCAGGCTGCAGGGGGCGTGCTTTGGAGAAAGAATTTAGAAGGAGAGATTGAAATAGCGATCATTCATCGCGCTGCTTACGATGATTGGTCTTTACCCAAGGGGAAAGCGGAAGGTGGAGAAAGTTTATTTTCTTGTGCTTCACGAGAAATAGAGGAAGAAACTGGTTACCGAAATTATTTAGGACCATTCCTAGGAGACACCTTCTACACCGTTGAAGGAATTCCTAAAATGGTCAGGTATTGGGCTGCCCAAATGATTGAGATGAATGGTAATGGTTTTGATCAATCAGAAGTTGATATCTGTAACTGGCTTTCCCCAGAGAAAGCCATCAAGAAGTTGACAATGAAAGATGATCGTCAGATTGTAAAAAAATTCATAAAGTTGAGAAGAGATACTAAACCGCTGGTGCTGCTTCGACACGCTAAGGCAGTGGATCGAAGGAATTGGGATGGAGATGATGGAGATCGCCCCTTAACAGATAAGGGAGTAAAGCAAGTTGCTAATCTTCTACAAACTATGAAAGTTTTTGGTATTTCAGAAGTTCACAGCTCTGATGCAATTCGTTGCTTGGATACCGCTCGCCCGATCGCTGAAGCTTTAGGACTGCCTCTTATTATTTCAAAAGAGTTAAGTGAATACTCTTATTCCAGAGATGAAAAAATGACCTCGAAATACATCAAATCTTTGTACGAGAAGAATGAAGCTATTTTGATCTGTGGCCATAACCCTTATTTATCGAAGATAGTGAAAAAATTTGCCAGAAAACTTCATATGTATAAGGAAGATTTTTCACTTGGTAAAGGGGATGCATTTATACTGCACCGCACCGGGGCTAAGGTATTAAGTATTGATCATATTGACAACCTATAATCAAAATTTGATGATATCTATCCTATTTAGGACTATGCCTTCGCGTAACGCCCATGGAGATATCTCAATGACATTGAGATCTAAAGATTGCATCACCTTTAAGGCAACTAGAGAGCCAGCAACAATTTGATCAGCGCGAAAAGCAGAAACTCTTGGAAGATTGGACCTTTCTTCAATACTCATTTTTGATATTTTTTCATAGAGGAGTTCTAGAGATTTACGAGTAATAGTTCTGCCTGGATCACCTAAAAAATCACTGGTTAATCGAGCTAGAGTTCTAAATGTTTTGCTGGTGCCAATCGCTTTATGAGTTGAATATGGTCCAAAAACATTTGAAATATCGACCATGGCTGAATCTAAATATTTCGATAGATTATCCAGGCTTTTCTCTGTAAAAGGATCACTTTTTAAAAATTCACGAGTTAATCTTGCTGCTCCCAAAAAATATGATTTAGCTGCATCCGGTAGTTCATCACTTCCCGCAGCAATTTCTAGCGAACCACCTCCAATATCTAAAACTAAAAGATCACCGCTTGACCACCCTAACCATCGTCTAACTGCTAAAAAGGTTAACTCAGCTTCATCAACCCCGGAAAGAACTTGAAGATTTAAATTATGAATCTTATTTATCTCACTTATGATTTCCTTGCAATTGGTCGCTTCTCGGAGGGCTGAAGTTGCAAAAGCTATTATTTCATCAAGATGATATTCCTTGGACTTTTCTAACGAATCAGTAATTACTTTATGAAGTGTCTCAACTCCTTGGGGGGAAACAGCTCCGTTTTCATCGGTAAAATCGATTAGACGTAATTGATGTTTAACACTTGAATTATGAATTGGTTTTGCTCCACGGTGGGCATCAATGATCTGCAAATGTACTGTATTTGACCCAAGATCAAGAATGCCAAGTTTCATGGATGAAAGATATTACAGAAATGTAATTTATTCTTTAGATTCCACTTCTTTCGATAATGGTTTCATGGTATTCGTTCATCAAGCTCTCAAAAGTTGTTGAATCTAATCCTTGACCATATGCAGTCGCCGCAATTTGAATCCGTGATTTACGATATGATGAAGAGGCGTGTATTAATATATGTTCGAAACCTTGAAATTTAGAAATTTCCTTCAGCAAATACTTTTGATCAATACTTGTTGAAAATTTGATAATTATTTCCTCTTTTTTACCTTCAATAGGATCCCTCTTCTTTAGGTAGTTATATACCTGACTCATTTTACGAATTACTGATATCAAAAGAGAGCGCATCTTCTTTGTTAAGTTCCGTTGGAGTGAATAACTGATGTATCTCAATTGAAACTGAATATCATTGCTTGACATCTTGATGACAGATTGAAGGAGCTTTGAGGCTTCTTTGTTTCCCTCTGGGGATGATAATGTCAAACAATTTTCTCTAAGTTTCCTTCGAGTATCTGGATCAATCAATTTATGTACTTTCTCTCTTATATCTTCCAAATTTTCTTGGTCTGCATAGAGTGAGATTCCAGCATCTGCACACCACCGCGCCCTAGCCGCTTGATTATCTGTTCCCCGGATATTTGGAATAAAAAGAGTGGGAACCTTTGCAGGCAGGAGTTCATGCACGCTGTTGTAACCAGCTGCTGCTATTGCCCCATCAAAAGCAGATAGGAGATTGGCTAATGGAAAATATTTAACAACCTTAATATCTAGATTCTTAGGAGCCAAACTTTGACCATCGCTGTCCATTGGTGCCTTTGTCATAACTACTTGTAGGTCTCTCCAATGGGATAATTCTTCAAGAACTACTCTCATCTTTTCGTTAACGTCAGCATCGCCAGTTCCAAGTTGTAGAAGCATCGCCGGTCGGGAAGGATCTAGATCTAAAATGTGCTCTGCTTCTTTTTTTGGGATAATTTCTGATTCTTGATATAAAGATACTGGTGAAGTTAATTTTGCATCCGTACGATCTGCAGTGGGCCCTGCATCATATTCTCTTGCATAGTCGCCTGGTTCAATTACAAAATCCATCAATTTTGAGTGAACACCGAGTAGATGGCGATGGGGCTTTTCTTGCCAGAGACCTCGGCGGATCCATACTAATTTAACTGCAGGTCTTGCACTTTTAGTTGCCAGAATTCCAGGATAGGGAATGACGCCATCAAAAGTTAATAAAACTGCCTTTGTTTCATCAATTAAAGCAACTAGCCTATCGGCAAGGTATTTATCCCAATTTTTTCGAGGCATCAAATTTCTATCTCTCCCAGGTATGTATTCCACCAGAAGACCCATTGCTGTTGGAATCATAGCCACGCCACTAGCCATAGAAACGATTATCACGTTCGACCACTCTCGTGCATACATGGATATTGCAGATGCTCGAGCCAAGTGTCCCATCCCTACACCATTGCTTGTCGCTAATATAATCGTAGGCTTATTCGGATCGAGTTGCATAATTTAAGTGTAAAACTAATAATTCTTATAAAAAAATTTTTCCTGCTCTTATTTGATGAAATATAGGTGAATAATTTTAGCTTCTGTTTACCTTTTATTAATCTATGAGAGATAACTTTCCTATTGTGCGAGATGAGTCTTTCCAAAATAAGAAAACGATCTATCTCTTTACAGGTGGAACAGGTAGAAGTGGAACTACAATTATGGGTAAATTATTAAATAAACACCCAGAAATACGAGTAAGTAAACCTGTTGAAATTAAATTTCTATCTGGAAATTCTGGTCTGCTTGATCTCACCTATGGATTGCGAGAATTTATTGAAATGAAGAAGTCAAGGAAATTTCCAATAAAATTACTCCAAAAATTTCCTATCCTAAAAACTGCTATAGATTATCAAAGATTCCATAATAAAATCACTGGCCACTGGTGGATGCGTGAGAAAAGACCAGGTAAAGGCACTGGGCTTAGTAGTGGTTTAGATCATGAAGTTTTAGTTTTAGCTCTCAAGGAGTATAAGTCCAACAGGAAAATCAATTTGGAATCTGCTGCTCAGCAGTTTTTATCAACTATGGTTGTCAACCAAAAAAATAATCATGGGGAACAAATTTGGGTGGATACCTCGCCGCCAAATATCATGAATGCAGATCGAATACATCAGCTTTTCCCTGAAGCAAAATTTATCAATATGGTTAGAGATGGTAGAAATACTATTGCCTCTGTTTTAAAGGAACATTGGGGACCAAATGATCCAATTAAAGCGATTCATTGGTGGAAGAATCGGATCCGAATGGGCCATAGAGCGCTATCAAAAATTCCTAGTAATCTTTATTTGAATATTCAGCTGGAAGAATTAGCACATTTTGATAGAGAGAGGCAGTATCAAAAAATTATTGAATTTCTTGAGATAGAAGATGATCAAAAGATGCGAAATTTTTTTGACGAAGAAGTTGATGGCTTAAGGGTTATGGAGAAGAAATGGGAGCATGAAATATCTCATCCAAGATTTCAACAAGTTTTTGAAAAGGCTTCTCTGCAACTTGAATCCGAAGGAATTCAAATAAAACACTACTAATTCCTTAACGCAGAGCCCCCCGTCAGGATTGAACTGACGACCTTCCGCTTACAAGGCGGATGCTCTACCACTGAGCTAGGGAGGCAAATAAGCTGGAGAAGTATCGCATTGCCTTCACCACTGTCGAAATCCTATCTATTTAGA
>JAQCKU010000019.1 GCA_027592195.1 Actinomycetota bacterium
CCAAGAACAACTTCATATCCTTCGGGAAGATTAAAGAGCGAAGTTAAACCTTCGCGCACTCTATGCACCAGATCTTTGACCGCTTTCTGGCGATGAGAGGTACCGAAAATTTCCCGACCAGAGGTTTGAATAGATGCAAGCGCTTCATCACGGATCTTTGAGGGGCCACAACCAAATCGGCCATCAATAGGTCTTAAGGATTCTGGAATTTTGATATCAGCCATGGGGCAAGATTAGAGGTTCTTTATGGATTGAGTCGCATCCAACTCCACTGATCACTCTCTTGGCCAGAGGCGAGATCCCTCACATATCGAATGCGATCATGTAAACGGCTGTAACGGCCTTGCCAGAATTCAATTGATTCAGCCTTCACCTCAAACCCACCCCAATAGCTAGGCCTTGGAACTTTACTTCCTTCAGGGTATTGATCTGAAAACTTTTTAAAGTTGAGCTCGAGCTCTTCTCGGTTATTTATTCTCTCTGATTGGGCGCTCGCCCAAGCTCCGATCTGAGATCCATAAGGCCTTGATGCAAAGTATTGATCAGAAATTTCCTCACTCACTTTAAGAGCTTGACCAATCACTATTACCTGTCGCTCCATCGCATACCAAGGGAAAAGTAAGCAGGCCTGTGGATCTTTCGCTATAGCTTTCGATTTTCGTGAATTGTAATTTGTAAAAAATGAAAATCGAGAATTATTTAAATCCTTTAAAAGTACAGAACGCGATGTGATATCACTTGTGGAGAGAACCATCGCATTAGGTTCGACAATATATGGATTAGCCGTTGCATCTTGAAGCCAAGAGGTAAATAGATCTAGGGGAGAAGTAGGCAAAGATGCCTCGGTAAGTCCTTCATCGCCATAACTTCGACGCATCTGGGCAAGTTGATTTCGAATATCGTCGGCCACAGGTGTATCTAACGTCACTTTGGCCCTCCCGTCATCTCGCAGATCTTCGATCAGCGTTGCAAGAAGGGGAAGGGGCAAATGTGGCCTAACTAGCTTCAAGGAGAGTTTGTATCTGAGGGGAGAGAAGGAGAGAATACGGCCAGAATTTAGTCAAATGAGAGGATCTTCTTGATGAGCGATTTCAAACCAGGCCTTGAGGGCGTCATTGCATTTGAATCAGAGATCGCTGAGCCAGATAAAGAAGGTAGCGCTCTACGCTACCGAGGGGTGGATATCGAAGACCTTGTTGGTCGAGTAACTTTTGGAAATGTCTGGGGACTTCTCGTAGATGATGAATTCAATCCAGGTCTCCCGGCTGCTGAGCAATTTCCGCTACCGGTTCATTCAGGAGATGTTCGCGTTGATGTGCAATCTGCAATTGCAATGCTTGCGCCAGCATGGGGGTTAAAACCACTTCTAGATATCTCTGATGATGAGGCGCGAGAAAACTTAGCACGGGTTTCAGTTATGGTTTTATCGTATGTTGCCCAATCTGCGCGAGGAACATGGCAACCAATGGTTCCGCAGAGTGAAATCGATAAAGCAGCAACTGTTGTCGAACGTATGATGATTCGCTGGCGAGGTGAGCCGGATCCAAAACATGTCCGTGCGATTGATGCCTATTTTGTATCAGCTGCAGAACATGGGATGAACGCTTCAACATTTACAGCTCGAGTAATTGCTTCAACCGGAGCAGATGTTGCAGCTGCTATGTCTGGTGCAATCGGAGCTATGTCTGGTCCGTTACACGGTGGCGCACCATCACGCGTTCTTCATATGATTGAAGAGGTAGAAAAAAATGGTGATGCAAGAAAATATGTAAAGAATCTTCTTGATCATAAAGAAAGATTGATGGGATTTGGTCACCGGGTTTATCGCGCAGAAGACCCGCGTGCGAGAACTCTTCGCCGTACTGCAAAAGAGCTAGGTGCGCCACGATTTGAAGTTGCACTGGAGTTAGAGAAAGCTGCGCTCGCAGAGCTTCAAGAACGTCAGCCAGATAGAGTTCTTGAGACCAATGTTGAATTTTGGGCAGCTATCATTCTTGATTTCGCTCAAGTTCCTTCTCACCTTTTCACATCAATGTTTACCTCTGCGCGCACTGCAGGTTGGAGCGCGCATATCTTGGAGCAGAAGCGCACAGGGCGATTGGTCCGTCCTTCTGCTCTCTATATCGGCAAAGGTCCGCGCAAACCAGAGGATGTCTCTGGGTGGGATAACACTGTTAGCCAGCTACATAACTAGTCTGTCAACCAGTTAGATCATCATCTAGTCAGATAGGTAGTCAGATAGGTAGTGGAGAGATGGCTTCAAAAGCGATTTTCTGGTTTAGGCGCGATCTTCGTTTAAGTGATAACCCAGCTCTTTTAGCGGCTTTAGATAGCGCTGATGAAGTTGTTCCGGTTTTTATCTGGGATGAAGAGGTCGCTCGCCGCGCTGGTGCAAATAGAAATGCTAATTTGGTAGCTTCATTAAACTCCTTAAATAAATCACTTAATGGTGCGCTACATATTATTACTGGCGATCCACTATCAGCTATACAAAAAGTGATGAAGTTGTATCAGACAGATTTACTTCATGCATCAGCCGCACATGCTCCATATGGGCTAGCAGCAGAAAAAAGCATCGGTGATGCGGCAATAGAACTTAATCTTTTAGGAAGTAACTATGCCATCGCACCAGGAAGAGTGCGAAAAGATGATGGAACCCCGTACAAGGTTTACACGCCATTTTATAAAATGTGGCTTGCTCATGGCTGGCGCCCTCCAGTGGCTGCTCCAAAGAATCCAAATTGGGTGTCCCCTGGTAGTGAGGCAAAAAAACTTTTAACAAATCCACAAGCTAAAAGTGAAATATTACTTGGCGAAACTGGTGAGGAGATTGCACTAGAAAAATTTAAAACCTTTCTAAAAAATGCAGCCAAAGATTACTCAGAGAATCGAAATACTCCTTCAATTCCAGGAACTTCCAAGTTAAGTTCACACCTGAGATGGGGAGAAATCCATCCCAGAACAATTCTTGCAAAACTTGGTTCCTCCAATGGCCATGAAGTTTTTAGAAAAGAAATTGCATGGCGTGAGTTTTATGCCGATGCGCTCTTTCACAATCCGCATACTGCAAAAGAGTATTACGCTCCAATTTTCAAGATAATGAGATATGACCAACCAGGTAAAAAATTCGATGCTTGGTGTCGAGGTGAGACTGGATTTCCTCTAGTTGATGCGGCAATGAGAGAGCTCTTGAGTGAAGGTTGGATGCATAATCGAACTCGAATGGTGGTCGCTTCTTTTTTAGTCAAGGATCTTCACCTTGAATGGCAACATGGAGAGCGCTTTTTTGCTCAACATCTCATTGATTTTGATGTTGCCTCTAATGCTCATGGCTGGCAATGGACGGCAGGCTGTGGGACTGATGCCTCTCCCTATTATCGAGTTTTTAACCCTATTGAGCAGGGTAAAAAGTTTGATCCAGCAGGAGATTACATAAGAAAATACGTGCCCGAACTAGCGCACCTTGACTCTGATTCAATTCACGAACCGTGGAATTCTCCAGATGGCTATCTGCATGGTTATCCTGAGCGAATAGTTGATCATGCTGCTGAAAGATTGGAATCACTTGCTCGCCTAGAAGAATTAAAAGCGAGCAAGTCAATTCCATCTCAAAGCAATAAAAAAGTTAAAAAGTAAATTAACTTTAAGCTAAGAAATTACTAAACTGCCAAGGGTCGCTCTCGTCATATTTACGATCATTCCAACCCCTAAAGAGATCATTACGACTTTGAAGTGGATCCCAATCTGCAGGCTCTGAGTGATACCCACCCCAATATTTCTCAGCATAGGATAAAACTTCTCGCCATGGGAGCTCATCAGGAACCAGAAGTCCTTGCTCTGGATTACTCATTGCCCAAGCCACTGCAGCGTATACAGCTGAACCAACTTGAACGGTTGTCGCAGATTGATTTGGCACTAGTTTTCGAGAGTCATGAATGTTGAGTTTCTATGGGCAGCGAGAGCAAGGAATCCGGCAATGAGGGCAATAGAATTAAAGAGGATGAGATCTGAAAAAATACTGATCTCAGGATTTACTTGGCGAACTCCCATATACCCAAGAAAAATTAAAGGAGCGCAGATGCGCATCAAGGGATAAAGTGACACCCTTGAGAATATCTCCTTTAAATCGAGGTGAGAAGATGGATTCACAACCAAAATCAAAGGACTTTGAAAAGAGCGTTCCAACTCTCACTCGCCGTGGCGCTCTCTGCGCCCTTGCTGTTGTAACCCTTGGCCTGATTCCAAAGCCTGCAGTAGCAGCTAGCGGTGTCAAAGTATTAAAAAATGGGCGAGTGGTGCTCTCTTTAGTGACCAATCGAGCTCTTAGTAAAGTTGGTGGCGTAGTTCAGATTGATAATCTCAATGGAAGATCAATAGCTCTCATTCGGACCGGTAAAGGTAAAAAAGCATTTACCGCTTTAGATTTACGGTGCACCCATGAGGGAGAGATTGTGGCGCAACAGGGCGCGCTTTGGAGCTGTCCAAGACATGGAGCAACTTTTGATCTTGCGGGTGCGCTAAAAATTGGCCCAGCGAATACTGGCTTAAGAAAATTACGAGTTAGAGTAAAAGCTAAGAAAGTAGTTATCTCTTAACTTTACAGGCAGCATTACGTACCGTTAACGTTGTACGCACATCGCCTTTTGATATGGAGACTAAAGCCTTCTGAGTTTCCTCAGTAGCGCTCCGTTGGGAAATCAGGTTCTCTCTCGTTGATTCAGTCTTTGCATAAGCTGCTGCATTTTTTTCATTTTTTGCAGCAGCAGCAAGAAAGGCATCTCCGCGCTTATCTATAGTTTCTGCTGAAACAAAAATAAGCACGCCATCTGTCTGAGCCGGAGTTAAACCCCATTGTTGCGCCAACATAGCTTTCTCCGCTGGAGTATAAACTCCATCTCTTGCCGCAGTATTTGCTTGAATTGTCCAAGCTGTTGAGACTGCGAGAACGCCAACTGCCTTTGCTTGTTCAAAAAATCCAGCTGCTTGTTTCTTTCGTGCCTCACCAATTGCACGGTTGGTCGTGGCTGATTGCAGTTCTTTTGCAGCGCGTTCTTTATCAATTGGGATCTGAAGTTCTAATGATTTGATTGCCGCATCTAAAGTATCTAGGGCTTTCTGGGTTGAAGATTCCGTTTCATTAAAACTCTTGAGCGCTCCGAGGTGTGCTTTATTTGCTGAAACACAATCCTTCAGAACCCAGGTCAGCTTTGCCTTTTTAAATTTAGGATTTTTGGAGCAGATATAGTTTTTGCCACCAATTTTCGCAGTCGCACCTGATTTGCCACATTTTCCATTAGCGTTTGCAGCTGATGCAAGCGGAGCTGGCGCTAGGGCAAGAATTAAGGAAATGGAGGCAAGGGCTACAAATAATTGACGTTTTCTCATGGAACAGATGCTATCTCCGAGAGGGCTAAAATCGATGGAAATGTGGCGTGTAAAAGGTGAGAAGTTTCTGAGATCTATTTATCTTTCCGCTGCCTCTGCTTCATTTTGATATTCATTCCAATTTTTCGCACTAAGGGCCTTGGACCAAACCTCACAATTGAGCTAATTATTTTGTACTGCCATCCAGGCACTGAGATCACTCTCCCTCTTTGAAGATCTCGCCAAGCAATTTTACTTACCTGATCGGCGCTTAACCATAAAAAATTTGGCAGCCCATTCATTCTCATCCGCCCTCTCTGATGAAATTCAGTTCTAGTAAATCCAGGACAGAGTGAGAGTACTTTGATGCCAGAATCTTTCACCTCGCTATGAAGTGACTCTGAGAAAACAGTTAAGTATGACTTTGCTGCGCTATAAGTGCCTCCTGCTATCCAGCTAGCGATACTTGAAACATTAATTATTGCTCCCGAACCTTGATTTAACATTGCCGGAAGTGCGCTATGAGTTAACTGCATAGGAGCTTTTACCAAGAGATCAAGAAGCTCCTGCTCTTGAACGAATTCTGATTTAGTAAAAGTTTTATTGATTCCGAACCCAGCATTGTTTATAAGGAGGTCTATTCCTTTTTCCGCCCTAGCTGAGACCATATTAAGATCAGAGGCGACAGTTAGATCAGCCTTCAAAAGCTCAATCTTGATCTGAGGGTGTAGTTCACGTAGCTCAATTTTTCTCTGATTTAAACGATCTAGATCTCGAGCAACGAGAATCAGGTTGTAACCATTTCTGGCTAAGAGTCGAGCAAAAGATTCACCAATTCCAGCAGTTGCCCCTGTGATCAGCGCAGTTTTCATAAACCTTAAGGTAGCGCAGGGTCTTCCTCACGGATATGCCAACTCGCGCCATACTCACTCAAGAGGGCTAAAAATGGTTTTGGATCAAACCATTCAGGCCCATTGACACCAAGTGGCTTCCATTCACCGCGATGAATGAGCTCCATAGCAATTACTGGATTTATTGCGGTCTGCCAGACAACAGCCTGATCACCAAATTCCTTCATTGACCATTGATTATCGACAACATTGTAAATATAAACAGCGCGCGGCTGACCTGATTTATCTAGTCCCCGTATTAAAGCTCCTGCACACGTTTTACCATGCATCCGCTCACCAAGAGTTGCTGGATCCGGAAGTGATGCAGCAAGAAGATCACGAGGCGCAACAGAGACACCTTGAACATCAACGGAATCTGTACGATCGAGTCCAAGCATATTAATTGTCTTGAGAATTTGAATAAATTCAGTTCCTAAACCATATTTAAAATTAACTTTTTTTGCATCAACCTTCTGTGGAATGAGAATGACTTCTTCATGCTCAACATTTACACATTCGACAAGGCCAATACCTTCTGGAAAATCAAAAACTTCAAGTTCGCTAAAGGGTTCGGTTGTGTACCATCCTCTGCCATCTTCCCAGACGATCGGAGGATTTAAACATTCTTCAATAGTGGTCCAGATTGAGAAAGAAGGAGCGAAATCATGCCCCTCTATTTGAATATTTGAACCATCAAGAATAGTGATCGCATCAATCTTAGAGAAGAGTTCATCACTGGCATATTTTGCAAAGACATCACTCATTCCAGGCTCTACACCCATTCCAATTAAGGCAAATATTTTTCGCTCTACCCAATTCCAATCACGGGCAAATTGCTCATCTCCAAGCTTTACACCAGTTTCCTTATTTGGATAATGAGGATGAGGTCTTGAAAGCGACATAGCCATATCCATGTAATTGGTGTTTTCAATTTCACATGCTAGAAAAATTGGCATCACATAGCGTGGATCAACGGCGTTGATAACGATATCTGGGCCTACTCGACGAATTAATGCGCGAACATCTTCTAGCTCGGCAGCATTGACCTCAGCGGCAGCAAAACGAGCATCTTTAACTCGATTTACGGCCTCTCGAGCTCGACTTAAGGTCCGATCAGCAATAACCATTGAGGTGATAAATTTTCGACGTACTGCGATATTGGCTATCGCCCTACCAACACCACCAGCACCTATAACAAGGGCTTTCATGAAAAACATCTCCAAACAATTTATTTTTGAGTCTATGCTCTGGAGTAGTAAATAGGCAAATTATGCTTCACAATCGATTAATCGAGTAAATGATTCGATTAATCGATTGGATTACACTTAGGAGAGACAGTCTAAAGATTGTCCCTGTAGCTCAGGGGATAGAGCGACCGCCTCCTAAGCGGTAGGTCGCCGGTTCAATTCCGGCCAGGGACACTCCATCTCAACCAAGATTTGTACTATAAACCAGGGCTATCTGCTCTTATTTATTTAAATAATCTTTTAGAAGAGTAGCGCTGCACACTAACTTATTAATGTGAAAGCGCTGGGTATTGAAGTTATTGATAAAATTTTAATGAAAAACGATTGTTCGATTATCAACAATAAATATTCGATCCTCTGCATAAAATCTCACAGCTCTAGCTAAGACTCTTCGTTCCACATCTCGACCAAGAGAAATCATCTGATCCAAATTAGCGCCATGTCCGACATATGCGACATCTTGATCGATTATTGGACCTTCATCTAAAACTGGAGTAACAAAATGAGCGGTCGCTCCAATTATTTTAACGCCACGTTCAAAGGCTTGATGGTAAGGCTTAGCTCCTTTGAAACTTGGGAGAAATGAATGATGAATATTGATAATTTTTCCAGCATAGCGAAGTGAAAATTCTTTAGAAAGGATCTGCATGTATCGAGCAAGAACAATAAAATCTATCTCTAAATTTTTAATTATGTTTTCTAACTCAGCCTCGGCAAGATCTTTATTTTTAGGATCTACCTCAATGTATTTAAATTCAATTCCTTGATTCTTGATAAGGGGTTCTAGATCTTGATGGTTAGAGATAACAAGAGGGATTTCAATGGGGAGCTCATCAATCTCGTGGAGGTAAATCAAATCTCGGATGCAATGGCTCTCTTTCGAGACAAGTATTAAGCCTCTTTTTTTTCTAGTTCTTTCCCTTATTGTGATCGAAGGTTTAAAGGCAGTTAATTTTTTCTCGAATTCTCTCTTTGTTTCATTTACTCCCCGCGCTGTTTCAAATCGAGTACGCATAAGAAAAGTTCCAGATGGAACATCAGTAAATTGCTGATTCTCGATAATATTGCCGCCACACTCCAAGATTGCACTTGTTACGGCATGGACTATCCCTGGTTGATCAGAGCAAGAGAGGGTGGCGATCAGATCCATAGGGAAAGCTTACGCGCTGAGATTAATTTCAATGTTAATGATTGATAGAGAATCGTTTTAGCGCTTTAGGAGCCCACCAATTCCAATCTCCAAATAACCTCATCAGCGCAGGTACTAGTAGCCCTCGAATTACCGTGGCATCAAGGAGGATTGCAAAGGCCACTCCAAATCCCATCATTTTGATTGAGGTAACCCCACTAATAATAAACATTCCAAAAACTGTCGCCAGAATCAAGGCGGCTGCAGTGATGATCCGTGCCGATTTCTGTAACCCTAAAGCAACTGCCTCCTCATTACTTTTTCCATTTTCATACTCTTCTTTAATCCGAGATAGAAGGAAAACTTCATAATCCATTGAAAGTCCGAAAGCGACGATAGCGATAAGTATTACTGTACTTGTATCTAGCGTTCCTGTGAGCGTGAAATCTCCAACAAGGAAAGTAAATTTACCTTCAATGAAAATGTAAGTTAAAACTCCCATCGTCGCAGCAAGTGAGGCAAAGTTAAGCAAGATCGCTTTGATCGACAGAAGTACTGATCCTGTGAAGAGGAAAAGTAAGATGAGAACAGTAATTAAAATCCAGAGCATCGCCCAAGGTAAGGTTCGCGCAGTTGCCCCTTGGGTATCAGCATAATCTGCAGCAACGCCACCGATAAGAGTTCCATTTGGCGCAGGTAGAGCTCTAATCTCTTTAATCATTTGCTCTGCTTCAGGGGTACGCGGTGGCATTGTGTGAATAGCAACCAAACGGATGGCCTCACCCACTTGAACTTCATCCCCAACTCGGATGATGCCAGATATACCGGGCAGATCTGCCTTAAAAGTATTTAACTCATTGCGTTGATTGGCGCCATTTGGAAAAATTATTTCAATCGGATTGCTCTCTTGTCCTGGAAAATTATCTGTAATAAATGCAGCGGCAGAAGCAGCAGGATCCTTCGCTGGCAAGACCCTACTATCGACAAGCGAGAATTTAATATTCGCTATTGGTGCAATCAAAACACTCAGTGCTAGTGTTGTAAGGATTACAACAGTTACAGGTCGCTTCATAACAAATTTAGCAAGACGAGCCCATCCACCATCTTCTTTTGGTTTTATTCCGCCAGATCGCACAACACCTTTATTTATCTTCTTACCAAGAATTGCCATAATGGCAGGAAGTGGAATGAGCGCACCGGCGACTGCTAAGGCAACAACAGCAACACCGGAATACCCCATTGATTTGAAGAAATTTTGTGGAAAGAAAACCATAGAAGTAAGGGTCAAGATGACGGTAAGTCCAGAGTAGAAGACAGTTTTTCCTGCTGTCTTTAAAGTCGTCACAACGGCATCATCTCGCGATGAGCCGTTATTTAACTCCTCCCGGAAACGATTAACCATCAGCAAGGCATAATCAATGCCCAGACCTAGGCCAAGTCCTGTTGTTAGATTCAGTGCAAAGATGGAAACATCAGTAAAAAAAGTGAGCAGATAAAGTACAAAAAATGTACCTAAAATTGCAGTAACTCCAACAAGAAGCGGCATTGCTGATGCAACCATAGCGCCAAAAATAAAAATAAGCAGAAGGAAACTTATTGGGATAGAAATTGCCTCAGCTAATTTAAGATCATCCTGAATTTTTCCATTAATCGCATTGGCAAAGACGGCAGTTCCAGAGGCATCGATATCAAGCCCCTCAAAGTCTCGATCATATTTTGCTTGGTAATAGCCACCAGCTTTATCAATGGCGCTGAAGTCAGAACTTTTAAGATAGACAAAAATAAATGCGCTCTTATTATCCAGAGATTTTAATGAAGGCGCGCCACCGGTTGACCAGTACGAAATAACTTTCTCAGCGCTTCTTTCACCTCTAATTTCTTCCTCTAATTTCAACGCACTAGCTATTACTGCAGGATCATCAACTGTGGTTTTTGATTTAACGATTAAAACTACAGTTGGATCTTTGATATCAAAAGTATTTTCTAGATAATCCAAAGCTTTCGCAGAGTCAGAGGCAGGATCGCTATAGCCCCCAGAATCAAATTTGCTAAATACTTGAGCTCCAAACCCACCTGCCAGAATGATTGCCAGTAGATAGGTAGCGAGAGCCTGCTTTTTTCGCCTCACTATAAAGTGACCCAATTTCTCAAACACGCTCAATCGCTCCTAGCTCTCTGGTTTCTCTCAACTCTTACTTCTAAATCTGGTCTAAATTTCTTCTAAATCTCCTCCAGCTCGTTCTAACTTGTCTAAGCTCTGGCTATGAGCGAGTTGCTTCCAAATATTACTTCAGATGAAGTTGATAATGAAGATCATGGTTTAGATCGCGATCTGGAGTTGGAGCAAGAGCGCCCACCCCATCACGACAGATAAGTTCTAATCTTTAGAGGGTGCACTGCCTTCCTTTGCGATAACTGGCTTCTTACTAGAGCTCTCACCAACCTTAGATTCAGATTTACCTTCAGATTTTGGAACCGATGATTGAGTTTCAGCGCTTTTGCGCGAATCAGTCTTATAAAACCCTGAGCCCTTAAAGACAACCCCAACATTGTTATAAATTTTTCGAACGCTTCCCCCGCATTTTTCACAACTTTTAAGAGCTTCATCAGAAAACGCCTGAAAAACTTCAAATTCGATCGAGCAGTCGCTGCAAGCGTATTCGTAGGTGGGCACGACGCCAGTTTAGGAAATTAGGATCGATATGACGAATCGAAATCCCAAAGCCATGAAATTAGAGGATAATGGCGCCAGATATAGGGTGAAGAGTAGTTTTATTACTGATGAGGATAGAAATTATGAAGAATCAAGTTGGCTACATCTCAAAGCTTCTACTCTTAATTACTTTAACCGCACTACCGTTTTCTTTATTATTTTCTCAGACAACAGCGGCAGTTGAGATAACTCTAACGACCCCAGCCATCGATTCCACAATTGCCATACCCCCAAATTTTGTCACGATAACTGCAGATCAAGAACTTCTTGAATTTGGAAATGAAATTACTGTGATCTCTCCATCTAATTTGAGAGTGGATGATGGTTTATTAACAGTTGATGGAAAAACTATCTCGGTTGGGATAGGAGAGTTGACAGAATCTGGAAAATATCTAGTTGAGTATGAATTGGTGGTAAATAACGACGCCCCACTTTTTGGCAATTATTCTTTTATTTTCCAGGGTCCTCCAGCAATTAATGAGCCAACTCCAGATCCGACTCTACCTACTTCAGAAGAAAGTGGGAGAGAGATAGGAAGTGATGCCACAGATTATTTGGTAATTGGACTATTGGTCTTTACTTTTTTCTTACTTATGTGGCTGGCTAGATTTGCTCGTTCAACTTTTCGTCGAAAGTAAGAAATTGTAGATATGACAATTGTAATAAACTTTCTTCCTTTGATTTCTGGAATAGCTCTTATTGGATACTTTTTTGCAAATTCATTATTGTTTCTTGAAAAAAATGGAGAAATTCAATTAATAAATAAATATAAAATATTTGCAATTCAAGTGAGCGTGCTCTGGTTTGTTTCCAGCGTGATTCTTCTTCTCTATACCTTAAATCAAGTGATCGATGGTCTTTATGACGTACAGACGATTTTTTCCTTTATTACTCAGACTGGACTTGGCACAGCTTTAGCGATTCAAAGTGGCTGCGCACTTGCTCTGATGATTCTTACTCCAACAATAAAGAAAAATGGTGGTGCGCTCCTTTTATTGATAGTTGCACTTATAGGATTTGTTGCACCTCTTTTTGAGAGCCATAGCGGAGATGCAGGTCTTCATGGGCTTGCTATAGGTTCAATAATCTTTCATCTCTCATCTTTATCGCTCTGGATTGGCTCATTAATAGCCCTTGCTTTCCTCGATCAGAGCTCAAGAAAATTGTTTTTGGCAAGATTTAGCGCTCTCGCTCTCTGGCTCTCTTTAATTGTTCTATTAAGTGGCGTCCTCAACGCCTGGACCAGAATGAATTTTCAATCAGCATGGAGCAGTGGTTATGCTGAAATTCTTTTGATCAAAACATCTTTTGTAGTTGTACTTCTGATTTTTGCAGGTTTTATCCGTCAAAACTTTGCTAAGCGAAAGTTAGATCGCCCAATTTTTATCTTTGAAATAGCACTCTTACTTCTGATCTCACTTCTTGGCACCTGGCTATCGGAGAGTGAGCCACCGAGTAGAGGTGATCAGCTCAGTAGCGATGACTTGCGCTCTCTTGCAATTACAGGTATTCGTTTTCCTGAAAATCCTGACACATGGCAATTAATCAGTGCATATGAAGCAGATGGATTGATACTCGGCGGTTTAATCCTAGTAACGGCTCTTTACATTGCGGGTGTCCTTAGATTATCTAGACGTGGCGTTAAGTGGCCAGTAGGAAGAACTATCTCCTTTGCCCTAGGAATTTCTGCGATTGATTACGCTACAAGCGGTGGACTGGGTCTATATGCTTATTTTTCATTTTCCCATCACATGATTGCGCATATGGTTCTTGGGATGATAGCTCCAATAGGAATCATTCTTGGAGCACCGATTACCTTAGCGCTACGAGCTCTGCCTGCAGGAAGAGTTGATGGCGAAAGAGGGGTTCGTGGGCTACTAGTTTCAATTCTAGATTCAAGATTTACTGGAATTATTTCAAATCCAATTGTCGCTCTTGCAATTTTTGATGGTTCTTTATTTGCACTTTACTTTACCTCAGTTTTTGAAACTTTAATGTCTAGTCATATTGGGCATATTGCAATGAGTTTACATTTTGTCTTTGCTGGAGCCTTATTTTTCCATGTGATAATTGGAATAGATCCGACGCCTAAGAAATATCCATTTATCTTTAGAATAGTGATTTTATTTGCGGCTATGAGTATCCATGCTTTTTTCTCTATTGCGCTTCTATCTTCAACCACAGTGATAGGAGAAGGTTATTATCAAACCCTGGCAACCCCATGGGTTACAGACCTTCTTGCAGATCAGAGAATTGGTGCATCTTTTGGTTGGGCGATGGGGGAAATCCCGATACTTCTTGCCTTAGTCGCCACATTTATCCAATGGATGAGATCAGATTCTAAAGAAGCTGCTAGATATGATAGAAATTCAGAACGAGCAAAGAGCCAAGGAAAGAAAGATCAGTTAGATGAGTACAACGATTATCTTCAAAACCTTGCCAACCGCGATAAAAGAATGGATTAATTAGGCTATGGAGAACCTCTTTCACTTACCCCCTGAATACGAAGCTTTAAGGCAGAGCGTTCGAGCCCTATCCGATAAGAAGATTGCACCCTTTGCGAAAGAAGTTGATGAAGAGGCACGTTTTCCCCAAGAGGCATATCAAGCTCTACAGGCAGCAGGTTTAGCTGCGGCGCATGTACCAACAAGCTATGGAGGAGATGGGGCGGATGCACTTGCCGTAGTAATTATTATTGAAGAAGTTGCTCGAGCTTGTGGATCGTCATCTCTAATACCGGCGGTTAATAAACTGGGATCTTTACCCATAATCCTGGCAGGAAGTGAGAGTCAGAAACAAGAATGGTTAACTCAGTTAGCTCAAGGTAAAGGTTTTTCTTATTGCTTATCAGAATCAGAATCTGGCTCCGATTCCATTTCGATGAAGACAAGGGCAACAGAGGTAGATGGCAAGTGGGTCTTAAATGGAAGTAAGAAATGGATATCAAACGCTGGCTTCTCTGATTTTTATACAGTTCTTGCAGTTACAGATCCAGAGAAGCGATCAAAAGGAATAACTGCATTTCTTGTTGAGAAGAGTGATCCTGGTATCTCATTTGGTGCCCACGAAAAGAAGATGGGAATGAGGGGATCACCGACTCGAGAAGTTTATTTTGATAATGTCACTCTAGGTGAGAATCGAGTTATTGGTGGCCTTGGTGAAGGCTTTTCCATTGCAATGCGCACTTTAGATCACACAAGAATAACTATCGCCGCCCAAGCCCTTGGAATTGCTCAAGGTGCTTTTGAAGCTGCTACTAAATATGCAAAAGAACGGAAACAATTTGGGAAGCCAATTTTTGATTTTCAAGCAATCCAATTCATGCTCGCTGATATGGCGATCGAGATCGAAGCAGCTCGACAACTTACCTATGCCGCGGCAGCTCGTAGTGAGCGTGGAGATAGTGATTTAACCTTCTTTTCAGCAGCATCAAAGAGTTATGCAACTGATGTAGCGATGAGAGTTACAACAGATGCAGTTCAGGTTCTGGGTGGTTATGGATATGTCAACGATTATCCTGTTGAACGAATGATGCGTGATGCTAAGTTGACTCAGATATATGAAGGAACAAATCAGATCCAGCGTCTAGTCGTAGCCCGCCACCTAGAAGAGCTAATGTAGTTTCTCTTAACTTCTTTCTTTCTTTCTTTTTCTTTTCTAACCTATTACTCGAAAAAGTCTTTCAGGTAAGGCAACTGCATCAACCTTTACATCATGTACTTCGACAGGTAATAACTGAGTACTTAACTCACCATCATGCAAGAGAGCTACTTTCCAAGAAATTGAATTTTGCAGAGCTCGATCGTAAGAGCCACCGCCTTGGCCAAGGCGATATCCTCTTTGATCAACAGAGATAGCTGGAACTATGACAACTTCAATTTCTTCATCAAATATCTCACCGACTGGTTCTCTAAGGTTTCCAATTACCTCACTTTCTATAAATTCCGAATCAGATGTAGTGATGATCCAATTTATATTGAGATCTTTATTGATTCTGGGAAGGAGAAGAGTTTTTCCGCTTTCGACTATTTTTTTATTGAGTTTCTGGGTACCAGGTTCCAAGCCGTATGAAATATAAGAGGCAATGATGGAACTTTTCTGGATTTCTTCAGAAACCAATAGGTGAAGCCAATCTCCAGTTGGATCTTTTCTACTTCGTTCTTCTCGAAATCTTTTTCTCAGGGCTTTTTTCTCATCGGCGAGGCTCTGATTCATAACCTAACTGTAAAGTTTTCATAAGGTAAAGTCAGCAAGGTGCGTGTGGGCGAATTCTTATCAAAGTTACTCGATTTAGCTGAGCCACTTGAGCCGCTAGATATGCCCTTATTAGATGCGCATGGAGCAACTTTGGCCAGTGATATTTATGATGGGGATCGAGTGGTCCTTCAATCAGGGATGAGAATTCGAGCAACTCAGATTGGTTTAGCAGCTCAATTGGGATTAAATCATCTTCCAACACGTCCACAACCCCGGGTAGTTGTCCTCGCACTGGGTGAAGGTTCTGATCCAGAGATTAATTCATGGTTACTGACGACAGCAGTCAGGGAGGCCGGTGCGCTGGGTTTTCGACTTTCTTCTCAAGCCTCTACACAAGGTCAGATTAAGGCAGTGATTGAAGATCAATTAATACGATCAGATTTACTCATTATTGTTGGCGATGGTGATCAAAAATCTTTTCAAGAGCTAGATGAGGTTTTACAAAGAATTGGTGAGATAGAGAAAATATCAGTCAATATTCAAAGTTCCCCAAAGGTAATTTACGGGGTTGTTGGGCCTGAAAAAATACCAATTGTTCACCTGCCTAGCGTTCCAATACTCGCTTATATTTCTACTGAGATTTTTATAAGACCCATGATCAGGAAAATGATGGGCCTTTTTGATATTCACCGTCCGACGATTAAAGCAAATTTAACGAGAGATTTAGATTCAACTTTGGAGGAGAACCAGTTCCTCTTGGCGGCTGTAGAAAAAATTGAGGGCAAGAACATCGTCACTGCCTTAGATGAACAAGCAAGCATGGTCTCACTCTCACAGGCAAATTCCTTATTGGTCATTCCAGCAGAGAGTGAGAAAGGTATAAAAGATTCGCTAGTGGAAGTGGTGATGTTGGAGCGCAGGTATCTATGAATTTATCGTCCACGAAAATTTGTAGGTTAAAGACCTATCTAAGGAATATTGCATGATGGCTAAACCCTTAACCATCGAAACATCTATCTCAGGAATCATGCTCCGACCGCTCCGCTTAAGAGATAAGAGGGCTTGGCTCAATCTAAGGAAGAGAAATCATGAGTGGCTTAAACCATGGGAAGCGACTGCACCCTCGATAATTGAATTTGCTCCACCAACTTTTGCTCAACTTGTTCGATACCACCAGAGAGAAGCTAAAGCGCTGAGGGCCCTCTCCTTTGTAATCACATTCGATGAGAAGATTATTGGGCAGATAACGCTGGGCGGGATCGCTTTTGGTGCTCTTCGAGGGGGCCATATTGGATACTGGATTGATCAAGATTTTGCAGGAAAATCAATCACTACTGCAGCGGTGGTTGCCCTCACTGGCTACGCATTCTCAAATCTAAAATTGCATCGAATTGAGATTGGTTTTCGTCCAGAAAATGTGGGATCTAAGCGAGTTGCTGAAAAATCGGGGTATATCTATGAAGGTAATCGCACTCGATTTCTTCATATCGATGGCGATTGGCGGGACCATCTCATCTATGTCCGTGAAAATCCTTTACTTTAACTAGTCAAGAAAAAGTAAAACCAAGGCCTTCAAATACCCGATAAATCTGATCACTCCCTTTATCTTTAGCCATCATGGGAGCGGGTTTTATTTATTTCATCATCGTCGGTCTCTGGATCGCTTATTTTCTCCCCCGATGGATCAGCTCCCATGAAGAACGAGCAGGAAAGTCGGTAGATAAATACCAGGCTCTACTTAATGTAGTTGGAAGAACTGCAACCGGAACTGACCTGCTCCGTGAAGATCTAAAAAAACGAGAACAAAAAATTCAAAATCGTAAGATCACATACCTGGCTCTTATCTCACTATTGGTGGCAACGTTATACCTATCATTAGCTGGATTACTCTCGCCACAACTTGTAACTCTCCCAATAGTTTCGATTGCAGGTTACATTTTTATAGTTAGACGCAATATTTCTCAGAAAAAACTTGAAGTAAATCCAGAAGGAACAAGAACTGATCGCTTTAATGCAAAATTTCCATCGTCTCCCTCTCTATATCGAAGCCAGTACGCTGAATTAATCACAAGAGTAAAATCAAGTGAGAGAGGAGAAGAATGGACACCTTTATCAGAACGAGAAGATCTTCAAAATAATAATCAATCCAATGGAATCGTCCTACTGCCCAGAGGTTCAGCTCCATCTCGCGGTGAGTGGGATCCAACACCAGTACCTGCGCCACAATATTTAACTTCTGCCAGAGTAGTTCAGACTCGTCGAACCATTGATTTAACAAAGCCTGGAAGTTGGAGTACTTCACAACGCCAGGAAATCAGTGAAGATGTAGAGGCGTTAACAGCAGCAGCTCAAGCAGCAATTGCCCCAAATCCAGATGAAATATTTGATCAAGAGGTAGCTGAGATCGCAGCAGAGCAGATAGATAGATTACGAAAAGCTAATTAAATCCAGGTAGCTAGCCACATTCTCTGGCGCCACTGATCATAGGTAATTGATTCACCAACGTAGAGCGGAAAAAAGTAGAGAAACAATATAAAAACCACGATAAATCCAGCGATTAGATAGCGTTTAGCGCTAGCTCTATTTAGAAGTAATTCATTTCCTAGGTATCCAAGAGCAAGAATTAAAAAAGGCAGAATTGAAATAGCATAAAAAGTGAACATTGTTCGTTCTGGAAATGCAAACCAAGGTATATAGCCCGCGCTAAATCCAAGCAGAATTAGACCACTTACTTTATCTCTTCGAGAAATCCAATAACCAATTAGTGAGAAGAGAGCGATAGTTCCTAGCCACCAGAGAGCTGGGTTACCAAGGGCAAGAATTTCCTGAGCACATTCGGTGTTTCCACAAGTAACTTCACTCTCGTAAAAAAAAGAAGTTGGCCTACCCATTACCAACCAGCTAAATGGGTGAGATTGATAGGGATGTTCAACTGACAATGAACTATGAAATATGTAAATTTCTTTATGGTAATTCCAGAGCGCAATCAAAGGATTTGGATCTGACTCTTTAGACCAACTTAGCTTAGAGTTAAACCATCCAATCCAGCTTGATAAGTAGATAAAAAAACTCAGTAAAACCGCAGCGAATGTTTTAGTAAGGTTTTTCCAATCCCTCTTTGAAACGAAAGCAATCAGAAGATATCCAAGAAAAAAAGCAAGATAATAGGCACCACTCCAC
>JAQCKU010000100.1 GCA_027592195.1 Actinomycetota bacterium
CATAAAACTTTTATTAGAGGGCTCTGGCATATCGGCGCATCAACCCATCCCGGTCCTGGCCTTGGCGGGGGTAGCGGTTATCTTGTTGCTCAGCGACTATTAAAGAGATCGCTCTTTGAAAAACTCTTTTGGAGATAAAAAAACGGGGCTAGATTGAACCAGCCCCGTTTTATTACTTACTTATTTCCTCATTGAATTATTTACTGACAAGTGCCAATACTCGACATGGGCTACCTGATCCTTTAACGATTCTTAGCGGAGCTGCAATAACAATTGCTCCAGTTGTAGGCAACTTATCAAGATTGCGAAGTTGAGTTAGACCGTACTTGTTATTTCCAAGAAAGAGCGCGTGGCAAGGAAATGGCGTAGAAAATGCAAAAGCTCCACCAGCATCGGTACCAACAGTCTCAACGCCCATTCCAAGGATTTCAGTCTTTGTTGCAAAGTGATCTGCTGCTGCAACAGTTAACCCTGGAGTATGTGGGCCATTCTCATCTGCGTTTGAATACTTTGCAGCATCCTCACCATATTGAGACCACCCTGTTCTAAACATGATCCATGCGTTCTTTGGAATCGCGCCATGCTTTTCTTCCCACTCTTTAATATGTGGCACATCAAGGAGAAAATCAGGATTGGCTTCAACTTCCTTGGTAAAGTCCATTACGCATGCAGGACCGATAAGTCGTTGCGCTGGAACTTGCGAAACATCATCAAGATTTTGGCCAGTAACCCAGTGAATCGGCGCATCAAAGTGGGTGCCGGTATGTTCACCAGTATGGAAGTTATTCCAATACCAACCAGGTCCACGATCATCGTATTTTGAAATCTCTTCTAACTTAAAGCGAGCTGTCTGCCCCATGGGTTCTGGAAGCATCAGAATCGGAGTGTTCTCATGTAGCGGGGAAGTTAGATCAACAACCTCTACCGATCCAGAGACAATCTCTTTTGCAAGCGCAGATAGATCAGCCATCAATTTCTCCTTATCAAGGGTCCTAAAGGGAGCCCAGTTATATGGGCAATAAAGGCAAAAGATCTCACCATTTTCCCTTCTCCACAAGGGGGTTCTGGCTAGACATAAAGCTGAGCAGAGGCGAGACTTACACCTCAAATTGAGGGAAATGGCTCTTCTGGGCCAGGCGGATATTAATTTCTGATCTGGGTTGGAAGATCTCAGCGAGAGGAAGACGAGATGGCAGAGCGTTCTTTTCACGAAGAGGTAAAAAAGCTACGCGCCGGTGATGGCGAAGAATTTGTTGGTGAAGGAATTCTTGCTGTGACAAAAGCGCTCCTCCAATCTGGCGTCTCCTATGTCGGCGGTTATCAAGGCGCACCGATTTCACATTTGATGGATGTTCTCGGGGATGCACATGAAATTTTAGAAGAGCTTGGTGTGCACTTTGAAAATAGCGCATCTGAGGCAACGGCCGCTGCATCACTTGCCGCCTCTGTTCATTACCCACTTCGCGGCGCAATAACTTTTAAATCAACAGTCGGTACCAATGTTGCATCCGATGCCCTCGCCAATCTCTCATCTGGTGGCGTAAAAGGTGGCGCGCTAATTATCGTCGGTGAAGATTACGGTGAAGGCTCATCCATTATGCAAGAGCGCTCTCATGCCTTTGCTATGAAATCACAGATGTGGCTTCTTGATCCACGTCCCAATCTGACAGCAATTGTTGATGCTGTTGAAAAAGGTTTCCAACTCTCAGAGGCAAGTAATACTCCAGTGATGCTCGAGCTCCGCTTACGCTCTTGCCATATGCATGGAAAATTTAAAACAAAAGATAATCAGAAGCCAAAGTTCACTCTGAAAGACGCGATTGAAAATCCACGACAAGACCCAGCGCGCGTGGTTCTACCACCTGCATCTTTTGTCCACGAGCAAGAGAAGGTCCAGAAGCGTTGGCCAGCTGCAGTTCAATTTATTAAAGAGAATAAACTCAATGAATTTATCAATGATGGCGCTAGCGATCTAGGAATTGTTGTTCAAGGCGGTCTCTACAATATAGCGATCAGAGCCCTTCAATTACTTGGCCTCTCTGATGTCTATGGCCAGACCAAGGTTCCGATCTATGTCATGAATGTGACCTACCCAGTTGTTGATGATGAGATAGTCCAGTTTGCAGAGAGTAAAAAGGCGATTATCTTGATCGAAGAGGGGCAACCTGATTACATCGAGCAAAATCTGCACGCCGTACTTCGCCGGGCAGATATTGCTACCAAGCTCCATGGAAAAGATTTTCTCCCCGTCGCCGGTGAATACACCCCGGCTGCTGTAACGAAGGGGCTTTTAGGCTTCTTCCAAAAATATAATTCCGAGCTTTTACTTCCCGAGGAGAAACTGCCAGCTGTTGTAAAACCTGCTGCTGCCCCCAAGATCAAAGCCGAGAGCGTTCATGGCCGGCCACCATCATTTTGTACTGGATGTCCTGAGCGACCGATCTTTACCGCGCTCAAACTTGCAGAACGTGAAACTGGAAAGCATCACATCTCTGCCGATATTGGTTGCCATCTCTTCTCTATCTTGCCGCCATTTAATATCGGCGCAACCACGATGGGTTATGGCCTTGGATCTGCCGGCGCCTCTGCAATGCAATCAAAAGATACCGATAAAGCAACGATCGCTTTTATGGGAGATGGCGGCTTTTGGCATAACGGACTCACCTCAGGAATTGGAAATGATGTCTTTAATCAGAATGGAACTGTTAATGTCATCGTTGATAACGCCTACTCGGCAGCAACCGGTGGCCAAGATATTCTCTCCTCAAAGGCAGAGAATGAGATTCGCTCCACCAAGCATCCGATAGAGCGAGCAGTTCGCGGTATTGGTGTGAAATGGGCAAGGACTGTTACCAATACCTACAAAGTCAGTCAGATGCGCGATCTCTTTATCGAAGCGCTGACGACAAAAACGAATGAACCGAAAGTTATCGTTGCTCAGAGTGAATGTACTCTCAATCGCTCACGACGTGAAAAACCTCTTATTGCAAAGAAAATTAAAGAGGGAAAGCGGGTTGTAAAAGAGCGCTTTGGTATCGA
>JAQCKU010000020.1 GCA_027592195.1 Actinomycetota bacterium
TGGATTTAAAAATATTCGCGAAGTCCAAGAATAAAGTTATCGCGACCAACATGAGCTACTAATTGTTGAAGTACGGAAGCTCCCTTGGCATAGGTAATCCCATCGAAGTTGGCATTAACTGCCTCAATATCAACCATATCGGCGACAATCGGATGTGTTGATGAGAGTTGATCTTGGCGATAAGCCCAATTCTTACGCTCAGCGTTAAAACCTGCCCAGCCGTTAGTAAATCGAGTTCCCTCTACCAGTGCAAGGTATGAGGCATACTCTGCAAAAGATTCATTAAGCCATAGATCATCCCACCATGACATCGTCACCATATCTCCAAACCACATATGGGCCATCTCGTGAAGAATTGTTGAGGCGCGTCCGGCATACATCCGCTCAGTTACTTTACTGCGAAATACCAGTAGATCTTCTCGGAATGTGACGGCGCCGGAATTTTCCATAGCGCCCCAATTGAAATCCATCACCGCAATCTGATCATATTTTTCAAAGGGATAGGCAAGACCGAAGACATTTTCAAAATATCTAAATCCTTCTTTAGTAATGAGGAAAATATCTTCAGGATCTAAATATTGAGCAAGTGATTTCCGGCAGTAAATGCCAAGCTCCACTCGTTTTTCACCTTCACATAAATCTGATACATAAGAGTAGGGACCAGCAATGAGGGCTGTTATATAAGTTGAAATTCTTGGCGTAGGCAAGAATTTCCAAGTGGCCTGCGCACCTGAAGCGTCTTTACTTTCCAGTGGGCTATTAGAAATCACCTGCCAATGCGCAGGAGTGATAGCAGTTAATTCAAAGGTTGCTTTGAGATCTGGTTGATCAAAACATGGATACATCCGACGGATATAGGCGGTCTCTCCCTGTGAATAAAGGTATGCCTCGCCATCTTCAGTATCAATCGAATATTGAAGGCCCTCACCATTTTTCGAATATTCACCTTCAATTTCAATGGCCAATACATTCTGCTCAGCAAGGTTGGAGATAAATAAGCTCTCACCATCGTAATTACTTATATCAACAGCAGATCCATTAAGGGTGGCAGAGATAATCTTCTTTCCAACAGCATCAATAAAGGTGTTATAGCCAGGAGTTTTGCATCTGAAAGTTACAACGCTTTTGGCAATGAACTTCTCCGCCCCATAGGTAAGATCAAGTTTTACCTGATAACTTTCAATGGAAAGGTGCTTGGATCGTTCTTTAGCTTCACTTCTTGCAATATTTACACCTGGCACAGCGCTACTCCTTAGAGACTATTTACTCTCAGATTTACTCTTATTTATTGATCATAACTTTCTTACCTTACTTCGATTTCGAGAGCGTAGCTATAGCTGGCAGAGTTGGGGTATGGAAAGGCCCACAATTCGAAGCTATCAACTTCGAGGCTCAAGAATGACCGGAGCCCAACGAATGGCTCTGGATAATTTCCATCAACGGTTTCTTATCACCCCAAAAGATAGTTTTTCTCCAAATAATTTTTTTCCAGAGCACCAGAAAGTTATTGTTGAAATTGGAAGTGGCATGGGTGAGGCAACGGCCGAGATTGCTCGAACTTTCCCAGAGCTAGGTTTTATTGCTATTGAAGTCCATCAGCCAGGTATAGGTGCGCTGATTATTAAAGCAGTTGAATATGATTTGAATAATCTAAAAATGATCAATGAAGATTGCCACTTAATTCTTGATCTGATCGAAGATGGTTCAGTGGATGGTTTTCATATTTTCTTCCCTGATCCATGGCCAAAAACCAAACATCAAAAACGAAGACTCCTTAATGAAAAATTTATAGACCTATTAGCAAAGAAAGTAAGCTCTGGAGGCTTTGTAAAAATTGCTACTGATTGGATTGAGTACGCACTTCAAATTGAGAGCATTTTCAACTCTAATAAAAATTTTATTGGTGGCATCACATCTCGTCCAGAATGGCGACCTTTGACAAAATTTGAACAACAGGGAATCACCAAAGAGCATGAAGTCAGAGATTTTCTTTATATTCGCAGTTAGATTTTTCCTGAACTTTCATAATTGGTGATCTGAGCGATTCTGCGAAGATGTCTTTCATCACCAGAAAATGGTGTGGCTAGAAAAGTATCAACTAGCTCTAAGCAGAATTTCTCTGGATGCATTCGCCCACCGAGTGAGATGACATTGGCATTATTATGTTCTCGAGCTAGTTTGGCGGTATCAATACTCCAGACCAGGGCAGCGCGAACACCTTTCACTTTATTGGCAGCCATCTGTTCGCCATTTCCAGAACCGCCTAGCACTATGCCAAAGCTATCTTTATCAGCTGCTACCGCTTGAGCGGCCGGGATACAAAAGATTGGATAGTCATCTAATGGATCAAATTGGTGGGGCCCATGATCTTTAACCTCATGTCCTTGGGAGCGAAGATGATCAATTATTTTTGCCTTAAATTCTAGTCCGGCATGGTCACTACCAATATGAATTCGCATGGTGGGATTCTCTCAATCAAAAAAAACCAGTTCGCCACTATAAGTTTTTTAGTGGCGAACTGGTTTTCATCCTTTTTGAGAGAAAGAGATTCTCAAGTATTTGATCTCATCTGTTTTCCAAATGATTTCCCATGGCCTTTACCAAAACCTTTACCAAAACCTTTGCCACCATTGAGAGAACCTGGAACTCGATCTACAAAGAAGGTAACCGACGCACTTAATCCGGCTTTTAATTTATCGACATCTAAGGCGGTCATTTTTCCGTCTAAGACAGCTTGATCGATCCGCTTAGAATGAAACGCGACAAGCGCATCAATCAAAGCTTGACGCTTTACCCCAGCAATCAGAGCAAGGCTTTCACCAGCTGCAAGACGTGATGTGATAGTTGCAGAATCAAGACCGGTTGTTGAGGTGATCACAAGTACCATCTCGCTCTTTTTTGTCACTCGAGATTGATGCATTGCTCCGCGAGCTTCTTCTCTCGCTTTCTTAATCTCATCAACTTGGGTTTGAGTCAGTGTGCCCTTTCCAACTAGCCCAGATAGAACTCCGTCGAGCTTTCCACCTTGGCCTTTTCCACCGTGAGCTGAAGCTATCGCTGCTGATCCAGCAGAAAAAATTAGACCAGCTGCCATTGCTATTGCTACCAGTTTTGTTTTCATTGGTACTACCCCTGATTTTCTTATCATTTTGATACTACAAGCCCACAATTGTTTTCAATTGATGAGCTATCAAGCACCCCTTGTACTCGATAGCTCCACTCAATACGTTGACGCTGAGAGCTAAACAGAATTTAACTGAAATTTAGATGGGAATTTATTTTTATTATCTACCTATTTCCCCGATGCAACGGGACATTTTCCCCCTTAATTCTCAGAATTGGAATGGAAAAATCGTCTTAACTTTCTGTGAAATTTATCTAATTATTAATTATCGGCACCAAATCATGGGGCGTTATTCAAGGGAGAGGTTTATGAAGATCCAAATTCGGGGTTGGATTTTTGGAGCAGTTATATCTGGGCTATTAATCTCATTGATGGTCAATCCTGCATATGCAGCAAAGTCAAACAAGGCTAATCCTGTTGCGGGTAGAGATAGAGAGGGCCTCAACACAATTTTGAATGGAATTGGAGCACCAAAAACCAAAATTGGTCGAAATGGTGATTTCTATATTGATGTTAAAAGTTTCAATTTCTATGGGCCAAAGAAAAATGGAAAATGGAGTTTAGGAATTAATTTACGAGGTCCTCAAGGAGTATCAGGTGTTGATGGAAAAACAGGAGAGCGGGGAGCAACCACTTCTGGATCTTCTGGAGCAAAGGGAGAAAAAGGCGATAAGGGTGAACGTGGAGAAGCAGGATCATCTGGCGCTGCAGGTCCTGCTGGTCCTGCAGGTCCTGCAGGTGCGCCAGGTTCGGATGGTGCTGCAGGTCCTGCAGGTGCAACAGGTCCTGCAGGTGCGACTGGTGCGACTGGTGCAACAGGTGCGACTGGCTCTGTAGGCGCGACAGGTGCAAAAGGAGATACAGGTGATGCCGGGTCATCAAATGTGTCTATTGTTTCAGTAGAAACTTTTACAGTGTCTACTTCAATAGGCACCTCTTCATTGAGTTCATTCTTCGGATCATTAATAGCCACGAAGAAGTATTATTTTGAAATACTTTTACAAGGAAATGTATCTTCAGGAGACGGAAGAGATAAAGTTTATGGTGCCAGTATCGAAACCTCGGTAAGTGGCGCAGATTTGGAGTTTTCAACTTCTGTTACCGAGGGTAAAATTTTCCTAAACTCAGTTGCACGGAATATGTATTTCTTTAAAATAACAGGAACTATAAGCACCAATTCTGCAGACAATTCAATAAGAGTTTCAATTTATAACCATGATGGCGAGCTTCAATCAATGACCGTTTCTGGGAAAGCCTATTTTCTGGAAGTTGGATCTGTGACTTCTTAATTTGGAGCGGATGACGGGAATCGAACCCGCATGGCCAGCTTGGAAGGCTGGAGCTCTACCATTGAGCTACATCCGCATAGATCGAGGGCCAGTGAACTACACCTCTGATACCGAGGGGTATACGGTATCGGTTGAGGTCATCTCTTGAGAATTTCTCCTCTAGACTCACGCTCCTATGCCACGGGGCGTAGCGTAGTGGCTAGCGCGTCTGCTTTGGGAGCAGAAGATCGAGAGTTCGAGTCTCTCCGCCCCGACCAAAAGTTTCAGCCATGACTTCAGGGAGCCCTTAGTGAAGAGTGCAGTAGAAAGCCTTAGCCCGACTCGAGTTCGACTTTCTATTGAAGTTGATTTTCTCGAGTTGAAACCACATATTGCCCAGGCGTATAAAGCCATCGCCGAGAAAGTAATCATTCCTGGATTTAGAAAAGGCAAAGTGCCAACCGCGATGATTGATCAGCGAGTTGGTAGAGGAACTGTCTTGGATGAAGCGATCAATGCAGCGCTTCCAGATTTTTATACGAAAGCAACTCGTGAGCATGAAGTCTTGGTTGTTGGTCGTCCGACGGTAGATATTAAAGAGTTGAAAGATAATGAGTTGCTCTCTTTTACTGTTGAGGTTGATGTTAGACCAGAGATCACGCTCCCAGACTTCTCAGCCATTGAAATTGAAGTTGATGATGTAAAAATTGAAGATCAAGAAATTGCAGATCAGATAGAAGCTCTCCGAATTCGTTTTGGTACTCTGACCGATATTGAAAAGACGGTTGAGGATGGCGATTTTGTCTCTATTGATTTAATTGCGCGAATTGAAGGCAAAGAAGTTGATGGTGGGACTGCAAACAATATTTCTTATGAAGTTGGCAAAAATAATATGATTGATGGACTTGATGAAGTGCTCATTGGTCTTAATAAGGGTGAGGTCAAGAAATTCGAAGCACCCCTTCAAGGAGCATCAGAGAGTGAACTTGGTGAGATTGAGGTGACTCTTAATTCAGTTAAGAAGCGAGAACTTCCTGATCTTGATGATGAATTTGTTACGAAGGCAAGCGAGTTTGAAACTGTTGCAGAACTTGAGGCTGATATTAAAGAGCGCTTGATGCGACTTAAGAAAATGGAGCAAGGTGCACAAGCTAGAGATAAGCTCGTTGAACTTCTTCTCAATTCAGTCGTAGTGCCAGTTCCTGAGTCTTTAGTTGAAGATGAAGTTCATGATCACCTTGAAAAAGAAGGTCGATTAGAAGATGATGAACATCGCAAAGAGGTCATCGAAGAGCTAAATAATTCGATTAAAAATGATTTTCTCATGGACTCTATTGTTAAGGCTGAAGAGGTTCAGGTTAATGAGGCCGAGCTCTCTGAGTACATTGTCCGATCTGCTTCACGATATGGAATGGCTCCTAATGATTTTGCCAATGAAATTGCCAAGGCTGGCCAATTAACTTCATTGGTGGCAGAAGTTGCACGAGCAAAAGCGTTAGCGGTCGTTCTTGAGCGGGTGCAGGTTAAAGATGCATCAGGTGGAAAAGTCGATCTCACAGAGCTTCGACCCAAATCTGCAATTGCCCCAACAGATTCCGATGAGCCCCCATCGGATCTGGCCAATTCTGAGAAATCTTGAGGCAATTGCGCCCTGAGCGAACAAAGCCGGTATCTGCGGTGAAGTCATCGATATCGGGAAGCAAAGAGCAGAAAAGATTGTTAAGGTCTCTACGTTGAGAAAAACGAAGGAGCCCCGAGTGGAAATAATTACACCGCAATTAGCGGCACCATCTGCCATTGGCGGATTGGATGATCAGGTCTATAACCGATTACTAAGAGAGCGAATTATTTTCTTGGGATCAGTCGTTGAAGATTCAATGGCTAATGCGATAGCAGCGCAGATGTTACTTCTTGCCGCCGAGGATCCAGATAAAGATATTTTTCTCTATATTAATTCACCAGGTGGATCAGTAACTGCAGGTATGGCTATTTATGACACGATGCAATACATTCAAAATGATGTTGCCACAGTAGCGATGGGTCTTGCTGCATCGATGGGTCAATTCTTACTCTGTGCAGGCGCACCAGGAAAGCGATACGCCCTTCCTCATGCCAGAATCATGATGCACCAACCTTCTGGCGGAATCGGTGGAACAGCCAGTGATATCCGAATTCAAGCTGAGCAGATGGCACATACCAAGAAGACGATGGCTGAGCTGATCGCCTTTCACACAGGCCAGAAGTTAGATGCAATCACTACAGATTCTGATCGCGATCGTTGGTTTACTGCGAAAGAAGCAAAAGAATACGGTTTTGTAGATCATGTTGTTACTTCAGCAGGTCAAGTATCAGGAAGTGGTGGTACCGCGCGATGATAAAGAAGGAACCTCTATCTACAGATATTCAGGCTCGCTATGTTCTTCCTACAATTGAAGAGCGCACCGCCTATGGGTATAAAAGATTAGATCCATATACCAAGTTATTTGAAGAGCGGATTGTCTTTCTGGGTCAGGCAATTGATGACACCGTTGCCAATGATGTGATGGCACAAATTCTGACTTTAGAGTCTATGGATCCTGATCGCGACATTATTATGTATATCAACTCACCTGGCGGATCATTTACCGCACTCACCGCAATTTATGACACGATGCAATTTGTGCGACCTGATGTTATGACCATCTGTTTGGGACAGGCGGCATCAGCTGCAGCGGTTTTACTGGCCGGTGGAACTAAAGGAAAGAGATATGCCCTAGAGCATTCACGAATTTTGATTCACCAGCCTTATAGCGAAGGTGGCGGTCAAGGCTCTGATATTGAAATTCAAGCCAATGAAATTCAGCGGATGCGCACATTGCTTGAGCAGTTACTTGCCAACCACTCAAATAAATCTGTGGAAGAGATTGGTAAAGATATTGAGCGAGACAAGATTCTCACTTCACAAGAGGCTGTGGAATATGGATTGATTGATCAGATTCTGGCCTCGCGAAAGACAAAGAAGTAGTTCCAGTAGTAGTTCCAGTAGTAGCCGAGGCAGTTGATCACCCTGAGAGCGAGAAATTCCTCTCAGGGCGAACAAAATCACCGAGCTAATCAATATAGCCCGTTCTATTCTTCTCTTATCTAAAACGATCGAAATTTTGATGGTCTGCTCGCCATCAAATTCTTCCCTGAGCGAAAGAGGCGCCAAGTGACACGCATCGGCGAAAGCGGCGATCTACTGAAATGTTCTTTCTGTGGAAAAACGCAGAAGCAGGTAAAAAAGTTAATCGCAGGCCCTGGGGTTTATATCTGTGATGAATGTATCGATCTCTGTAATGAGATTATTGAAGATGAACTGGCAGAGGCCTCATCGCTAGGACTGCAAGAACTTCCTAAACCAACAGAGATTTATGAATTTCTTGATCAGTATGTAATCGGGCAAGAGCGGGCAAAGAAATCCCTCTCGGTTGCTGTTTATAACCATTACAAACGAATTAAGGGTGAAGGCGCTCGCCGAGATGACGAGATTGAAATTGCTAAGAGCAATATTTTACTTTTAGGACCAACAGGTTGTGGCAAAACACTTCTCGCTCAAACTCTGGCAAGAATGCTCAATGTGCCTTTTGCTATCGCAGATGCAACCGCTCTCACAGAGGCGGGTTATGTTGGAGAAGATGTTGAAAATATTTTATTAAAACTGATTCAAGCAGCAGATTTTGATGTGAAGAAAGCTGAGCAGGGAATTATCTATATTGATGAAATCGATAAAGTGGCACGAAAGAGTGAGAACCCATCGATAACACGTGATGTCTCTGGTGAAGGTGTTCAACAGGCGCTTTTGAAAATTTTAGAGGGAACAACAGCATCTGTACCGCCACAAGGTGGTCGTAAGCATCCTCACCAAGAGTTTATTCAAATCGACACATCAAATGTTTTATTTATTGTCGGTGGCGCCTTTGCAGGTCTTGAGAAAATCATCGAAGCAAGAAGCGGTAAAGCTGGAGTTGGCTTTAATGCTGAGATGAAGAGTATTAATGAGAAGAAGTTAGATCCCTTTGCCGATGTGATGCCAGAAGATTTACTGAAATTTGGAATGATTCCTGAATTTATTGGAAGACTTCCTGTTGTTACAAGCGTTGAGAATCTGGATCGCTCAGCTCTTCTTCAGATTTTAACTGAACCAAAAAATGCCTTGGTTAAGCAATACTCACATCTTTTCGATATGGACGATGTTGAGTTGGAGATAACTCCAGAGGCTCTTGAAATTATCGCTGATCAAGCAATTGCACGTGGAACAGGAGCTCGAGGGCTTCGCTCAATCATGGAAGAGATTTTGATGGGCGTGATGTATGAAATTCCAAGCAGAAAAGAGATAGGAAGAGTCATCATTACTCCTGAGGTGGTCAGAGATAAAGCTGCTCCCACCTATGTCGAGACCACCTCACCAAAGCGGGTCAAAAACGAAAAACGTAATGAGGAGAAGAGCGCTTAATCTAGAATCTTCCCACTATGACCGAGCTGCCATCAAGTTTCGACCCTGCAGAACATGAGGCGTTGCTCTATCAAAAATGGCTAGATGCTGGTTACTTCACCGCCGATGCAACTTCAGATAAACCGCCCTTTGTCATAGTAATACCTCCACCGAATGTGACTGGATCACTTCATATGGGGCACGCACTTGATCACACTCTTCAAGATGCACTTATCCGTATGAAAAGAATGAAAGGTTTTGAGGCGCTCTGGTTGCCAGGAATGGACCATGCTGGAATAGCAACGCAGAATGTTGTGGAGAAACAATTAGCGCAACAGGGTATTTCTCGTCATGATGTAGGAAGAGAAGAATTTGTAAAACGCGTCTGGCAATGGAAGAGTGAATCTGGCGGTTCGATCTTAAGTCAGATGAAAAGACTGGGCGATAGCGTTGATTGGAGTAGAGAGAGATTTACTCTTGATGAAGGTCTTTCTCGATCAGTTCTTGAAATCTTTAAACGTCTCTTTGATGAAGGGCTGATCTATCGGGCTGAGCGAATCATTAACTGGTGTCCACGGTGCTTAACTGCGCTCTCTGATATTGAAGTAGAACATAGTGATGATGAAGGTGAATTTGTTCAAATCAGGTATGGAGATGGCAAGGATTCCATCGTCGTTGCAACCACTCGAGTGGAAACTATGCTCGGTGATGGAGCAGTAGCGGTTAATCCAAAAGATGATAGATACAAGCATTTAATTGGTAAGAAAGTCTTACTCCCGATAGTCAATCGGTATATCCCAATTATTGAAGATGATTTGGTAGATCCTGAATTTGGAACTGGAGCAGTAAAAGTAACTGCAGCTCATGATCCCAATGACTTTGAAATGGGAAGACGTCATGGCGTCGAGATGATCGTAATTATGAATGAGCAGGGTGTGATCGCTGGATCTGAAACAAAGTTTGATGGAATGGATCGCTTTGAGGCACGGAGAGCAATTGTTGCCGAACTTAAGCGTGAGGGAAGAGTCGTATCTGAGAAACGACCTTACATTCATGCGGTGGGCCATTGTCAAAGGTGCGATACAACTGTGGAGCCTCGTTTATCAAAGCAGTGGTTTGTCAAAGTTGGTCCATTAGCTAAAGCAGCAGCAGATGCAGTCCGTAGTGGGAAGGTAAAGATTGAACCCGCAGAGCTTGCGCCGCGATATTTTGATTGGGTCGATGATATGCATGATTGGTGCATCTCTCGACAACTCTGGTGGGGCCATCGAATTCCAGTCTGGTACGGCGCCAATGGCGAGATGATTGTTCTAGGACCAGATGAGAGCGCACCTGAAGGATTTGAACAAGATCCTGATGTCCTTGATACCTGGTTCTCATCTGCGCTCTGGCCATTTTCCACTTTAGGTTGGCCAGATCAAACTTTAGATCTTAAGAAGTTTTATCCAACAAGTGTTCTGGTAACAGGCTATGACATTTTATTTTTCTGGGTCGCTCGGATGATGATGTTTGGTTTATTTGCGATGAAGGGCGTTCCACCCTTTCACATCATCGCACTTCATGGTTTGGTCCGTGATAAGCATGGAAAGAAGATGAGTAAATCAAAGGGAAATACAATTGACCCCATTGAATTTATGGATCGATATGGATCTGATGCTCTGAGATTTACCCTCGCGCGTGGATCTAATCCAGGAGCTGATCAAGCACTCGCTGAAGAATGGGTGGCTGGATCACGAAACTTTGCAACGAAATTATGGAACGCCTCCAGATTCGCACTTCTTAATGGTGCGCATTGCAATGGAGCGCTTCCGCAGGATGAACAGATGAGCGCTGTTGATATCTGGATAATGAATCAACTAAGCGAGATGCTTGCCCTTGTTGATACCTCCCTTGAAAATTTTGAATTTGCAAAAGCAAGTGAAGCGATCTATCACTTTGCCTGGGATGATCTCTGTGATTGGTACCTTGAGCTTTCAAAATCCTCCTTTGCATCATCTGGTGCCAGCGCAGAGGTGAGTCGGCGAGTTTTGGGAGAGGTGCTGGATAATTTATTACGGGTACTCCACCCATTTATGCCCTTTATTACAGAAGCGCTCTGGTGCAAATTAACTGGCGGCGAATCAATTGTGATCGCCAAATGGCCCAAACTATCTTTAACAACTTCTACAACGAATTCGATGGCCAGCTCTAAAAATGAAGTTGCTCAACGCTCTCGAGAAATTGTTGAAGATCTACAGGCTCTCATTACAGAGATCCGACGTTTTAGAAATGATCAAGGAATTAAAAATTCAACAAAGATTGCGGCCAAAATTTCAGGGTTAGGCGATCGAGGTCTAGAAAAATATGAAGAGGCGCTCCGATTCCTGGTAAAGCTTGATATGCCAGGTGAGAAATTCGCATCTAGTGGTCGGATAGAGGTAAAGAGTTTTACAGTTGAATTTGATCTTACTGGAAGCGTTGATCTTCTCGCAGAAAGACTCCGTCTTGAAAAAGATCTTATTGCGATTGAAAAAGATTTGGCAACAGCAAAAGTGAAGTTAGAAAATAAGAACTTTATGGCGAAAGCTCCTGAAGAAGTTGTCAGTGAGATACGAGAGCGAGAGCGGTACTGCGCTGGTGAGATTGAGCGAATTACATCCCTCCTTGCTGCACTTTCAACAAATTAAGAGATGAAGCGCTGATTTTCGATGAAAACACTTTTGGGGATTGTGAGATAAAGATGGCTATTGCAGATGATATTGAGAGATTACAATTTGTCGAAGCAGAGTTACTACGGCGCTGGCCTGAGAGCCGAATTCAACCTAGCCTAGAGCGGATCGCCTACCTCTGCGATGCACTTGGATCGCCTCAACTTTCATATCCGACAATTCATATTGCTGGAACAAATGGAAAAACCTCAACTACCCGGATGATTGATCAGATTGCATATAAGTTGGGATATCGAACTGGGAGATTTACCAGCCCCCATCTGGAGAAAATTACTGAGAGAATCTCAATCAATAATCAGCCAATCTCTGCTGATGCTTTTGTTGCAACATATAACGATATTGCTCTCTATTTAGACATGGTCGATTCGAGAATGAGCAACCCACTCTCATTTTTTGAAGCAGTTACAGCTATGGCCTTTGTCGCATTCGCCGAATACCCAGTAGATATTGGAGTTATTGAGGTAGGGATGGGCGGTGAGTGGGATGCAACCAATGTTGTTGATGGATCAGTTAACGTGATCACCCCCATCGGATTAGATCATATGGAGTATTTAGGATCAACGATTGAAGAGATCGCAGAGACTAAATCAGGAATTATCAAACCAGGCTCAATTGCCGTTTTATCAGCGCAAGAGCCAGAAGTTGCCAAGATTTTAATTGAGAAATGTATTGAGCTAGAAGCTGCGCCGCTACGAGAGGGTATTGAATTTTCATTAGTCAAACGTGAGATAGCAGTTGGCGGTCAGGTAATCACAGTAGATGGAGTTAATGGTAGATATGAGGATTTATTCTTGCCGCTCTACGGTCAACATCAAGGCGATAATGCAACCCTTGCGATAGCTGCGATGGAGGCTTTTTCTGGAGAGATGAAATTAGATGAAGATCTTTTAAGGCAGGCTTTTGCAAGTATCACATCACCTGGGCGGATGGAGGTGCTGATGCGCGATCCAACCGTTATCGTCGATGCCGCTCACAATCGTCATGGCGCTATCTCACTTCGCAATACCTTAAGCCACGAATTTAATTTCACTTCGTTAGTTGGAATCTTTGCTCCGATGGGCGATAAAGATGTTATTGGGATGCTTCAAGTTCTTGAGCCAATTTTAGGAAGAATAATCCTTACTAAGAATTCTTCTGATCGCGGGTTGGATATTGCTACCCTTGAAAAAATGGCGAGATCAGTTTTTGGCAGCGATCGCATCAGCTCCTTTGCTACCCTGGAAGAGACAATTGAGGCTGGTATTGCTCAGGTCAAGTCTGATAGCCAACTTAACGCAGGTAGTTGCGCTTTAGTAATTACTGGATCTGTCGTCAGCGCAGGACAAGCCCGTAAGATTGTGCAACGCCTGAAAGCGGAGTAATAAATAGATGAAAGAAGAGCGATGAAAGTATTAGCCAGAAGCGTTCTTGTGATGGAAGCGATAACAATGGGTTTTGCGCTTTTACTTGTTCGTTTAGAAAGCAGCGGTGCTGAGATTGCAATCGGTAGCGTTATAGCAATTGCGCTCTTACTTTCTCCAGCTCTTCTTCGCCTCAGATTTGGTTGGTGGCTCGCTTGGGCCCTGCAATTTGCCATCATCTTCTATGGCTTTGTCATTAGCGCAATGTTCATTATGGGGGCGATATTTATGGGGTTATGGCTTGCGGCGCTCTACTTTGGCCGTAAAGGTGAAGCTATTCGCGCTCAATTAATCGCTGAGAGCGGCGAGGGCGAAAAAAAAGCTAAGTAAAGCGTGAATTTAGATTGAGCGAGTGAGCCGACTACACTTGGCCGTTATGACCTCCCCAATTGAGCAGACTCTAATTCTGGTAAAACCAGATGGAGTTAAGCGTCGCCTTATTGGTGAAATTATTTCTCGCATTGAAGCTAAGGGATATCACCTTGTAGCAGTTAAGATGATCGAGCCAGAGTTATCACTTCTTCAAGCTCACTACCGTGAACACGAAGGAAAACCTTTTTATCAACCACTCCTTGACTTTATGCAATCTGGCCCAATCGTTGCGATGATTGCAGAGGGAGAGCGAGTTATTGAAGGATTTAGATCAATTGCGGGAGCGACAGATCCAACGGTTGCTGCTCCTGGATCAATCCGTGGTGATTTAGCGCGAGATCAAGGTACGAAAGTTGTGCAGAACTTAGTTCATGGATCTGATTCTGTAGAGTCTGCAAAACGCGAGATTGGGATATTCTTCCCAGAGCTAAAAAAATGATATTGATATTAAGATAGAAGAAACGTCAGAAGAGAGAGCTAGGAAAAGAAGAGGGAAGATGAGCGCAAATAATAAGTTCGCATTTGTAGGCCGGGATATGGCCGTTGATCTAGGTACCGCTAATACCTTGGTCTACGTACGGGGCCGAGGAATTGTTCTCAACGAACCCTCTGTTGTCGCTGTTAATCAAGATAATGGGGCGATTCTTGCCGTTGGCGTGGAAGCAAAAAAGATGATTGGCCGTACCCCCGGAAATATTGTTGCCATTAGACCTCTTAAAGATGGTGTGATTGCAGACTTTGATATCACCGAGCGGATGCTCCGCTACTTTATTCAAAAAGTTCACCGTCGTCGTTATCTAGCTAAGCCAAGAATTGTGGTCTGCGTTCCTTCAGGTATTACCGGTGTTGAACAGCGAGCTGTTAAAGATGCCGGATATGCAGCTGGAGCTCGTAAGGTTTACATCATTGAAGAGCCGATGGCAGCAGCAATTGGAGCGGGCCTTCCAATCCATGAACCAACTGGAAATATGGTGGTTGATATTGGTGGCGGAACGACAGAGGTAGCGGTTATCTCACTAGGTGGAATAGTTGTTGCTCAATCTATCCGTACCGGTGGCGATGAACTGGATCAAGCAATTATCAGCTGGGTCAAGCGTGAATTTTCCCTTCTTCTTGGTGAGCGGACGGCTGAAGAGATAAAGATGGCTATTGGTTCGGCTTATCGGCTACCTGATGATGTTGATGCAGAAATTCGCGGTCGTGATCTTGCAACCGGTCTTCCAAAAACAATTCTTGTATCAGCCGATGACATCCGTAAAGCGCTGGAGGAGCCAGTCAATGCAATTGTCAATGCTGTGAAATCAACTCTTGATAAGACGCCACCAGAACTTGCAAGTGATCTTATGGATCGCGGAATTGTTCTCACAGGTGGTGGAGCGCTGCTCCGCGGCCTTGATGAGAAGCTACGACAAGAGACAAATATGCCGATTCATATCGCAGATCAACCTCTTAATGCGGTTGCCATTGGATCAGGCAAGTGCATTGAGGAATTTGAAGCGCTAGAGAAAGTATTGATCTCAGAGCCACGTCGATAATAGATTGGCGGCTGTGAGAGTTGAGAGTTAGGTGGTAGTGATAAACCGTGGCTACGCGAGGAAATAGTCGGACACGGTTACTTTTAGTCTCCCTTCTTGTCACCTCGCTCTTTTTCATAACCCTTGATCTTCGTGGTCTGAGCGTTATGGCCAGCGCGCGATCAATTGCTGGAAGCGTCCTTAAACCATTTCAGAGCACTGGATCTTTTATTTTCTCTCCAATTGGAAATTTCTTTGGTGATATAAGAAATATCGGCCAAGCCAATGAAAAACTAGCGGTACTTACCGGAGAAAATCGCGATTTGAAAGAAGAGCTTGCTGAATTTAAAGGAATTACGGGCGAGTTGAAGCAATTGAAGTCAGTTCTTGATTTAGCCGGGCAAGCGCGTTTTCGGGTTGTAGCAGCGAAAGTTCTAGCTTACGGAGCATCGACAAATTTTGATCAGACCATCACCTTAGATGTGGGACGTGCAAGTGGCATCACTCGCGATATGACCGTCATCTCTGGAAAAGGTCTTGTTGGCGTCATTAAATCAACCACCGTCAATTCCTCGATCGTGCAATTAATGAGTGATCCAGGTTTTCGAGTGGGAGTTCGGATTGCAGAGAGTCAATCAATGGGAATTCTCTCAGGGAAGGGATCAAATTATTTTGATTTAGAGCTTCTTGATGCAAGAGATAATATTAAACAAGGTGATGTGCTTCTTTCTCGAGGAAGTGATGGCAATAAACCATTTGTACCAGGAATTCCAGTTGGGATAGTTCTCTCAGTTAATAACTCCATTGGTCAACTTACAAAATCTGCAGAGGTGAGACCCTTTACAGAACTTTCAGCTCTTGGCGTTGTAGCGATTATTACCTCAACCCGAGTCAATGATCCGCGCGATTCACTTATTCCAAAAGCTCCTATTGCTTCACCAACTCCCACGGTAACAGTTTTTGTTACCCCAACTCCTGAGCAGAATTAGCCATGAGCTCTACAAAAACAGCGATAACCATCTCATTTTTCATTTCAATTTTCCTGCTTCAAGAATCTCTAATCAATCAAATTGATTTCTTTCTTGGCGGATTCTCACTCTATCTTGCCTTGCTCTTTTCTTGGATGGTGAACGAGGAGCGAAGTGGAATATTTCTTTCAGCCTTTATCGGAGGTCTTCTTCTCGATTTCACGCCAACTCTTGATACCCCAGTCGGACTCTGGACCTTCACCTTATTACTTATCGCATATGCAATATCACGATTTCAAGATGAGCTTGGAGATCTTGCATCAAAACCAATTACTGCGGCCATGTATTTAGTCGCTGCAACCTCGCTATCAGCATCGCTTTACCTAGTGATCTCTGGAATTTTAGGTAATGATATTCCTCCAGTAACAATTGTTCTTCGCGAACTTATTGGTAATTCACTCTGGACTTTACTCTTTTCGCCGATTTATTTTCCACTGGTCTATCGACTGAAAGAGCGACTTTTCTCAGAACAGGTGCGGCTATGACCGATCGCTCTCGATTAAATATGATTGTGATTCAAGTTTTGATCGCCTCGATCATCATGGCGCTACTGGGACGTCTGTATTACATGCAGATCGCAGATGGTGATCGATATAAAGCTGCTGCGCTTAATGTTCAAAGTCGAGATATTGTCACACCTGCCAATCGTGGAGTAATTGTTGATAGCACTGGAGTTCCTCTGGCGATTAATCGAGCTGGGCTGCAGATCACTGTAGATCGAAGTATTTTAGATAAGTTGCCAGATCAGGGATCTTCTGTCCTTTTGAAAGTTGCCCAAATTTTAAAATTAGATTTTCAAGATGTTTTTAATCGAACTAGGCTATGTCCAGAGTTAGAGGTAGGTAATCGAGCTGGATGTTGGAATGGAACTAGGTATCAACCAATTCCCATTACGAAATCAGCAAGTGAGAACCAAGCGCTCTCCATCATCGAAAGATCTGATCAATTTCCAGGAATAGATGCAAGACCAGTTTCAATTCGATATTACCCATCTTTAGCAGGTGAAAATGGCGCGCATCTTCTTGGATATGTAGGGCCGATTACTGAATCAAATCTCAATAATGATGAAGGCTATCGTTACTATCGAAATGAGCTAATTGGTAAATCTGGAATTGAATTGCAATATGATCGAGAACTTCGAGGTCAGGCTGGGGTAAGAACTGTCATTGTTGATAGAAAAGAAGCTGTTACCCGTGAATCACTTAACAATGTTCCCCTTCCTGGTAATAATTTAGTTCTCAATATCAATGCTCGAATTCAAGCAGCAGTCGAGCGCGAGCTTGCTGCCTCGGTAATCCGAGGAAAATCGCTGGGGAGAAAATCAGATTCGGGGGCGGCAATTGTCATGGATATGAAAGGACGAGTCGTAGCCCTTGCTTCCTATCCAACTTATGATCCAAACATTTGGGAGAATGGGATTACTGTTAAACAGGCAAAACGTCTCTATAGTGAATGGGCTGCTGTTCCTGCGCTCTCTCGCGTTACTCAAGGTGGCTTTGCCCCAGCATCAACTTTCAAAGTGGTATCGACAGCTGCAGCGATAGCTGCAGGTTATCGATTAGATCAAAGATTTGATTGTCCAGCAAAAGTTGAAATTGGAACTCGTACATTCAATAATTTTCAGAATAAAGCTCAGGGAATTCTTGATTTAAAACGGTCTCTTGCCATCTCATGTGATTCGATGTGGTATCAGATTGCCTATGACGAATGGGTGCGAGATGGTGGTCTTCGACCCAAAGATAATCCCAACGATCACTTCTTTTCGACAGCGCGCGCTTTTGGTTTTGGTACAAAAACGGGGATAGATCTTCCCTCTGAATCCTCAGGTCGGCTGCCAGATCGATCTTGGAAGGAAGCTTGGTATGAGCAGAATAAAGATTTCAACTGTAACTATCGGGAGCGGGCAAGGAAATCTCAACTAACACCGCTCTTAATTGAGATCGCTCGGGAAAATTGCCTCGATGGGGACAAAGTAAGAGCGGGCGATGCAGTTAACTTTTCAATAGGTCAAGGAGATGTCCTTGCAACCCCACTTCAGATTGCGATGATGTATACCGCGATTGCAAATGGAGGAAAGCTGTATCAACCATTTATTGCTAATGCAATCATTGATCCAGAAGGTAAAGTACTTAAAGAATTTAAACCAAAAGTTATTGGCAAACTTCCAACCAATAAAAAAACTCTTAATTTGATACAGGCAGGCCTTCGCGAGGTAGTAACTGCTGGAACAGCAACAGGGTCATTCTCCGGTCTTAAAGTAGAAGTCAGCGGCAAGACCGGGACAGCGCAAGTTTTTGGTAGAAATCCAGATGGCAGTAGTAAAGATGACACCTCCTGGTTTGCCTCGTATGCACCGAGTAAAAAGCCGGTCTATACCGTC
>JAQCKU010000101.1 GCA_027592195.1 Actinomycetota bacterium
ATTCCATTCAATTCCAGCATGGCCAAAAAGTGCGCTCGCTGCGCGAGTTGAAAGTGAAGTGCTTCTCCCACTTTGATGGCCCGGGTTTGGACCAATATGGCTACCTAATAGCTCTGGTGGAATTACTTGAGAACTCCAACGATGAATACCTGCTCTTGCTATCGGATCATTATTATCGCTCGCCCAGAAACGATCAACATAATTAACCATCCCTAAATCAATACGACCGCCACCTGAAGCGCATGATTCAATTTCAATCTCTGGAAATTTCTCCTTGATTTTCTCAAAGAAACGGTAGATCGCCAGGACTTGAGCTCGATATCCTGGCCTTTCACCACTTCCTCCATCTACCAGAACTCGATTATGATCCCATTTAATGTATGCCAGTGAAGTATCAGTAATAATCTGTGAAATTTTCTCAAAGAGATAATCAAAAACTTCTGGTTTGGAGAGATCAAGTACCAGTTGGTTTCGCCAGAGAGGTGGGATGCGATCTTCCACCTGTAAAATCCAATCAGGATGTGCGCGGTATAGCTCTGAATCTGGATTAACCATCTCTGCCTCAAACCAGAGACCAAATTCCATCCCTTGAGCGCGGATGTAATCAGAGATGGGTTTTAAACCCGCTGGCCAGACTTGTTCTGAAACTACCCAGTCGCCAAGGCCTTTCTTATCATTTCGCCGCGAACCAAACCAGCCATCATCGAGAACAATTCGCTCGACCCCGATCTCACCTGCAAGATCAACTATCTCTTTCACTTTCTCATAACTATGGTCAAAATAAATTGCCTCCCACATATTAAGCGTCAATGGACGCGGAGTTTTTGGGTGGCGATCTCTCTGCCGAAGTGAGCGATGATAATTAGCTGCAACTGCATCTAACCCATCTGGGGAATAACTGGCATAGAGCGTTGGCGCTTGATAACTGCCTCCCGTTTCCAAAATAACTTCACCAGGCATAAAGATCTCACCAGCGCCCATCCATTGGGATCCATCATATTGACGTTCAATATAGTGAGCAGAGTTTCCACTCCATCCTAGAGCGATCGACCAGACCTCTCCTGAAGAAAAGTTTGTCTGGTTGGTTAACGCTAATTGTGTAATCGTGAAATTGTGACCGCTTCGCCCCTCCCAAGAATCTCTTGCCCAGAGCCCGGTTTCAATCTGACTTCGTTGAGGTTGCCTTTCAGATGACCAGCGACCAAAGAAATCTAACTTCTCAGTTGCTCGGGGCGAAAGCGGTAGCCAATAATGTAATCGATCTAAGGTGTAAGGCTCTCCTAGATTTGTGAGTTGGTAGTTAAAGGTAAGTACGCCAAAACTATCAAGAGCGATCTCTCCTAATAACTGTAATTGAGCTTTACTATCTACTGCCAGAAAATCGAGAGTTGATCCATCAGATGTCAGCTGAGTTATCTCAAAGCGTGTAGACCAATTTTTTCCATGACGGTGTCCGGCAACCATCGGAGCGCCGAGAAATCCTCGCGAATGCTCTCTAAAAATTCCAGGAAAAGTTTCTTGATCAAATGAGCTATGGCCAATTGGTCGAGCCTTTGCCAGAGCAATCTGCTTCGGTGATTGGGCTAGCGAGCTCACTCCCGCCCAGTGGTGGATAACGAGAGCGCCAGCTATTACTTCACCCAAGAGCTGGCAATCGCCGCCACGCAAATTTATGAAGGGAAAATCCCCTGCGATAGCCATACAGGTAGAGTATCGCTCCTTATGAGTTCGTTAAATAACCAGGGTTCATTTCATCTTGCAGAGGGTATCGAGCGAATCGATAGAGCGATGGCAGATGGACGGTTAATTCGTTATTACGACACCCAAGGCCAGGATCGATCTGCAGTTGATCAACGCGAGCAGGAAGATCAACCAGCAATTGGTGAGCTTCGCCTCGATCCCCTCCTTAATGAATGGGTTGCGATGGCAGCTCATCGACAGGGCAGAATATTTCTACCACCAAAGGAGCTCTGTCCGCTCTGTCCCAGTAGTGAAGGTCTCTTAAGTGAAATCCCTGAAAATGATTTTGAAGTTGTTGTCTTTGATAATCGATTTCCATCGCTTCGAGCGCCAAAAAGTGATTGGCAGATGCCAGAGGATATTAATTTTGATACCCCGATCATAGATGCTGCAGGAAAGTGTGAGGTTGTCTGCTACACCGCAGAACATGCAATCTCTTTTAAAGATTTATCTCTAGCAAGAATTAGATTGCTTCTAGAAGTTTGGCGAGAGCGAACTTATGAAATCTCACAACTTCCATTTATCGAACAAGTTTTTATCTTTGAAAATCGTGGTGAGGAAATTGGAGTAACGCTCTTTCATCCTCATGGCCAGATCTACGCATATTCATATCTCACGCCAAGAAGTGAAAAAATGCTTCAGGTTGCGAAAAAACATTATGATCGAACTTCAAGAATTTTAATGGCAGATATTATCGCCAGAGAAATTCACGATGAAATCCGGATTGTTGCCCAAAATAGTGAGTGGATTGCCTACGTTCCATGGGCTAGCCGTTATCCTTTTGAAATTCATGTTGCACCGCTTCGCTTAGTTGCAGATCTTGCAGAGCTTGACTCAAGCCAATGTGATGCTTTTCCTTCAATTGCAAAAGAGGTGATGCAACGCCTTGATGGTGTCTTTGGAATTGAGATGGCCTATATCGCAGCTTGGCATCAAGCACCTATCCATGAAGGGCGAGATCTTCTCCGCCTTCATTGGCAGATTACCAGCGTTAGGCGGCAACCAGGGAAATTGAAATATCTAGCAGGTTCAGAATCTGCCATGGGTGCATTTATTATGGATATGAAACCAGAACAATCGGCGCAGCAATTGCGTGAGGTGAAGCTAGATCTAGCGGGCATGAAGTAAGATATGAGTCGGCAAGTAGTTAAAGCATCTGCTCCAGGCC
>JAQCKU010000021.1 GCA_027592195.1 Actinomycetota bacterium
GGGCTGGGTATCCATCTTTATTAACCAGGAAGCAACATTTGCGGCAGCGCCACCACCATAGGTAGAGACTTGTGAGGGGGTATCACTTCCATAATTCAATTGCTCTAGGCCAAATCCATCCAATTTGGCGAGCACATCTAAGGCCAGATCTCCGATACAGAGAATCTCTTTGATCTCTTTGTTTTTCATCTCTTTTTATCTAGCTCATTAAGCGCGATTGCAATCTCTGAGGCGAGAGCGCTATTTGATTTAATAATCTCAATATTCACTCTGAGAGATTGACCGTTACTATTTTTATGAAAATATTCAAGAAGATGGGGAGTGATTGCTTTTCCTGAAATATTAGATTGAGTGGCAGAGGCGAGAGCTTTATTAAGAATTTCCTGGTGGAAAATTGGATCCATTGGATTTTTACAGGCGTTGGTAACGATTAATGCGGTAGCTAAATGTGGAGCGGCAATATCAGAGAGGTTTTCTGCAATCTGGGCTATTTCAGCTGCAGAATTAACTCGATACTCAAGTGAAAAGCCTGAATCTGCTAAGTAGAAGCCGGGGAAAGTATTGCTCTGGTAACCGAGAACCGGGATGCTGAGAGTTTCAAGCCGCTCAAGAGTTGCAGCCACATCTAAAATTGATTTCACTCCAGCGCAAATAATTGTGATAGGAATTTTTGATAGCGCAGTGAGATCTGCAGATTCATCAAAACTTTCGCTAGCACCGCGGTGCACTCCACCGAGTCCTCCAGTGGCAAAAGTTTTAATTCCATATTTGGCTGCGATCTGAGAGGTTGCAGCAACTGTTGTTGCAGCAGATTTTCCCTGAGCAATAATCATTGGCAGATCTCGGATTGATGCTTTTAAAATATCATCACGTTGAGAAATAGCTTCTAATTCTTTCTGGGTGAGACCAACTGCAATTTTTCCATCAAGAATGGCAATGGTGGCAGGTACTGCACCGAAGCTTCGAACTATCTCCTCTACCTCCAGCGCAACCTCTAAATTGATAGGTCGGGGTAGCCCATGCGAGATAATGGTTGATTCAAGAGCGACGATAGCTTTCTGCTCTTTGATCGCAGCGCGAACTTCATCGGAGAAAGTTGTTTCACTTTTGATCATGAGATCTCCCTTTTCTGATGAGAGCCAATTCTTCCACCTCTCGTTTCTGCATTTGCCACTTTTTCTGTATTTGCCGCAATGGGTCAGAGATAACCCTAGCTTTCAACCTTGGCTAAAGGTATTTCTCCAGAGATCAATCTGACTTTTATTCAATTCATGGGAAGATTGAGCTGTGGCGCAAAATAAGGAAGTTTTTAAGCTTGCCGATCTTTCTCAATCGATTTTCTCAGGCCTTGGACTGACTGGCGTAACTAATCATCTGGATATAGCGAGCTCTTTAGGGAGAGAGATTTTATTTCTCTTAGATGGCTTTGGTTCCTTTATCTTTGAAGAGTTTAAAGATGAGATACCGGCAATCATGGCAAGTGAGAGCTATCGAGATCTCCAATCTCATTTTCCGTCAACGACGGTAACAAACCTTTCGAGCTTAGGTACAGGTAGCTATCCAGACCAGCATGGAATGGTTGGCTACACAATGCGAATTCCATTTGCACAACCGCAGACCCCGCAGCTCCTTAATGGTTTGAAATGGGATCAGAGAATCGATCCACTTACATGGCAACGGATTCCTACCCTCTTTGAGAGAGGAGTGCAGCAGGGAATTTCTGTCAACCATATTGCAGCTCGTAGATATGAAGGGAGCGGATTTACTCAGGCCGCGCTCCGTGGGGCTCGTTACTTTGGAGCCCATAGCGATGAAGAGATTATTGATTCGCTGAAAGCTGCACTTGTGAGCGAGCGATCTTTTACTTACCTCTATCTCAATGATGTGGATGATGCCGGACATCTTGCAGGAATTGGTTCGGAGAAGTGGATTCACGCTCTGAGAAGAGTTGATAGTCTTTTTGAAAAAATAATGAAATCTCTACCTCCTGGGACCAGGATTTGGTTGACCGCTGATCACGGCATGATCAATGTTGGTAAAAAAATAATTTTAGGTGAGGGAAATAATTTGCTCCAAGGAATCGAACTTCTGGGCGGTGAGCCACGGGCGAGACATCTTTATATAAAATTAGAGGATATTGATGAGGTGAGGCAGAGATGGTCTGAATATTTTGGAGATCGGATTGAACTATTTACCCCAGAGCAAGGCTTTGGAGCGCAGATGTCCGCTTCTGTGGCGGCAAGAGTGGGAGATTTAATCGCTGTTCCGAAAGATAAATCGATTCTGATTGAGCCCGAGCGTAAGAATTTACAATCTCAAATGGTTGGTCATCATGGTGGAGTGAGTCAAGAAGAGCTAGCAATTCCACTACGTTCTTGGATTCGTTAATCGTTTCCAGGTTCTACAGCGCCCTTTTCCGTGGTACCAAACATAATGTCATCCCACGATGGGATAGATATTCGTTTTGTCACTCCATCTTTCTTGGCGCTCTCTGAAATATCACGATCTAATTCAGCATCAAAATCTGCTTCAGAATTATTGCTATGTGCTTCAAAATCAAGCTCTTCAACTCTTGGTGTTACTTTGCTACTCTCGTTTTTCACCGCCACTAAACGAGGAGGAGCGCTCTCTTGATGCGGCCTCTCATTTCTTTGCATCGGACCAAATTCTGAATTTTTTGATTGATATTGAGCACTTGCCTGCAGTGGCTCTTCACCTAGAATCCAACGGGCGCCTTCATCAGCACTAATTAAATTTTTCTTTATTGGATCAAACTCCCACGATGCAAGAGCAAAGCCACTCTGGGTAGGATACTCAATCGATAGATACCAGCTTCCATCTTCATTTCTATAGGAATTCCATGAAGTGACTTTCATATCTACTCCATGTGGAGCTAATTTGCTCTCGACTATCTCAAGGAGTGAGTAACCATCTTTTTTCACAATAGCTTTCTTTGCAAGAGAGATGATGTAAGAGCGCTCTTGCAAGATAGGCGTTGAGTAACGTTCAATTTTCTCTAAGGAGACGTTGCCATCTGATGAGATGCTCTCCATATCTTCACCAGATCGTAAACGAGCTTGAATTTCTTTAATTGAGATTGAATCTGTCAGTGGATTTGAATTATCTTCAGAGCTATCAGCTACGGCGCTGAGGCGAGCCTGATTGAGTAGAGCCTTTAGATGATCAGTTATTCTTACGGTGAAAATCTCGCCCGCTAGGTTTTGGAGCTCGAGAAAATCTCCATCATCACTTCTCTTGACTACGCGTAGATCTCGGTTCTCATTCATCGTGGCCAAGATTGCCATAGGGTTAGCTTTTTATGGGGAAGGATAAGGGCGTGGCAACCGAGAAGAAAGCGCTACTTGAGATCGCTATAAAGGCTGCAATTGCTGCGGGCGATATCTTGATGGATCGTCCTCACAATTTTCAACTCGAGACGAAGAGTTCTTCAATTGATTTTGCAACCCAGAAAGATTTACAGGCAGAGAAAGTAATCGTTTCGACCATACTTGCGGAGCGAAGTGGCGATGGAATCATCGGGGAAGAGGGCGCTTCTAAAGCCAGCGATAGTGGAGTTACCTGGGTTATTGATCCGCTCGATGGAACTGTCAATTATTTTTATGGCTTACCTGGCTGGGCAATATCTATCGGAGCTCGAGATGAAGCAGGTGGATTGGTTGGCGTGGTTTATGCCCCCACGTTAAATCCCACTCGCATCCCTCAGGCTCAAACTTCGAAATTTGATTCCTCTCTGAGAAGTGAGTCAGCTAGCGAAGTAATGGTGCGAAAGATCAGTGAGAGTTCTGGAGTCATCTGGTATGCAACCCGTGGCGGGGGCGCTTTCTGTAATGAGGAGAGAATGAAATGTTCTCAAGAGATAGATATCGAGAATTCCTTATTAGGTACAGGTTTTTCTTACTCTCGTCAGATCCGTATTGATCAAGGCGACAATATCGCTCGACTGATTCCGCGCTGTAGAGATATCCGCCGATTAGGCGCTGCCGCGATTGATCTCTGCCATGTTGGAATGGGATCACTTGATGGTTACTTTGAGATTGGCTTAAAGGAATGGGATCTAGCTGCTGGAATGCTAATCGCCCAAGAAGCCGGCGCTCTTGTTACCGGCGATGGGCTTAATCCTCAATCGATGGTCGTTGCCGCTAACCCGACCCTTCATCAGAAGTTAAGTGATTTTCTTGCCTTGAAGCGGTGAGTTGATCTCGAAATTATCAGACCCTTTGGATGAGGGCCGAGAGGCGAAGAGATAGGCGAATTAGCCCTTGGCGCTATAGGTGTGGCAAGATAGGAGGGTTAGCGAGGGTTCTTCGCTGCGAGTACGATCGATTCGAGCAGCCAAATGACCGTTTTATTCATAATTTTTGATTGAGAAAGATTAAACGAGGTAGCCATGAACGTCCTTGATTCTGTAGATATCACTTCCATTCGGAAGGACATTCCAGCTTTTCGATCTGGAGATGAGTTAAAGGTTCACGTTCGAGTTATCGAAGGAAATAAGAGCCGAGTTCAGATATTCCAAGGCGTTGTTATTGCCCGCCAAGGCTCTGGAGTTCGCGAAACATTTACGATTCGAAAGATCTCCTATGGCGTTGGGGTAGAGAGAATTTTTCCGGTCCATGCACCGGTCATTGAAAAAATTGAGGTAGTCCGTCGCGGTGATGTCCGCCGTGCAAAACTCTACTTCTTAAGAGATCTTCGCGGAAAAGCTGCAAAAATTCGTGAACGTCGGATCAACGAAGATCTCGTTCCGGCAACCGGGAAAGTTGTCACCGAAGAAGAGGTAGCAGCAGTTCTTCATGAAGTTCCTGCGCTTGTATCGGAAGAGGTAGCAGCAGAGGTAGCAGCAGAGGCTCCAGCTGAGGTAGCAGCAGAGGCTCCAGCTGAGGTAGCAGCAGAGAACCAAGAGCCAAGTGGAGAGAAGGCGTAGGCCAGCTCACTTCTTCACCAGATCAAAATGAGCAAATCATCACAAAGATCGCTCTTTAAGGAATTTCCCACCCTTCTCGTTATTGCCTTGGTTTTTTCAGTGGTGATAAAAACTTTTCTGATTCAATTTTTCTACATTCCATCAGGCTCAATGGAAAATACCCTACAGATAAATGACCGAGTCGCTGTAAATAAGTTTGGGAATTTTTTTGGTGACGTTGAACGTGGCGAAATTGTTGTATTTCGTGATACCGCAGGTTGGTTACCGGCAGACTTTTCAGAACCCGGAGGATCCATTGGCGATCGATTTAAATCAGCTCTGGTTTTCGTTGGAATTCTTCCTGATCCTGCCAAGCAATATCTGATAAAGAGAGTAGTAGGTATCGGTGGCGATCGAGTTCTTTGCTGCGATGATGATGACAAATTAACAATAAATGGTGAGGCTATCGATGAGCCTTATCTCTATCCAGGTGATAAATCCAGTAATTCTTCATTCGATGTCACAGTTCCTGATGGCTTCATCTGGGTGATGGGAGATCATCGAGGGGCAAGCGCTGACTCAAGGTTTAATACTGATGATGCAAATAAAGGCTTTGTCCCACTTTCAGCGGTCACAGGGCGAGCGTTTGCAATTGTCTGGCCCTTTAAAAACATGAGTTATCTCTCTGACTTCAACTCGTTACAGAGTGAAAAAAAATCAGGTTGAGTTATCCCTCTTTAAAGAAGGGGTAAAAATTGTTGCAGGAGTTGATGAGGCAGGTAGAGGCGCTTGCGCAGGACCTTTAGTCGCTTCAGCTGTGGCGATAGATAACCTCTCGCCGCTTTTACAATCTGAAATATCCGATAGCAAGAGACTTAGTGAAGCTAAACGTCAATTTCTTTATGAATTTATCTATCAACACGCGCTTGCAGTTTCAGTTGTCATGATTTCACCAGCTGAGATTGATCGCCATGGGCTTCAAAAAATGAATGAGTCTGCGATGCGAAGAGCTGTTGGGCAACTTCCGTTGACACCAGATTATGTACTACTTGATGGATATCAGATCAGAGGGATAACCAGCCCATCCCTATCGATCTGGAAAGGGGATCTCATCTCACTTGCTATTGGAGCTGCTTCAATAATTGCAAAGGTGGTTCGGGATAGAGAGATGGTTGATTTAGCTCAGGAATTTCCAGATTATGGTTTTGATCGTCATAAAGGCTACGCAACTGATAGCCATATGAAGGCAGTGAAGAAGTTTGGAGTGAGTGCGATCCATCGAAAATCCTATAAAAATATAGCTCGCTACATCAATTAGGAAATCTTTTAACAGATCAGAATTTTCCACACCTTAAGAGCTACTTAATAAAAAATAACTGATTGAGCGTAAAACTCCCGCTGTGGCAAAAAATTGGAAAGCTGAAATCATTGGATCATGTGGAGAATTGATCGCAGATCATTTTCTTGTTGATAGTCAATATCAGGTTATTGATAAAAATTGGCGGAGAAAGCTAGGCGAGATTGATATCGTTGCAATTTCTCCTGATGGAGAATTGACATTTGTCGAGGTGAAAACGAGATCAAGCCAGAGATTTGGCCTAGGTATTGAAGCAATCTCAAGAGAAAAATATCAGAGGATCTATCTCCTGGGGCTTCATTGGTGCAGGGAGAATAGATTTCCCCCAAATTTTAGAGTTGATGTAATCTCAATTGATAATTTCATATTTCCAAAGATCTCTCATATTAGAAGAGTTATTTTATGATTGCACTTGTTCAATCGTTGGCGCTCAGGGGAATTGAAGGTGAGGTAATCACCGTCGAAGTAGATATAGCAGAGGGCCTCCCAAGTTTTTCCTTACTTGGTCTTCCTGATTCAGCACTTTATGAATCGAAAGAGCGAGTTCGAAGCGCTCTGATTAACTCTGGATTTCAATGGCCGCAGGCTCGGATAACAGTCTCGCTCACTCCAGCCTGGTTGCCAAAAAGAGGATCCAGTTTTGATCTACCTATCGCCATCGCTATTTTGATTGCCCAAGGAAAAATTCCAGCCAAAGCTGTAGTAGATCGCGTATTTTTAGGGGAGCTATCACTTGATGGTCGGATTCGATCATCGCGAGGAGTTATCCCTGCACTTCTTGCTGCGCATAGAGCTGGCATGAAAGAAGCAATCCTTCCTCGAGCTAATGAGCGAGAAGCGCAGTTAATTGATGAGGTTGATACAGTTTTCGCCCAGGATCTTAGAGAAGTTGTAGATTTTCTTCTTGAAGGAAAAATTCCTGACCCACTCCTTCTTGATCAAGATTGGCAGATAACAACTTCTGATGTGAGCATTGATAGAGATCGAGATTTCTCTGAAATTGCAGGTCAAGAAGGTGCGATAGAGACAATTCTTGCTGCGGCGGTTGGTCGCCACCACGTGCTGATGATGGGACCACCCGGTACTGGGAAAACTATGATGGCTGAGCGGGTTCCTACTATTTTGCCACCATTGGATCGAAGCGAAATTCTTGAAATTAATTCAATTCACTCACTCGCCGCTGGTGCAACCCAGTTGCTTACCCGACGTCCATTTATTGCACCGCATCACAGCTCGACCAAAGCAGCTCTTGTCGGTGGCGGCTCTTCATTGATTAAACCTGGGGCAATCTCTCTTGCACACCTAGGAGTACTTTTCATTGATGAAGCGCCCGAATGTGATCAAGGGCTATTGGATTCTCTCCGTCAGCCCATGGAGTCCGGTGAGATAACAATTTCTCGTTCGCATTCGACAGTTACCTTTCCAGCTAAATTCCAGCTCATTTTGGCAGCTAATCCATGTCCTTGTGGCCGATTGATCGGTAGAGGGCGAGGCTGTAGCTGCTCTTCACTTCAAATTCGTCGATATGGGCAGCGGCTTTCTGGTCCACTCCTTGATCGAATAGATGTAGCGCTCTCGGTGCTTCCAATGAGTAGAAGTGCATTTGCTCAAAAAAATGAAAATCTATCGAGCGCTAAATTAAGGAGCGCAGTTATTGATGCCAGGCAGATTGCACAGGAGCGATTTAAAGGCGAAAAATTTCAATTAAATGCAGATATTCCAAGTGAGCTACTTAGGGGTAAGTATCGAGCGGAGAAATCTGCAATGAATATTCTCTTTGATCAACTTGATGAGGGACGGCTCAGCGCGCGAAGTTTTCATCGCATTCTTCGACTTGCATGGAGTTTTGCAGACCTTGCCGGAAGGTTACAACCTTCAAAAGAAGATGTGGAGAGAGGGGTAGAGATGAAGATACATCTTGCAAGAGATTTATGAAGTTACTCGATGAGAAAATTTATCGCGCCCGATTGCAGATATTTAGAGCAACATTGCCTGGCGATAGGCGGATAAGTCAGATGATTCAAGAGAGGGGAGTGCTCGATACCGCCCAGTTGATCAATGAGCGAGAGGGCGAGATTGATCCAGCAGAAATCCATCAGAAGATCAGCGAGGTAGGAGGAACTTTCCTGACTCCAGAGTGTAGGCAGTGGCCGATAGGTCTTGCCGATCTCTCATCACCTCCGGTTGGGCTAATCGTAAAAGGAGCTCTGCCGCAGCATCCGATGATTGCTCTGGTAGGTACGAGAAATCCAACTCACTATGGAATCGAATTAGCTAGAAATTTTGCATCTGGATTTGCAGATCATGGTTGGACGATTGTTAGTGGTGGAGCCCTGGGAATTGATACCGAGGCCCACCAGAGCGCGCTCGCCGTTGGCGGTGAGACGGTAGCCGTCTTGGCTAGCGGAGTCGATATCAATTACCCTGCCAGCAACGAAAAATTATTTAACGAAATTTCTATTAATGGTGCGCTCATCTCTGAAGCGATGCCTGGCGTTGCTGCAAAACCCGAGAAGTTCCTTATCCGAAATCGGATTATTGCAGCGATGACATCTGCAACCATTGTTATTGAAGCAGCTTCTCGGAGCGGATCGCTACGAACGGCTCGCGATGCGGCAGAGCTTCTCCGTCCAGTTTTTGCACTACCGGGAGCAATTACCTCACCTATGAGTGATGGCTGTCATCAACTAATTGCAGAGCGGTGCGCTGAAATCATTACCTCTTTCTCCGATGCCCTTGAACTACTTGGAGTAGGGTAGGGATATGTTCAAATCCGGATTTGTTGCTGTTATTGGCCGACCAAATTCCGGAAAATCTACTCTCATCAATGCGCTTTTGGGGCAGAAAGTGACAATAACTTCCCACCATCCCAATACAACTCGAAACGCCATTCGAGCAATCCTCACTACTGAAAAATTTCAAGCAATATTGGTTGATACCCCTGGAATTCACAAACCAGAGGGTGTTCTGGGAACTGAGCTAAATGCCATTGCTTCAGATTCAACTCAATCCGTAGATATCGTAATTTTCTGCCTACCTGCCAATGAGAAGGTGGGTAAAGGCGATAACTTCATTACTAGATCGATTACATCTCTCTCTGGAGCAAAACGATTCTGCGTCGTAACCAAGATTGATACCACCAGTAAAGACCAAGTTTTAACCGCCCTTACTCAAGCATCTCAACTAGCTATCGATAACGGGTTTACTTGGGATGAGATAATTCCACTCTCTGCCATTAAAGGTGAGCAGCTCTGGATCCTTAACGATCTTTTTGAAAAGTATCTTCCAGAAGGCCCTCATTATTACCCGGAAGAAGCAATCGTTGATATGGAGATCGAGGATCGAATATCTGAGCTCATTCGAGAAGCAACAATATTGGGCACTCTGCAAGAGCTTCCCCATTCCATCGCTGTTTCTATTAATGAGATAAGCGAGAGCGATGAGAAGAAAGTAATTGCCGTTGATGCCACGATCTATGTGGAGCGAGATAGTCAGAAGGGAATCATTATTGGGAAAGCTGGATCAAATATAAAGAAGATCGGAAGCGCGGTAAGGCCAGCTCTGGAGCAGATACTCGGTAAGAAGGTATTTCTCACACTTCAAGTTTCCATCGCCTCTAACTGGCAGAAAGATCCCAAGGCTCTTCGCAAATTTGGCATTGTAAGAGATTAAGAGCAAGCAATTAATTGGGATGGATTATTGGTTTTCTGCTTGCTAGGTAGGAGCCGATTAAAACAAGTGGTATCCCAATTAAAGTGCTTGTTGTTATCGCCTCACTGAGAATGACTACTCCCATTATGACAGCAACAACAGTGTTGATATAAACAGTAAGTGATGCTCGCGCAGGACCTATATCTCCAAGAACTTTAAAGAAAATGATAAATGCAAAAGCGGTGCAGATGGTTCCAAGTACCCCGACGCTGATCATTGCCTCAAGCGGGGGGATAGGAGTTGGTAGTACAAAGAAGAGGGTAGGAAGGTATGCAACTGTTGCGACCGAAAGTGCGATCGCATGAATCGCAACTCCTGAAACTTCTGGAATTTTGTTGTTGATCATGGAGACTGAACCGGCATAAAGAATCGCTGCAGCGATAAGAAAGATAACTGCAACTGCTTGTTGGCTTGTTGATGAACCTTCACCAACTCCATCAAATCCAACAAGGAAGAAGATTCCAATAAAACCTGAGATAAGACCGATGAGACGTTTGCGTTGCCAGACTGTCTTATCACCATAGAAAAATGCAAATATGGATGCCCATAGTGGGACGGTAGCAATCAAAAGCGCCGCTGTGCTCGATGGAACTGTTTTCTGACCAGTGCCTATGAGAAACCATGGAAAAACCATTTCTCCAAACCCGTAGAGAGCTATCACTTTCCAATGGCGTAGCGCAGGAATAAGCACCTTACGATAGTGAGCTATCGGCACCAAGATGAGTGAGCCGATAAATACCCTTGCAAAAACAATGAGTGGAACTGGAATATCTGCATCAACTGCAATCTTTGTAAAGAAATAGGGAATTCCCCAGATCACTCCAATGAGAATAAAGAGTGCCCATGAACTTCTCTTCAATTATCTCTCTCGTTTCTGCTTATCAAATCCTGACCAACAAGAGATGCTACTGGGTATCTTGAAATTTCTAGAGAGATCTAGATTTTTCCTTGCTCGAGCTGATCAAAGAGAAATTCTGCCCGCTTTCTGAGCTCAGCAAGATCTTTTAAACGATCTAACCCCCGGACCTGCTGGGCAATCCGTGGATTTCGAATAAATGCTTCTCGGTGGCGATCCAAAAAATCCCAGTACAAAGTGGTGAAGGGGCAGGCATCTTCTCCTACTCGCAATTTTGGATTGAACTTGCAGGAGGAGCAGTATTTAGACATTCGAGATATGTAGGCGCCACCTGCTGCATAGGGCTTACTCATCATGGCGCCACCATCAGCGTGCAGACCCATACCGATGATATTGGGAACCATCACCCAATCGTAGGCATCTATAAAAACTTCACTCATCCAATCAAGAAATGCCTCTGGTTTTACTCCAGTGAGAAGTGCAAGGTTAGAGAGAATCATCAATCGTGGAATATGGTGAACCCAAGCTCGATTTTCGATCGCTTCAATAGTATCTCTCACGCATTCCATTTGCGTTGCTTTTGAGTTATTAAATAAGGGAAGAAGTTTTCGATCTGCAGATAATTGATTCTCTTTTCGGTATTCGGGGCCAAAATGTTGGTACATTCCAAAGACATATTCACGCCATCCTATGATCTGTCTAATAAACCCCTCACAAGATTCGATGGGAATGTTTCCCTCTTCGAATTTATTTAAAGCTGCTTCCACAACTTCAGCAGGATGCAGTAACCCATTATTGAGATATGGGCTTAGGAGAGAATGATGAACTTGCCAACTTTCTGATGCCGGCGGAATAGCATCTTCGTAGGGACCAAATCCAGAGAAATGATTTTGAAGAAAGTAATCAAGTTGTAGTAGCGCGCCCTCGCGTGTAGTTGCCCAACTTTCATCAGGATCATTACCCCATAAGTTTGGATAAGTAGTCCGCAGTTGTGCGATCAGTTCTAGATCTACTTTATCGCGTTTATGAGCAAGATAGGGAGGCCATTGATAATTTTTTGGAGGTGCAAGGCGATTGCTCTGATCGAAATTCCACTCTCCTGCTAATGGTTGATCCCCATCCATCAAGATATTTAATCTTTTACGCTGATTTCGATAGAAATTCTCCATAAGAAAAGTTTTTCTTCCTGCCAGCCACTCCTTAAAAATTTCCTTGGGAGTGAGGAAGAAATCATTCTCAATTAATTGAAAATCAAATTTCTCTAAGAGCGCTAGCCTTCTATGAGAGGCAGGTTCAGCGGCTAATCTTTTGGTCACCGGAAAGGCTTGAATCAGCTTCTCAAAACCCTCTTCAAAACTCTCAGATTTTAGATAAAGAGTTGTAAAACCTTCTTCAGCCAAAGTTTCTGCAAAGTGGCGAGTTGATGAGATCAGAAAAAAAGTTCGTTGAATGTGCCAGACTCGTTTCGTTAAAGAGCCTTGGTTTTCAATGAAAACAATAAGATCATTCTCAGGGTCTGCCTGCCTGAGCGCACCGTAATTACGATGGAGCTGATCCATTGCGATAAATCGAATAGCTTTATATTGTTGAGTTGAAATTTCCGAAAGCTCTGTTACCACCTGATTCTTCATGGAGAGTTACTATCACAACGGCCTATGCTGAAAGATTTCTGCCCCTTATTGGGAGAGATCAGGTCCATGGAGCTAACGCTAGACTGCTCCTATCCCAGATAGCCAATTAAATGGCGATCTAAGAGGTGAAAGTTGAAACCTATGCGAGTTGGAGTTCTCACTGGAGGTGGGGATTGCCCTGGCTTAAATGCAGTGATCCGAGCAATCGTTCGAAAAGGCGTCAAAGAGTACGGCTATGACTTTGTTGGATTTCGTGATGGTTGGAAAGGTCCTCTCGAGGGATTGACGATTGATTTAGATATAAAGGCAACCCGTGGCATATTGCCTAGAGGGGGAACAATTCTTGGCTCCTCACGGACCAATCCATTTAAAGTCGAAGATGGCGTTGAGCGCATCAAAGAGAATTTGGCAAAGATGAAAATTGACGCTCTTATTGTTATTGGTGGTGAAGATACTTTAGGAGTTGCTACTAAATTGGATCAATTAGGGGTCAAAGTTGTAGGTGTACCAAAGACCATTGATAATGATTTAAATAATACTGATTACACCTTTGGTTTTGATACCGCTGTAAATATTGCGATGGAGGCGATAGATCGTCTCCATACAACGGCAGAGTCACATCATCGGGCTTTAATTGTCGAAGTGATGGGTCGCCATGCTGGATGGATAGCTCTCCACTCTGGACTTGCTGGCGGAGCTGCCTGCATCTTGATACCTGAGATTCCTTTTGATCTCGAGAAGGTCTGTTCCTATGTTGAATCTCGATTTGAATCTTCTTATGCTCCAATTATCGTGGTTGCAGAGGGAGCTCTACCAAAAGATGGAGATTTGATAACCAAAGATGGGAGCAAAGATGCATTTGGCCATGTCAAGCTCTCAGGCATTGGCGAATGGTTGGCAGAGCAGATTGAAAAGAAGACTGGGAAAGAGGCTCGTACCTCAGTTCTCGGACATATTCAAAGAGGAGGAACGCCCACAGCTTTTGATCGCGTTCTAGCAACACGCTTTGGTCTCCATGCGATAACTGCCGCCCATGAAGGTGATTGGGGGATCATGGTGGCTCTCAGCGGAACCGATATCACGCGTGTGCCTCTTGCTTCAGCCACAGCGCAACTGAAAGTCGTAGATCCTGCGCTCTATAGCGAAGCTGAGATTTTCTTTGGTTAGAGTGTCGAGCCCGTAGGCTATCTCAATGACCAATATCGATTCCCTCTTTGATCTGCGCCTTGACGCTGCGCAACAACCTACATGGCCAGATGCAAAAAAAGTTGAGGCGGTAGTTACTGAGCTGAAGAAATTACCTCCCTTGGTCTTTGCTGGTGAGGCAGATGCACTAAAAGCAAAAATTGCGCAGGCACAAGATGGTGGGGCGTTCTGGCTGCAAGGCGGAGATTGCGCTGAAACTTTTGCTGCTGCAACAGCTGATTCCATAAGAAATCGGATTAAAACAATTTTGCAGATGGCTGCAGTGCTGCAGTACGGAGCAAGTATGCCAGTAATTAAAGTGGGGAGAATGGCTGGTCAATTTGCCAAGCCAAGAAGTAACGATTTTGAAATTCGTGGAGATGTGAAATTGCCCGCTTACCGCGGTGATGCCGTTAATGATTTGGAATTTTCTGAAAGCGCTAGAACTGCAGATCCGGAGAGATTGCTGAGGGTATATAACACCTCCGCTGCAACTTTAAATTTAGTTCGAGCATTTACCCATGGTGGCTTTGCCGACCTACGAAAAGTTCATGAATGGAATAAAGGATTTATCAAGGATTCAAAAATTGGACCACGCTATGAAGCAATGGCTAAAGAAATTGGCCGCGCACTAGATTTTATGAAATCTGCCGGCATCGAACATGATGCGATAACTAGGGTTGATTTCTTTTCATCACATGAAGCCCTTATTTTGGACTATGAGCGAGCCCTGGCCCGGATTGATTCCCGGACAGATTTGGCCTACGCGGTCTCGGCACACTTCATCTGGATTGGCGAAAGAACTCGACAGATAGATGGCGCCCATATCGATTTTGCTTCCAAGGTCATGAATCCTATTGGTGTAAAACTTGGACCAAAAACTAGCCCCGATGAGGTGGAAGATCTCATCAAGAAACTTAATCCAGATAATGAGCCAGGTCGCCTCACTTTCATTACTCGGATGGGAGCGACAAATATTGAAGAGAAGTTGCCACCACTGATTAAGCGAGTTAATGAGTTAGGAGCTCGCATTCTCTGGGTCTCAGATCCCATGCATGGAAATACCTATGAAGCCCCTACTGGTTATAAAACCCGTAAGTTTGATGATGTGATTGCTGAAGTTACAAGTTTTTTCAAGGTTCATAAAGAGCTAGGAACACACCCAGGTGGTATTCATATCGAGCTCACCGGCGATGATGTAACCGAGTGTGTTGGTGGCGGAGAAGAGATCTCTCATGAGGATTTAGCAACTCGATATGAGAGCGCCTGTGATCCTCGGTTAAACCACACTCAAAGCTTGGAGCTTGCTTTTCTTGTTGCGCAATCACTTCGCGACAGGTAGCAGATTTTTTCTGTAGGAGTTGATCGCTGAAGATGAAAAGTAGAGGCTCTGTAGGAACTGTAAATACCTCGATAGCTACCCCTCTGGGGCTATTTTCGATAGCTCTTTCTGATGAGATTATTGTGGAGGCGCTTTTTGGAGCTGTTAATCAACTCCGGATTCAAGGCAGCTTCGCTAAGGAGGTATCAGGGATTAATTCTTATATCTCAGGATATTTTGAAGGTGAGCTCAATTCATTATCAAAAATTGAAGTTGAGATAGCAGATTCGAATTTTACCGGGAGCCTCTACCGACAGCTACAGAAGATTCCAGCGGGATCGGTTCTAAGTTATCAGGAGTTGGCAGAGAGATCAGGATCAATTGGCGCAAATCGAGCAGCAGGATCTGCTTGCGCAAAAAATAAAATTCCACTTCTCATCCCGTGCCATCGAGTGATTAAAAGTGATGGATCACTGGGGCGCTATGCATTTGGAGCTGATCGGAAAAAGTGGCTTTTAGAGCATGAGGGATATCTAGCTTCTTAGAGAATTTTTTAGAGAAGCTCTGAGAGGGTAGCAGTAATTATCTCACTGCCTGCTTCAATATCTTCATACTTGAGATCTAGATGAGTTACTAATCGAAGATACTTAGGGCCTAGCGCTCCAGTGAGAACGCCCTGCTCTCCAAGTTTGAGGGCAAGATCAGCTGCCGTTATTTTATGTTGAGAGAGATCAAGGCCAACAATATTAGTTTCAACGCTACTTTTATCAATCAGCGTCGAATCTAGCTGCGATATTTTTTCAGCTAAAAGTTGGGCGTGTAGATGATCATCTTTAAGGCGCTCTAGTTGGTGGGTAAGGGCGTAATCGGCTGCTGCAGCTAGTAAACCTACCTGTCTCATCCCACCCCCATAACGCTTTCGCCAGATCCGGGCTCCTTCAATTTTGCTCCGAGAGGCAAGAAGCATCGATCCAATAGGTGCGCCAAGGCCTTTAGAGAAACAAACACTGACGGTGTCAAATAGTGAGCCGAACTTTTGAAAACTTACTCCCGTTGCAATATGCGCATTCCAAATGCGAGCGCCATCAAGATGCATCGCTATGCCAAGTGGGGCGCTTAGCTCGCGAAGCTTCTCAATCTCGTTGAGAGGTTGGGTAGCTCCACCACCAAAATTATGAGTGTTCTCAATCGCTATCGCTGTTGTTGAAACTAGATAAGGACTTGATTTAGGGGCCAAGAGATCAAAAATCGTTTGAGCGTCGATCTTTGATTTAACGCTGGAGAAAGTTCTTGTCGTTATTCCACTAAAAACAGCGGCTGCTCCAAGTTCTGCTCTAACAACATGAGCTTTTTCATCTGCGATAAGTTCATCGCCAGGATTCACCAGAAGCCGTAGCCCTAATTGATTGGCAAGTGATCCGGTAGGGGTAAAGAGACCTGCTTCTTTTCCAAAGAGTTCGGCAACGCGTTCTTCAAAGAGATTAACTGTGGGGTCGTCACCATAGACATCATCGCCAGTTTTTGCAGCGACCATAGCCTCAAGCATGGGAGCGCTCGGACGAGTGACAGTATCTGATCGAAAATCTATAACCTTCTTGGTGGAAATGTGCCTGCCTCCTAAATCAAGAGATGTTAAGGGTGTGGAGAGTCTTGTACATCTTGAGCGCCTGATTTATCTGTTAACAAAATCAGATACATCCCAGCAGTCACGAGAGAACCTCCGATAAGGATACGGGAGGTGAGTGATTCAACTCCAGTAGCAACCGAGAAAATCGCTGCGAAGAAGACCTCGGTAGTGAGGAGAACGGCAACAGTGGTTGAAGAGATGATCGCTTGCGCCCAGGTTTGAACGATAAAGGCAATGACTGTTGCAAATAACGCAGTAAAGAGGACTACATACCAACCACCAGATCCGACTGGAGCAGTAATACCGCCAGGAAGCGCTGCGGCAGTTGTGACAAGAGCGCAGAGACCCAGCTGCACTGTTGTCAGGGTATAGGTATCAAAGGAGGAGCTCCACGCTGCAAGAGTGATGATATGGGCTGCAAAAAATATTGCGCTCAGAAATACTGCAAAGGCGCCGAAAGAAATCTCTACCCCGTTGTAGGAAAGTGCCAGCAGACCTGCAGTTGCCAAACCAACCGCAAACCAACCGATAGGTGTTACTCGAGTCTTCAGAAAATAAATAGCGAAGATTGGAGTAATAACCACATATAAACCGGTAATAAATCCTGTGATTGCTGGGGTAGTGAGCGAGAGACCCACTGTCTGAGCTATATAACCAAAACTAAGAAGGGCCCCTGCTAATCCTCCCTTTTTGAGAATCTCCTTATTGAGATTTCTTAAAACTCGCGGTCGCAAAATAATGAGTAGGAGCGTGGCGATAGTAAAGCGAAACGATAAGAAATCATTGATCCCTTGTTTAGCTATCGGATCTACCATTACCACAAAGGCAAGGCCCCAGAAAGCAGCAACTGATATCAGAGCAAGGGGAGCGAAAGGTCTAAATCGCAGTGAGCGATTGGCGCCTACATTTTCCATCTTCTATCGACCACTCTTGGCAGCAGGTAAGGCAGAGCGCATTTTTTTTAGTACCGCAACTTCGCTTCCATGTTCTGGCTCTTCGCCAGGGGTCTCAAGAATTAACGGTGCATTAATCACCGCAGGATGTGCGAGAAGTTCTTTAAATGGATCTAGTCCAATCTCACCTTCTCCAAGACTTTGATGTCGGTCCTTTAAAGATCCCAAAATATCCATCGAGTCATTGGCATGAATCAATTGAATCCGCTCTATACCAGCTATCTCGACAAGGAGATCTAAG
>JAQCKU010000102.1 GCA_027592195.1 Actinomycetota bacterium
GCCCCATACTGGCTTGTCAGCGTTGTGAGGGCTCGACCAATCAGCTCTTCAACTCCAATATAGATATCACCGAAATCAAGTGAGGAGATTCCGGCCTCAACAAAGGAAACCGTATCTGCAACTGCAGCGTCCTCTTCAATTTTTCGATCGAGGGAGTGGCCAGAACTTAACTGCCAACCACCTTTAATAACAGGTGAGATGAAATAACCTGGAACGAGTTCAACTTTAGCCATTACTCAGCTCCTTGGATGATCGCTTCTGCCTCGATCTCAACTAAATATTCCTCACCAATCAACTTAGCCTTGACCATAGTATTTGCTGGGCGAATTTCGGCAAAGCGCTCGCCATGTGCGCGGCTTACCCCTTCCCAATCTCGTAGATGAGCAAGGTAGATCCGGGTTCTGACCACATCACTTAACTTTGCACCGAGTGATTCCAGCGATGCTTCAATTTTGTCAATAATGAACTGTGTCTGCGCAACTGGATCTTTCTTACCGATGGCAATTGCCCCATGAGTTGCTGTCGTTCCAGAGACCATAACCCGATCTCCAACCCGTACAGCGCGCGAGTATCCAGCGATCGCCTCCCAACTTGTTCCTGACTCTGCTCGTACCTTCACACCCTCTGTAATGGGTGGATAAGCAACGGGAAAATCTTGAAAGTGATGGCTGAGATCACCAGATGCTGTTAGGTATGGTGGTTTGCGATATTCATCGCCACAATCTCCTGGAATCGGAGCGAGCTGATCAAGAACTGATGCGATTGCATTTCGCTGACTACCAGAGAGTTTAAAATCAAAGAGCGTTGCTGTCTCTTTGTAATGTGCATTTTCACCAAGGCGCGCCCCAACGATTACCGCTCCAACCGCCTTCTGATCTAATTGATATTTAGAGGCGAGCGTTGCGATAGAACTTCCCACTTCTTCTGCAACTTGATCTAGAACCTTTAATACATTTTGGAATTTCTCCCAACCACCTGCAACATCAATAAATCTCTTATATTTCATCAGTGACCAATTACCTAGTTGATCTGCCGAAGGCTCTGGCTTTCCCAACCATTTATTGGAGAGAAATCCTCCACAGAGGGTGCCATAAGCCAAAATCGCAATCTTATTTTCAGAACAGAAATCTGCCATCGCACCACCAGCGCGACGATCAATCAGTGAGTAAGAGACTTGATTGGAGACAATATCAATCCCACTTGATTTTGCGATCCGAAGATGAGCAGTATCAAAATTTGTTGTTCCTAGCGATCCAATCAGCCCCTCTTCTTTTAGCTCTTGTAAATAAAAGAGGCCGTCGAGCCAACCTGGATGTGAGTATTTCCACGCGTGATATTGCAATAATTCAATCCGCGAGCTTTGCAGGCGAGTTAACCGCTCCTGGATCGCATCTCTTACCTGCTGACGAGTCAGCGGCCCAGGTTTAGGGACCCATTTGGTGAGCATCGTGCTCTTTGCTCCAGCTGGATTATTCTTTTGAAAAGTTCCGGCAATGATCTCTGCAGATCCATAATGATCTGCCATATCAAATGTAGTAAGTCCTGCTAGGGCGTAGGGAGCCATAAACTCAGAAGTTTTTACTGGGTCTAAGGTCTTGCCATCTTTCTCCATATCGGCAATCTGCCAGAGCCCAGTAATAGCCCGAGTAATCTCAACTCCACCTGCAAGTTTATATTTTTCGATATTCATCTATTTGATCGCCCATTTCACGGTAATTGAGAGAGTGAGTTCTTGCTGACCAAGCTCAATCTCTGTCGAACCATCACTGCTCTTCTCCATAGCAAAAATTGGGCCAGAAAAAGATGGCGATGATCCTTCGTTGAGAAATACTACTTTTCCTAATTTAACTCCAAGAAGTTTGGCATAGGAACGGGCTTTCTGTCTAGCATTTTTAACAGCGCTCTCTCTTGCCCCTTGAGTTGCCTCGGTATCATTGAGAAGAAACGGTGTGACGCTATTTATCTGCAGGCTATCACCGCCTGCAGCAACAATTGCATCGACAACAACGCCAGCATTTGCTGCGTTCTTGACAACCACATCAAATGATTGCGTGGCTCGATATCCAATAAGAGTGGAGCCTCGATCAGAGGTGTAGTTGTACTCTGGATAGACCGTTACGTTCTGAGTTTTAATATCTTTTTGCTCTATTGCATTGGCAAGAAATGCATCTCTTACCGCTTTAATCTTTACATTCACATCTTGTAGCGCGATCTGTGATGAAGAAGCGATGAGGGAAACTGTTGAATAAATTCTTACAGCATCTGGTGTGATAGTGACGCTGCCTTGGGCGGTGAGAGTAATATGTCGCGCTGCTGCTTGCGCATTTGGAACCGCTAGTAAAAAAGATCCAGCAATTAAGGTGGGAAGTATGGTTAGCGTTGCTATCAATCTTTTTCTTCTATTCATAGCTCTAGTTTCTCGCAGGTAGCTAGAAAAGTGAAATAAGTGGGAGAATGCGCAGGTGTCGATCATCTCCCATTGCACTCTTGATACCTTAACTAAGGCAGCGGCCTCATTAAAGGCCGGGGCGCTTGTCATCTTTCCTACGGAGACCGTTTATGGCCTTGGCGCAGATGGTGATAACGAAGATGCAATTGCCAGGATCTATCAGGTAAAAGATCGGCCGAGTGATCATCCACTGATTATTCATATCGGCGATATAAATCAGATGCGCTATTGGATCTCAGATATCTCTGATTATGCATTGAGCCTTGCGCGGCAATTTTGGCCTGGCTCGATGACGCTCATATTAAAAAGATCTGTAGATGTAAAAGATTCTATTACTGGTGGACAAGAAAGTGTCGGGATTCGAATTCCTGCCCATCCATTAGCGCTACAACTATTAAAAGAA
>JAQCKU010000103.1 GCA_027592195.1 Actinomycetota bacterium
GAAACTGGAAACCTCGCATTCCTTGGACCACCGGAGTTTGCTGGAGTTGATCTCGCAGTTGAAGAGATTAATGAGGCAGGTGGTGTTCTTGGAAATCCCGTAGAGCATCTTCGCGGAGATTCTGGCGACACATCTACAGATATTGCACAACAGACTGTTGATGCGCATATCGCAGCTGGTGTGGGCGCCATTGTTGGCGCAGCTTCATCAGGTGTATCTCTCACGGTAATCGATAAGATTTCAAGTGCAGGGATTGTTCATTTCTCACCTGCAAATACATCACCAGATCTAACAACCTATCCTGATGATGGATATTACTTCCGATCTGCTCCTTCAGATACTTTCCAAGGTGCAGTCCTCGGTCAATTAATGGCAAAAGAAGGCGCATCTAATGCAGTATTTCTCAATCTAGATGATGCCTATGGAAACGGTCTTGCAAAATATGGAATCGCTGCATTTAGCGGTACCTCAACACAGATTGTTTACAACCCGCAAGCTGGAGAATTCTCTGCTGATGTTGCAAAAGCAAAAGCAGCGAACCCAGATGCCATTGCTCTGATCGGTTTTGAGGAATCAACAAAGATTATCCAAGAGATGATTAAGCAAGGCGTTGGTCCTGACAAGGTCAAGCTCTATCTTGTTGATGGAAATCTATCATCACAGGCATTTAAAGATCTGCCAACTGGCATTATGGTTGGTGTAAAGGGAACCCTTCCAGGCGTTCTTGCATCAGAAGATCTTAAAGCGAAACTTCTAGGGGTAGATCCTGGGCTAACTGACTTCTCTTACGCTCCAGAATCCTACGATGCAATCATGTTGATCGCACTTGCTGCAGAGCAAGGCGGCGCAACTGATGGCGCAACTATCCGCGATAACCTTCAATCTGTTTCTGAGGGTGGAGAAAAGTGCTATACATTCGCTGAGTGTAAAGCGCTGATCGCTGATGGTGCCGATATTGATTTCGATGGCGTCTCCGGACCGATCGAATTTGATAACAATGGCGATCCATCAATTGCAACCATGGGTGTTTATGAGTACACAGCAAATGACAACTATGTTGCACGCGCTGATCAATTCATCACTGGAAATGTACCTGCACAGCAATAACTGTAATAAATAAAAAATCCCCATCTCTTACGAGGTGGGGATTTTTTATTGAGAAACTATTTTTTTCCTAAAGTCCCCAGATATAGTTCAATTACCTTGGGATCGATCGCAAGACTCTTTCCAGTTCCTTCATAGGCATTAGTTCCTTGATCAAGAACATATCCTCGATCAACTATTTGAAGACATCGTCTAGCGTTCTGTTCGACGATGATGACGGTAACTCCAGTTGCATTAATTTTTCGCACCAAGAGAAATACCTCATCCTGGAGAGCCGGGCTAAGGCCAGCGCTGGGTTCATCGAGAAGCAAAACAGATGGGTTCATCATGAGCGCTCTAGCCATGGCAACCATCTGTCGCTCACCACCGGAGAGTGAACCAGCTTTCTGCTTGCGCCTCTTCGCTAAGGTAGGAAAGAGTTCCATAACATAGGCGGCGCGTTCTTCATATTTATCTGATGCCTGGAAAGCGCCAATTTGAAGATTTCCTTCTATGCTTAAAGAGGGAAAGACATTATTAGATTGCGGTACAAATCCAATTCCTAATTGAACTAGCTCATCAGCTCGCTTGTTAGTGATCTCTTTGCCATTGAGATAGATCGATCCTTCACTAACTTTCACTAGGCCAAAGAGTGATTTCAATAAAGTTGATTTTCCTGCCCCGTTGGGACCGATAATTCCAACTAATTCACCCTCGGTTGCATGAAGATTGCATCCATTGAGAATATTTACGCCAGGAAGATAGCCCGCGATGAGGTTGGTGGCGCTGATCAGTGGAGTGCTCATCAATCTCTCCCTCCATCTTTAGCATCGGGCTCATTGAAACCATCTTCCAGGGATTCATCATGATGCGCCCCTAGATAGGCATCAATGACTGCTGGATCTTGCATCACATCTTCTGGCGCACCTTCAGCAACAATCTCACCTTGCGCCATGACAACAACCCAGTCACTGATATCACGGACCATATCCATATCATGTTCAACAAAGAGGACGGTCATACCTTCATCTCGGAGCGCTTTAATATGTGAGAGAAGTGATTGCTTGAGAGCAGGATTAACGCCAGCCATCGGTTCATCTAGCATCACCAGCTCAGGGTTGACCATAAGCGCCCTTGCCATTTCAAGGAGCTTTCGCTGTCCGCCTGAGAGAGCTGCAGCAAAATCATTTTGCTTATCAATCAGCTTAAATCTTTCAAGAAGAGCTTGCGCACGCTCGGTAACTTCGAGCTCTTGCTTTCGCCATAATGGTTTTAAAGGTGCAAGAAAGATAGATTCACCTTTTTGAGCCGCGGCAGCCAATCTCATATTATCAAGAACGCTTAATCGATAGAGGGATTTAGTCAGTTGGAAGGTACGAACCATTCCCAATTTGGCAATTTTATCTGGATTTTTATTTGATATATCTGCGCCGTTAAAACTCCAGTTACCTTCCTGAGCAGAATCAAAACCAGTGAGGAGGTTGAAAAGAGTCGTTTTCCCGGCTCCATTTGGTCCTATCAGAGCGGTAATCGCATTACGTTGAATCTGGAGTTGGTTAACATCAACAGCCGTTAAACCACCAAAGCTACGTTTTACACCGTGGGCAGAGATAATGGGATCAACTTTTGCTACCCCTGGTTTTGGCACGATGGAGCTAAAGGCTTGGGCTGCAATCTCTGCGTAGT
>JAQCKU010000104.1 GCA_027592195.1 Actinomycetota bacterium
AGAACTATTCGAAACTTAATTATTTTCGCTATTGTCTTTTATCTTGCCCTCTTTACCTTCACTAAAGTTATCCGCTATCCCGATCCAATTGCTACCATCAAATTAGGTTTAGCCCCCGCCTCAAAAACTCCAACCTTGATGCCTTGGCATGAAATCAAAGCTTCTCAAAATCCAATTCAGCTTCCACCTGGTAGCGAGGAGATGCCTAAATCTGTAATTCTCGATTCGCAAGAGATATCTTTTAACGATTTTCTTGAGGAGAGCAAAACTAATTCTTTTCTCGTTATTCGAAATGGAGTACTTACCTACGAATGGTACAAAGAAGGATTCTCAGCGCAGACGCAATTTCCTTCCTACTCGGTAGCAAAAACTATGACATCTATCTTGATTGGAAGATTAATTACTGAGAAAAAGATTAGTGAGAGCGATCTTTTTGTAGATTATTTTCCTGAATTAAAAAATGGAACGACATTTGATCAGGTGACCATTAAATCACTTCTCGATATGCAATCTGGTGTAGGAGTCTCAGATGATTATCCAACAGGTCCTCAAGGTTGGGGTGTTGCAATTGCGCAGATGTATGCCACGACCGATATCGATTGGTTCCTGAAAAACAATCGCAAAATGGCCTTTGATCTAGGAAGTAATTCTGAGTATCGAAGCGTCGACACCCAGATGCTAGGGATGATAATCAAGAAAATTACCGGAGAAAGAGTTGCTGATTACTTTCAAAAAGAAGTCTGGGAGAAGATTGGCAGCGAATTTCCTGCGACCTGGAATGTGGATCGTGTAGGAGGAACTGAAAAAACTTTCTGTTGTTTTAATGCAAGCGCTCGAGATTACGCTCGAGTTGGGCTGCTCTTTATTAACGGAGGATATTCAGGATCTGTTGAAGTCATTGAAAATTCATGGCTGGAGCGAATGACAAACCCGGTAACCAAACTTGATAATGATTGGGGATATGCGGCGCAGACCTGGCATCCCTTCCCTGAAGTTTCTATGGCTCTAGGACTTCACGGACAATTCATTTTTACCGATAGATCTTCAAGAACTGTGATTATTAAATTGAGTGATAATCCAACAGGATCCGATAATGAGGTAGCCACCGCAGAAGTTCTTCATTTTATTTCTCAATTAAAAAAATAACTCATATAAAAATTTCCCTATAATTACGCTCAGAATCATTATCTATTGCAGAAAAAATACCCTGTGGTAACCTTGGCAAAAGTTTGCAAAGGGCAGACTTCCTAAAAATTAAACGCAAGGAGCGTGCACATCAAATAGCTGGTTCGCCTACTGCGAATCATTTTTGACTGTACAACAAACCCCATGTTTGCACCAAAGAACCATCCGGAGACTCTCCGTATCCTTACTGGAAAATCTAAGCCAGTACCACAATCAAAAATTGAAAGCGCCCTGCAAGAACAATGGGAACTTTTTAATTCATCGCATAAACGCTCTGGCTCTGAAAATATTATTGCAAAAAAGAGCACCCCTCTTGGCGTGCAATCTTCATTCCAACATTGGGATCCATTTCCTATCTCTATCAAGTCTGCCAAAGGCGCTTGGATGGAAGATGTGGATGGTCGAAAAGTCTTAGATCTCTCAATGGGCTTTGGAGCAATGCTCGCTGGCCACCTCAATCCAACTGTTGTTGACGAAGTAAAGAAGATGCTCGAGATAGGCATGCTCTTTGTCACCCCTTCACCATTAACAAGAGATGCTGCTGAGCGGATGTGCTTAAGATTTGGAATCGATCAAATCAGATTTACCAATTCTGGGACTGAATCAACGATGTATGCGATCAGAACTGCTCGTGGTTATACCGGTAGAGAAGGAGTTGTGAAGCTAGAAGGTGGTTACCACGGAAGTTACGACGCGCTCTCAGTCTCCGTCAAACCATCACTTGATCAGGCAGGATCTGCTGAAGATCCCACACCTGTTATTCAAAATACCGCTGTTCCTGGTGAGGTCTATGTTGTTCCCTATAACAACGCTGATTCTCTTGAGCGTATATTTAAAAAACATGGCTCGTCAATTGCCTGCTTTGTCTTAGAACCTGTAATGGAAAATATTGGAATTGTTCTTCCTGATCAAGGTTATCTAGAGCGAGTACGAGAGTTATGTAGCCAACATGGGATTGTTTTAATTTTTGATGAAGTGAAAACTGGGCTGACGGCAGGTTTTCAAGGGGCCGCCCAACGACTTGGTGTAAAACCTGATCTTATCTGCCTTGCAAAATCTATTGGTGGCGGAATTCCACTGGCTGCTTTTGGTGGTAAGAAAGAAATAATGGAGACCATCACCGAAGGGAAAATGTCTCATTTAGGAACTTTTAATGGACATCTTCTTGGCGTTGCATCAATTATCGCTATGGATATAGTTGCAACAAAAGAGACCTTGATTGAAGCTGAGGATTTTAATAAACAAGCTCTTACACGAATCAGTGGAGCTATTGAAGAGTTTGAATTGCCAGCGCACTCAGTTGGATTTGGTGTAAAGGGCTGTACTACCTGGTCAACAGAGCCAGTAAGAAATTATCGAGATTACAAGGCAACTAACTTTGATCTAGCTCAACTTTCTTTCTTATGGTCAGTAAACCACGACATTATGAGTCCACCAGGCCTGGATGAACAATGGTTGATTAGTTTTGCTCATAAACAAGAAGAAATTGATTTCATGGTTGATGACTTTAGAAATTTTGCCAGATACCTTCGCTCCTAGAAAATTTTCTTTCCATATAGGTTCATATAGGGA
>JAQCKU010000022.1 GCA_027592195.1 Actinomycetota bacterium
GAAATTTTTACCATCTCATCATGAAGTAGATGGGCCAGTGCGATCGGATCAGTTGCCGAAGTTGCAGTGAGCGGAGTCTTGCCATGGCCAGGTAGATCAACGGTGATGACTCTAAAGTTTTTTCTCAGCTTTGGCAGCAGCTCTGACCAAGCGGTACTTGCAGAGCCCATCCCGTGAATTAAGAGAATATCCTCATAAATCTCTCGCCTTAGCGCAGGATCTCGTGAAGGCAGTGGTGAAAATATTTCTATCGAGAGTTTCATCTCTCTTCCCCTGAAACATGGACTACTCGCGCTCCTGTCACCAGGAGTAATTCTGAAAAAGAGGTGGGAAAGACAGCATGAGGATGTCCGGCAGCGGCCCAAATGATCTTGTAATCTGCAAGGGCTTTATCAATCAGTATCGCCACTTGAATTGAGAGATCTTTACTCTGCCAACCGATTGGAGCAACGCCACCGACGGAGAATCCACTAACATCTTTTACCCAATTGGCATCACCACGCTCCAGATGAGAGACATTTAATTGCTGAGCAACAAATTCTGTATCGACTCGATGGCGACCTGAAGTTATAACAAGAAGTGGCGAGCCATTAGGTAAAGCAAAGACTAGTGATGAGGCGATCTGTCCTACCTCTACCCCCAGGGCAGCAGCAGCATCTTTTGCTGTTCTAGCGCTCTCTTTTAAAACCTTTATCTCTCCAGCGAGCGCATTGGCTTCTAGCGCACGTTGCACCCTTCCAACTGCTGCTTTCTCTAAGATATTTTCTTCACTCATGAGAAGAGCTCTCTACCATCATCTCTCCTTGGCTACCTGTAACTCTTGCTGTAACTCTACCCGTTAAATAACCCAAGTTCTCAGGAGAGTGAAGAGCGCGATAGCAAAAAGAAGAATTGCAAAAGCTCTTTTAAGAAATTGTGGCGAGCTCTTTGAAGCACTTCTTACGGCAATACGTGAGATGAGAATGGCAGAGGCAGCCATGATGAGAGGTAGCGACCAGTTAACCTCTGGCCAACTCTCGATTCGGAAAAAGAAGGCTACTGTTGAATTGAGGAAGATAATAAAGAGTGAGGTTCCAGCCGCTTTCACCATGGGGGTGTTGTAGAAAAGAACCAGGATCGGGATAGCAATAAATCCACCACCGATTCCAAAGAGTCCGGTGATAACACCAATAATCAGGGAGAGGGCTATGAGGGCGAAAAGTGGAATCTGCCGCTCGCTACCTGCTTTGAAGGGTTTAATCAGCATCGATGTTCCTGCAATGACTAAGACGAGAGCTAACCCTGTGGTGATCACTGAGTCATCAAGATTTTTCGCTAAAAGAGCAAAATAGATATTTGTCGCAAGACCAAGAGTTGAGATTGTTAAAGCCTCTTTAACTAAGACTTCACCTTTCTTAAATTTCTCAAGTGATCCAGATAGCGCTGCTAAACCAACTACTGCTAGCGCTGCAGTGGTTGCTTGGATAGGAGAGAAGCTAAATATATAAATTAGTATCGGAACGGCGAGCATTGCGCCACCAGCTCCCACAAAGCCTAGAACTAGACCAATTGCAATTCCGGCAAGGAGAGCTAAGAGAATTTCCATAAGGTGAGGATTCCATAAAAAAACTCTGGCCAGAGTATTTGGCCAGAGTTTTCATTGAACAGTTTCTGAACTTTTAGATGAACATTGAGCAAATTGCAAACCTACATATTAAAGAAATGATCTGCTGTTATCGATGGACCAAAATCTGCCCCATTAGCAACGAGGGCAAAAATTATGAGCGCTGCGCCAGCAAGTGAGATGTTTTTGAAGAAGTTAATTGATTCACCTTGTTTTGCAGTTGCATCCTCAATGGTCCAAAAGTTATGCATTTTGAAGGCTGTTGGGATAAGAAATAGCGCTATAAGGAGCGCTCCAAGATCTGCATAGATTCCAGCTGCTATAAATATGCCGCCTAGAAGGATGATAAATCCGGTAAGAAGCGTCATTAATTTTGCTGCTGGTACTTTTTTATACTGAGCATAGCCACTCATCGCCTCAAGCTTTGTGAAGTGTGCGATTCCTGAGGTGATAAAGATCAGCGCAAAGAGGATGCGACCGATAAGTAGAACGATTTCCATAGAGATCCTTTTCCTTGAACGAACCGAATAAGTAATGCGAGGGTAAAGAGATTTTGTTGAAATTTCAACTAAATCACCCTTAGGCGTGTCGGTTTCTCTGAGCAGTTGACGCTGTCAGGGCTACCCTCTAGATTTAGAACAAATGTTCGAAAACTCCCACCATCGCCCAGAGCCATCCTCCCTTGTTGAAGGCGAGCAGATCGCGCTCTTAGATGGCGAACCGATGGAATTTACCTATCGAGGTAAGCGATATCGCATCTATTCGGTTCTTTCACGGTGGCGTGAGGCAGGAGAGTGGTGGAATCGCGCTAGCGATGGAAAGTACCGCCCTGATGATGGTGCACGCGCTTTATGGAAAGTAGAGGCTGCTCCAATTGGCGTGATGGCTACATTTGAAATTGAGCGGATCGATAAAAGTGAAGTTAATAAAGATTTCATTTGGCGTATCCGCCCCACCTCGCGATCACATTCACTGCCTAGATCTGAATAAATAGATGATGCTTCATGATCAATTTGTTCATCTACATACTGTTAGTGGATATTCTTTTAAGTACGGAACAGCGCTCCCGCAAAATTTAGTTGCTGCTGCAGCAGAGAAGGGAATGAAATCTCTTGCTCTTACCGATCGAGATACCTTAGCAGGGACGATACGTTTTATAAAAGCAGCTATGGAATTTGGTATTACGCCAATAGTTGGAATAAATATTAAACTGCTCTCTGATAAAAATCGAGTTACCTTACTTGCTAAAACAGATGGTGGGTATGGCTCATTAGTTCAGCTCATCTCTGGAATAAATCTCAAACTTAGCCATGGGCAGAAGCCAATCATAACTAGAGAGATACTTACAGAGTTTAGCCAATATTCAAAAGATCTTATTTTACTCCATGGTCCAGATTCTTTGCTTCAAAAAAATATTTGGAATAAGGAAATATCTATAGGTAAGGGCCATTTTAACTATTTAAAAGATTTTTTTGCAGAACAGTTTGTAGAATGTGTTTCGCATCTAGATAGTTTTGGTAATAGATCAACAGCTTATGCAGCTAAAGCTTTAAGTTTTGCTAGAGATAATAATATCCCAGCAATCTTAAGTAATGACGTTCGAATGATTAAAGCAGAAGATGCTCCTCTTGCTGATATTTTAGATTCTTCCCGAAATTTGCAACCTTTACACTTAAAAAATATCCGCAGGAAAAATGCAGAAGCATTTTTAAAGCCTGGTTATGAGATGTATAAAGTTGCTAGAGATATAACTAATATGGCTGGGGAACGGAGCGAAAATAGGCTGCTAACTGATACTTATCAGCTAGCTGAGAAGCTTGCGCTCTCACCAGTGAGTGATATCGGAATTGGCGAGATTTCCTTACCTGATCCTGAAATGGTTGGAGTAAAAAATCATCGCGAGATGATCTATCTATTTAGGCAGAGATCACTTTCAGCTTTGCAATCTAAATACAGATCAGAGTCAGATTATCAGGAAGCTTTTATCCGCCTTAACGATGAGCTCAACGTCATTCGCACTCTTGGATTTGAGCCATATTTTTTAACAGTAGCCGATATTGTCAAAGGAGCTCGTGATCTTGGAATTCGAGTAGCAGCAAGAGGTAGCGGGGCAGGATCTCTCATCTGCTATCTATTAGATATTTCAGCGGTAGATCCATTAGCTCATGGCTTAATTATGGAGCGATTCTGCTCACCGCTTCGCCGCGAGCTACCAGATATCGATATTGATGTGGAGTCGGCAAGGAGGCTGGAGATATATGACTTAGTTTTTCAAAAGTATGGCGGTCAGGTTGCTACTGTCTCGATGGTTGAAAAATACCGAGCTCGACATGCGATACGTGATGTTGGAGCTGCTCTGGGAATTGCTCCTATGGAGATTGATCTCATTGCTAAATCAATACCACGGGTGCGAGCGGGAAAAATTTCGGAAGTGATTGAAAAGTTGCCAGAGTTGAGATCTATAGCTGCTCTCCGTTCATCCTCGGCTCTTTTGCAGATGGCGGTAGGGCTTGCAGAGCGTTTAGATTCTCTTCCGCGAAATTTAGCGATGCACCCTTGTGCAGTGACGCTCTCTAATTCAGCTTTTAAAACTCGTGCACCACTTGAAATTAATGCCAGTGGTTATCCAATGATTCAATTTGATAAAGATGATGTGGAAGATATTGGTCTTTTGAAACTTGATATCTTAGGAGTTCGAATGCAATCAAGCCTTGCTTATACAATTGCAGAGATAAAAAAAGTGGATAATGAGATTGTCGATCTTGATAAAATTCCTCTTGATGATTCTAAAACTTTTAAATTAATTCAATCGACACAGACGCTAGGAATTTTCCAAATTGAAAGCCCTGGACAGCGTGAGTTAGTAGGGAAATTTTCACCATCATCTTTTAATGACCTGATTATTGATATCTCACTTTTCCGTCCAGGACCTATAAAAAGCGAGATGATTTCACCTTTTCTCAACGCACGGCATGGAGATAAGCCAGTCAAACTTATCCATCCTGATCTTGATAAAGTCCTTGCAGAAACTGAAGGAGTTGTAGTTTTTCACGAACAAGTTATCAGAATAATTTCAATCTTAACTGGATCTTCTCTTGCAGCAGGAGATGCAAAACGTCGAGATCTTGGCACCCCTGAAGGAGAAGAAAGAGTGCGCGATTGGCTTTTTCCTGCAGCGCTATCGAAGGGATATTCCAGAGATTTAGTTGATGAAATGTGGCAGGTGCTACGGGCCTTTGCCTCTTTTGGTTTCTGCAAAGCCCATGCAACTGCTTTTGCGCTAACAACATATCAATCTGCCTGGCTTAAGGCTCACTATCCAGCACATTTTCTTGCCGGAGTTCTTAACCATGATCCTGGGATGTATCCAAAGCGATTGTTATTAGATGAAGTTCGAAGACTTGGAATTGAAATTAAACCTGTAGATATCAATTACTCTGATAATCGATACCGAGTCATCAAGGTTGATCAAAGATATGCCATTGAATTACCGCTCTCTCAGCTACATGGAATCAGCGATCAAGAAGTTGAATCGATTATTGCTCATCGCCCTTATAGTGATTTAGCAGATTTTGTATATCGCTCTGGAGCAAGCAAACCAATAAGTGAGGCGCTTTTACTCCTTGGGGCTTTCTCCAGCATCTATGGTGAAGACTCAAACCGTAGAGATCTTCTCTTACATTTAAGCGATATATATCAAATTTCGCAGAGCAAAGATCGAATAATTTCAGATGATCAGATGAGTTTGGGATTTCTTCCAGAATTTATAGAGACAGGTCTGCCAAATATAACTAAAAGTGATCAAGTAAAAAATGAATTGAATTTACTTGGTATGGAAGTTTCACATAATGTTATTGAATTTTATAGTGATTTTCTTAATTCAATAGGGGCGGTTAAATCATCTGAGCTACTTAGCTATCGATCGCAGACAGAGGTGCTGGTGGCGGGGGTGAAGGTGGCTCTTCAGACTCCACCTATCCGTTCTGGAAAGCGGGTTATTTTTCTTACTTTAAATGATGGATACGGATGTAGCGATCTAACTTTTTTTGAAGATACTCAAGATTCCTATGCAGAGCTACTTTATTCAACCTCATTATTTCTAGTAAGGGGGATAACTCGGCGCACTGGAGCTCGTGGCATATCGATACGTGCAACCAAGGCGTGGGATTTAACAGCAAGCTATGAAAGGTGGCGTACCGTTGCAGTCTATGGATAGTGGTATCGAGGAGAAATCTGCCCAAAGACAGGTGATTCTCCATGTCGATATGGATGCATTCTTTGCCTCAGTCTCTCTCCTTGATTACCCAGAGCACCGTGGTAAGCCATTTGTTGTTGGGGCTGGTGCGAGGGGAGTTGTTCTCTCTGCAAATTACGAAGCACGAAAATTTGGCATACGAGCAGCAATGCCGGTTACTAGAGCTCAACGGATGGCGCCTAAAGCAATTTTTATCCCACCAGATCATCAACGATATAGTGAAGTATCAGAGAAAATTATGGAGATATTTCATCGTTACACCCCTAAAGTCGAGCCACTTTCACTAGATGAAGCATTTCTCGATGTGACTGGGTCGCAACGATTATTTGGCACAGCTCGTCAGATTGGGCAGATGATACGAAAAGCCATTGAAGAAGAAGAAAAAATAACCTGTTCAGTTGGAATCGCTGAATCTAAATTTATTGCAAAACTTGCTTCGGGTCGTTGTAAACCAGATGGGATGTTGGAAATTAAGTCGGAGAGCGTTTTAGATTTTCTCCATCCGCTTCCCGTTTCAGAGATTTGGGGAGTTGGCCCTAAAACCAATGAAGTTTTACAGAATTTAGGTCTTCGAACAGTTTATGACTTAGCACATACCCCACTTGCAACGCTTATAAGAGCACTGGGTGAGGCATCTGCAACTTCACTTTATGAATTGGCCTGGGCTCGAGATTATCGAGATGTTGTCAGTGAGGAGATAGATAAAAGCATCTCGGCAGCGGAGACATTTTCTTACGATCTCTCTGATCCTGAAGAAATTTTGACAGAGTTACTACGACTTACAGAGCGGGCAACATTTCGATTACGAAAATCTGGGCTTCGAGCCCGAACCGTCAGCATTAAAGTACGATTTTCAGATTTCAAAACAATTACTCGCTCCAAGACAGTTGAGCATCCTGTCGGTGGGGTTCAGGAGACCTTCAAAGTGGCGGAGAAGCTCTTTACCGCTCTTCATCTGGAGAGGCGAAGAATCCGCCTGGTTGGAGTATCTCTAGAGGGCTTAATCCCAGAAGATGGCGCGAGCTGGCAACTTGCCCTCGATGAGCGTGAAATTGGATGGCGCGAGGCAGAGAGCGCCGTTGACCGTGCCTTGGAGAGGTTCGGCAAAGGGACGATTAGGCCCGCGAGGCTGATTGATTCCAGAGAGGAAATTGAGTAAAAACACAGCTTCCAGAGCAGGCTCTCGACATGACGGCAGTGGCGAGAAAGGGCTATTCTTTTTCTCATGCCTCTCTCCGATGAAGAACGTCGCCTTCTGGCCGAGATGGAAGCTGCCCTCGCCGTTGATGATCCTAAGTTGGTCTCGACGCTCTCTGGAAAAATTCGAACCCCGCGCAAAAATAGAATGTTTGCCGGTATCGCTCTTTTCTTTACTGGCATTGTTATTTTGCTTTCCGGTCTTATCTCACAAACAGTCCCATTAGGAATTGCAGGATTTGTCTTCTCATTGACGGGTCTACTTCTTGTGATTTCAAATATTGCTTCGGGAAATGCACCCGTTGGAAAAGAGCAGAAGAGAGGCAAGGCAAAAAAGTGGGGTTCTTCATTTCAAGAACGATGGGATAAACGGCAACAAGAGAACAATTAAATTTTATCTCATAAAATTTCTTTACCATTAAAAAGTAGGATAACAATTTCAAGAGCTAGCATAATCAAAAAGTAATAATAAGGCCGATAAAGTCGGTATTTATTGATTATTTATAGCATTAGAGTTCGATACAGCTTACTTGTAATCTAGAGCGAAAGTGATCCAATTAATCCTAGAAAAAAAATTGAGAGAAGAAGAAGCTAGATCTATTCTCTCTGCTACAAAGTTCTCCTGTAAGAAATGATGGCCATCTTATTGGTAGGGTAAAAAAAGATCATTGTTATGGCTAACTCTTCAAATTCAACCTCTCTCAACTCCCCTTAACTCTCCGATGAGATAGCTACATCTCGGGAGAGAGAAGGAGCGGTTCTAAAAATCTCGAAAGAAGAATCCAAGTGGATGATTTAAATCTGATTAACCACCTAATAAAACCGAACCAAGTTCTCTGAGATAAGAGCTTGGTTTGATCGAGTTGACCTGCCCTGGGTGGAAGGGCTTTTGAGGATCTACCTATCTGCCCACCTATCTGCCCACCTATCTGCCCACCTATCTAGGGGGAGTGGCGCCAGCTCAATTTAAGAAAAAAAGGGGCTAAGTGGTTGAAAAGGGAGTAAAAGGGAGTAAAGTGGGGACATGAGGCAAGCGGGGGCTTGCTCAACTAGCTAGAAAACAGGGGATTAAGAGTGTTTTTAGGTACTCACGAACCGCGGTTGGATGAGAAAGGTCGTTTAATCCTCCCCGCTAAATTTCGTGAAGAGCTTGCATCGGGCCTCGTCATTACCAAAGGGCAAGAGCGTTGCCTCTATGTATTTCCAGCAGATGAATTTGCGAAGATAACTCAGCAACTACGCCAGACCCCATTAACTGCAAAGAGCGCTCGCGACTATATGCGTGTGATGTTTGCCGGCGCACATGATGAGATCCCGGATAAACAAGGTCGAGTGAGCATCCCTGCCTCGCTACGGAGCTATGCCTCACTCGCTAAAGAATGTGTAGTTATAGGCGCAAATACCCGCGTTGAAATATGGGATGCAACTGCATGGCAGAGCTATCTCAACGATCGTGAATCAGATTTCGCCAATGTGTCAGAGGAGATATTCCCAGGGCTTTTCTAGATCTTCAAAATAGAAAAAACTAAATAAAAATTAAATAGAAGTTGAAGAGTGAGAAAAGATGGCGAGACGTTCTGGCCACTGTCGACCTTCATTAAATCGGCGCTGCTTCCCCGGTGCCGATTTTCCCCCATCCGTCGGCCGACAGTGACCAGAGCGTCTTTACATCAAAGTTCAAATCTTACTTTTGAATTTCATCTCAAACTTGATAGTCCATCAAGGGCAGAGATTTAATCGAGAAATTTACAAAGTCTTATGGCAAGAGAGGAGTTGTGATGAGCGAGATACATTTACCAGTATCCCTTGAACGCTCCATTGAACTTCTCACACCTGCAATAACGTCAAAATCCCATCCAATTATTGTCGACGGAACTCTTGGTCTTGCCGGACATAGCTATGAATTATTGAGGCGATTTCCTCAGTTAACAATCATCGGTATTGATCGCGATCAACAGGCAATTGAGATTGCCAAAAAACGCTTAGAGCAATTTTCAGGACGCGTTCGGGTATATCAAGATACGTACGACAATCTAACTCAAATTCTTGATGATTTTGGAACGGAATATGTAGATGGAATTTTTTTAGATCTTGGCGTTTCATCACTTCAACTAGATTCAATAGAACGAGGGTTTAGTTACTCACAAGATGCTCCACTCGATATGAGGATGAATCAAAATCAGGATTTGACGGCGATGAAAATTCTTGCAACCTATTCCCAGAGTGAGCTCACTCGCGTGTTGCGGGAATATGGCGATGAGAAATTTGCTCCAAAAATTGCCAGAGCAATAATTGAAGCAAGAGGCAGTGATCCAATCATCAAAACACATGCTCTCGTTGAATTAATAAAGCGAGTGATTCCAGCTCCAGCTAGACGTACTGGTGGAAATCCTGCGAAGCGGACTTTCCAAGCTTTAAGAATTGAGGTCAATAGCGAACTCTCTATCCTGGAGCGAGCCCTTCCGGTTGCGTTAGAAAAATTAGCTATTGGTGGTCGCCTTGTAGTGCTCTCATTCCAGTCCCTAGAAGACAAGATAGTGAAAAGAGAGTTTGCAAAAGTCGTAGAAAGTAAGTTACCCAAGGGCTTCCCAATTGATCTTCCTGGATACCAAAATAAATTTGCACTGTTATTTAACGGAAGTCAGAAGGCGAGCGAAGAAGAGATTACTTCAAATCCTCGGGCACAGTCGGTACGAATTAGAGCTATAAAGCGAGTGGCCGCCTAATGGCCATTAGAGAGCTCGCTCCAAAAGCATTACCAAAGTCTCTTCAACCGGCTACTCCAGTTGAAAAAGTTCGGTTGAAATTAATCACCGCAAAAGATTCAGTCAATGTTAAATCAATCACTAGTAGCGATCGAGATCAGAAGAGTTTTTTAACTATCTGTCTTCTTATAGCTACTACAGGTTTGCTTACAATGTTTGGATTAAATATGGCGCTGACCCAAGGCGCTTTCAAGGTAAAGGCTCTCAAGATTGAAGTAATTGAAATTAATGAAATTCGAGAAGCCGCGCTGAGCAATGTTGCTCGAATTTCAGCTCCTGAAGTGTTAGCAACATCTGCAACAAAATTAGGAATGATCCCATCTAATAAACCCTTTTTTATTGATCTTAATGAAGTTAGGGATTGACAGATATGCCATTATCCACGGATAGATCACTCATAGAAAAGAGAATTCATCTACTCGTTGCTTTATCACTCCTGTTATTTTTAATATTTTCCATAAGGTTGGTTGATGTTCAGGCTTTACGCTCATCAAATCTCATGGCTAAGGCATCAAATGAGCTTCAGAAGACTTCAATGATCCCAGCTCCAAGAGGTGCGATAACAGATATCAATGGAGTAGATCTTGCTCGAAGTGTTCTCTCATATCGCATTGTTGTTGATCAACTTTTAATTTATAACCCTAAAGAGGTAGCAAAGCTTGCTGCGCCGATTCTAAATATGGATAGAGAGTTTCTAGAAGAGCGTTTAACGGGGGAGCGTCGATACGTGGTGATAGCCAATCGTGTACGCCCTGCTATCTGGAGAGATCTTGAGAAATTCATTTCAAATTACAATCAGAATATTTCAAGTGAGCGAAACGGTTATGCAAAACGGATAACGGGTTTCTGGGCCGAGCGCCTTTATGATCGAGAATATCCAGCGGGAAGGCTAGCTGCATCGCTGATCGGCTTTACCAATGATGAAGGCAAGGGAGCATCTGGAATTGAATATAGCCTCAACTCTCTCCTTACTGGCCAAGATGGCGCCTATACATATGCAAATGCAGCTGGAGCCATAATTCCAGGAACTCAAGAAATTCTCACTGATTCAATCCCAGGTCAGAGTATTAAATTAACAATTGATCGAGATGTGCAATGGATTGCACAACAAGCGATCAGTAAAGCTGTGAAAAAATCTCGTGCAATTTCAGGAACAGTCATTGTGCAAAATCCTAAGACTGGAGAAATTTTGGCCCATGCAACTTTTCCAACCTTTGATCCAGAAAATCGTCAAGGAGTTGATCCACTTCGATATCGAAATTTAAGTGTCGAGGAAGTTTATGAGCCTGGTTCTACCGGAAAAGTAATTACCTATGCTGCGGCAATAGAGGAGAAGAAAATTTCTCCCGAATCGATTCTCACCATTCCTTATAAATTAAAGCGGTATGGCAAAGTATTTAAAGATCATGATTTTCATAAAACTCAGAAACTCACCGCTACTGGAGCGTTGGCCAATTCCACCAATACTGGGGCGATAAAAATTGGTGAGATGCTTGGCAAAGAAAAACTCTATGAATATTTGAAGAAATTTGGATTGGGCACTGCTACTGGATCTCATCTTCCAGGTGAGTCTGCAGGAAAACTTGCACCGGTTAAAGATTGGTCCGGCACCTCGCTTCCAACTTTTTCCTTCGGGCAGGGCTACTCACTTACCGCTATTCAAGCAACTTCTATCTTTGCAACTTTAGCCAATGATGGCGTTCGAGTCGCACCCACTGTAGTTGCAGGCAGTACCTCCGCCTCCGGTGTTTTCACACCAAGAAGTATGGAAGCACCTGTACGAGTTATCTCAAGTGATACAGCTGAAAAGATGAGATTAATGATGGAGAGCGTGGTGGGACCTAATGGAACCGCGGCGGGTGCAGCTATTGAGGGCTATCGAGTGGCTGGTAAGACAGGAACTGCAGCCCGATATGACAGTTTGTGCGGCTGTTATAAAGGATATACCGCATCATTTATTGGATTTGCTCCAGCAGATAATCCCGCATTTGTCATGAGCGTAACAATTCAGGGACCTAAAGGGGTTTATTACGGGGGATATCTAGGCGCACCAGTTTTTAGAGAGGTAATGAGTTATGTACTTGAATCAAGAAATATTCCTCCAACAAAAGAGGCAAGTACCACTTACGCAATAAATTATCGAGAATATAAGGAGAAAATCTCAAAGAAGATGGAAGAGAAAAAGAAGGAAAGTGGAAGTTCTCCTCGTGGATGATTTCAAAGATACATTTCTTCCACTTCAACATAAAAAAAATCTTGGTGACCTCCTCTCATTTCTTGGCGCAAATGATTCTGAGAGACCGATTAAACATGGGGTTGAAGTTTTAGATATAACTAGTAATTCTCAATCGGTATCAAGTGGCTCAGTTTTTTTAGCCCTAGCAGGAGATCGCACTCATGGTGCAAAATTTGCTGCAGAAGCGGTTTCTCACGGAGCAGTGGCGATTATTACTGATGCAGCAGGAAGTGAATTAATAAAAGAGAATTCATTATCTGAACCCATTGCGAATTCGATACCGGTCATTAATGTTTCAAGACCCGAGGTTGATCTTGGTCATTTAGCGCATTGGTTCTATGACTATCCGATGCACTCGATCTATAGCGCAGGAATTACTGGTACAAATGGAAAGACCACCACAACAACTCTGCTCCATCAGCTCTGGCAAGAGGCAGGTCTAATCGCGGGTCTTATGGGAACTATCTCTACGAGATTTCCAGGTTTTGATATTGCCTCAAGCTATACAACGCCAAGCGCTGACCATATTGCTCGAAGTGTTGCAGCAATGAGAGATCTCCATGTTCAGACGCTAGCGATGGAGGTGAGCTCCCATGGTCTAGCGCTCCATCGTCTCAATGGATCAAAATTTACGGCTGTAGGATTTACTAATCTTTCCCATGATCATCTAGATTTTCATAAAGATATAGAGAGCTATTTTCAGGTAAAAGCAAAGTTATTCTCCCGAGAATTTTCTGATAAAGCCTTTATAAATATTGACAATTCATATGGCAAGCGACTGGCAGATCAGATAAATATTGAAGTATCTTCGATCTCCTTGACTCAAAAGAGAGCGAATTGGTTTTTGCAATCAAAGATTGCAAAAAAAGGTGGATTTGCACTCTCAATTCGAGGACCTGAGGGAGTCCTAATTGAGACTGAGATAAATCTGATCGGCCTACACAATATTGAGAATTATATGATGGCGCTAGCGCTTGCTTTTGATAGTGGGGTAGATCCTCTAGTGCTTGCCAATATCTCCCCACAGGTAAAAGGAGCCCTTGGTAGATTAGAAGAGATTAATCTAGGACAACGATTCGGCGCATATATTGATTATGCCCATACCCCAGAAGCGGTAGAGCGAATTTTAAAGACTCTCCGTCAAGATTGCCAAGGCCGGATCATTGCCGTTCTTGGATCTGGTGGCGATCGGGATAAATTGAAGCGACCGCTTATGGGGCGGGCGCTTTTAAATGGATCAGATATCGCCATCTTTACTAGCGATAATCCTCGTAGTGAAGATCCCTTGATGATCTTGGAAGAGATGGTGGCAGATCTTGATCTTGCACACCCCTCGATCATTGAACCCGATCGAGCGGCCGCAATAGCTTATGCAGTTTCTATCGCCAAAGATCAAGATTTAGTAATTGTTCTGGGCAAGGGACATGAGAAAGGCCAGGAAATTGCTGGTGTAATCCATAGTTTTGATGATCGCAGCGAAGTTGCCCGAGCGATAGAGGGGCGGAAGTGATGAAAGCTAGCGATATTATGAAGATTATCGGTGGCAATCCAATCCATTTAGACCTTGATAAGGAAAGCTCTGGCGAACTTTTCTTTGATACCAGATCGCCAAAAGAGAATGGAATTTTTCTTGCATTTAAAGGTGATCAGAGAGATGGCCATGATTTTGCCTCTTCATCGCCTGCTGCTTTCTCGATTGTTTCACAACCAGTTGATGCTCCAGCTATTTTAGTTCCAGATGTGATGGAGGCTGCTGCGCTCTTTGCTAAAGATCATCGAGAAAGATTAATTGATTTGAAAGTTATTGCTATCACTGGCTCACAGGGCAAGACGACAACTAAGGATATGCTCAAACATCTCCTTGAATCTTCTTCTATCTCTCAAATAGGGCAGGTAGTGGCCCCGATTGGTTCGTACAATAATGATTTAGGGGTACCGATCACTCTCTCCACCTGCAATGAGAGAACTCAATTTTGTATTACGGAGATGGGCGCGAGACATAAAGGCGATATAGCCCGACTTATGAGAATTGCATCTCCTAATATTTCTGCGGTGCTAAAGGTAGGAACTGCACATCTTGGTGAATTTGGAAGTCGTGAAGCGATTGCTGAGACGAAATCTGAGTTGATAACGGAATTAGGATCTGGCGGCATTGCGATACTCGGTAACTATGATGAATTTACTCCGGTGATGGCCAAGGGGAGAAGTGATCTTGACGTTATTACATTTGGTCAGAGTGGCAGTGAAGTAATCCGGGCTACTGATATCGAAATGCGTGGTGGATTTGCACACTTTGAATTAGTGACACCGACAGGAAGAGAAGTGGTGGAACTTCGGATTGCAGGAGAACATAATATTGCAAATGCTCTAGCAGCGGCAGCGATTGGTTATGCGCTTGATATAAATGAAAATGAAATTGCTACTGCACTTTCCACATTTGAACCAGTAAGTAAATGGCGGATGGAGCTTCGCCAGATCGATGGCGTTCAAATTATCAATGATTCCTATAATGCAAATCCAGAGAGTATGAGCGCAGCTCTTAAAACTCTCCAGCTATTGGCGCAAGATAGTGGTGGACGAACTTTTGCATTTCTTGGAAAGATGCACGAACTGGGAGTTTTAGAAGGAGCGTTTCATAAAGAGGTTGGTGATTTTCATCGAGAATTGGGGATTGATTACCTTATCTCCATCAATGAGCCACGTTATTTGGAGAGAGCGGGTGAGGATCAAATACTTCTCAACTCAATCGATGAAGCGAAGAATCTCTTTCAACATATTGAGCCCGGTGATTGCGTGTTGTTTAAGGCATCTAGAGCCGAGGGTCTGGAATTATTGGCAGAGGGTTTTTATCAATTTTTAACTGAGAAAAGTCAGTCCCAGGGGAGAAAGGGTGGTAATCCGTCTTGAGAGGAATTTTACTTTCTGGCGGCTTCTCACTCCTTTTAAGTTTCTTCTTTGTACCTGCCTTGATCAAAGCGCTGAAGAAAAAAGGTTTTGGTCAGGTAATTCGAGAGGATGGTCCTACCACCCATCTGGTCAAGCGTGGCACTCCCACAATGGGGGGTGTAGCGATCATTGCTGCGACAACGCTCGGTTACTCTCTCTCACATCTAGTTATTGGAGTTCCACCAACAATCTCTTCACTTTTAGTTCTAGCTCTCGTCATTGGAATTGGCGCTATCGGTCTCCTTGATGATTGGTTAAAGATCTCTAAACAGAATTCAAAGGGATTAAGAGCTTGGCAAAAATTAGTCGGACAAGCTTTGATAGCTGGAATCTTTGCGATAGCCGCCACAAATTTTCCAAACGAGAGAGATTTAACTCCCATCTCGTTAAAGCTCTCCACGGTCCGTGATACATCAATTACGCTAGGAGTTTTGTTGGTTGTAATCCTTGCAATCATCATGATTCTTGGAGCGAGTAATGCAGTAAACCTCACTGATGGGCTAGATGGCTTGGCGGCAGGTGCGGCCATCCTTTCCTTTCTTGCCTTTATTCTGATCGGGGTTTGGGAATTTGGCCAAAGTTGTGGCTTGGAACCTTCTGCAAAATGTTATGAGGTAAGAGATCCTCTAGATCTAGCGGTCCTTGCCGCCGCTTTTGCTGGATCGGTTGCTGGGTTTCTCTGGTGGAATACAGCTCCTGCAAAAATTTATATGGGAGATACCGGATCTTTAGCAATTGGTGCGGCGTTGGCCGGTCTGGCGCTTACGCTGCGAACTCAATTACTTCTTGTTGCTTTAGGTGGCTTATTTGTAGCGATAACACTCTCTGTAATTTTACAGACCACATATTTTAAAATTTCAGGTGGGAAGAGAATTTTTAAAATGGCCCCACTTCATCATCATTTTGAATTGCTGGGTTGGAGCGAGATCACGATAGTTGTGAGATTCTGGATTATTGCAGGGCTCTGTATGGCTTTGGGACTTGGACTCTTCTACGCTGATTGGGTAGTGGGATGATAGAGAAAAACAGCCATTCTCAAGAAAGTATTACTTTGGCAGGGCAAGAAATCCTTCTGCTGGGTGGTGGAGTAACAGGTAGAGCCCTTGCCAATTTTTTAAAGAAGCATCAAATTAATTTTCTCATTTTTGATGAGAAAAGTGATCAAAGTTTTGAAGAAATAATCAATGAAAGAGGTCGTGCTTTTAACTTAGCGGTAGTAAGTCCTG
>JAQCKU010000105.1 GCA_027592195.1 Actinomycetota bacterium
TGGTAAAGGTAGCAATAAAATCTTGAACTACTTCCAGAGCCACATCGGCCTCTAAAAGCGCCTGCCTTAACTCTTCTCCACTGCGATCAATATCTTCAGCGGTAAGTCGACCTCTGCCCCGCAGGCTCTGCAGAGTTTTGGAGATTTTCTCTGTCAAAGATCCAAACATGGAGCCAGCTTAGCGAAAGAGCGAGAGGGAAAATTTCACCCTCTCGCTCACTCGCCCCACGATCTTTGAAGCTCTTCTTACCTCATCTAACGAGATTAAATCGCATCAACTCCACTCTCGCCGGTTCGAACTCGGATCACGCTTTCAACTGGAGTGACCCAAACTTTTCCATCTCCGACTGATCCAGTTGAGGCAGCAGTTGAGATAACCGAAACGACGCCATCAACATCTTTATCATCTACGATTACTTCGATTCGAACTTTTGCAATCAGATCGACGGTGTACTCCGTGCCACGATAAACCTCAGTATGGCCACGTTGTCTTCCAAATCCGCTTGCTTCAGAGACCGTCATGCCAGCGACGCCATGAGATGAGAGCGCTGATTTAACTTCCTCTAACTTAGCTGGTTTTACTATTGCGGTAATGAGTTTCATGATGCATAACCTCCACGATTTGCGCCTTGGCTTCCAATTTCATAACTGGATTCGGCATGGACTGCAAGATCTATACCAGTGACTTCAGCATCTTCTTTGACTCTAAAGCCAATGGTCATATCAATAGCTTTGGCAATGATGTAGGTGGCAATGAATGAATAAGCAAGTACTGCAAAGCTTGCAATAATCTGCTTAACCAATTGATCAGATCCACCACCATAGAAGAGTCCATCAACGCCTGCAGGCGCTGCTGCTGTTGCAAAGAGACCTACAAATATGGAGCCGATGAGACCTGCGACAAGGTGTAGACCAACTACATCAAGGGAATCGTCATAGCCCAATTTGTATTTTAGGCTTACCGCAAGGGCACAGACCGCTGATGCGATTGCACCAATAGCCATTGCGCCAAGTGGATCGACAGCAGAACATGCCGGTGTTATAGCGACAAGACCTGCAACGATCCCCGAAGCGGCGCCTAGGCTTGTTGCATGGCCGTTGCGGATACGTTCAACAAGGAGCCAGGCCACCATCGCAGCGCCTGTTGCTACAACAGTATTAAGAAATACCACTCCTGCGGTTGCATTTGCAGCAATCGCAGATCCAGCGTTAAATCCAAACCATCCAAACCAGAGCAAGGCAGCCCCTAGCATGACAAGCGTTAAGTTATGTGGTTTAAATGGCTCTCGGCCAAAGCCAACTCGTTTTCCTAGAACAAGTGCAATCGCAAGAGCTGCAATACCTGCATTGATATGTACTGCAGTGCCACCAGCGAAATCGATTGCTGCCAGATCATTAGCAATCCAGCCTCCAGGATCGACGTTTCCATTCTCGTCAACGCCGTCAAAATCAAAGACCCAGTGTGCAACTGGGAAGTAAACGATAGTTACCCAGATGATGACGAAGAGAATCCATGATCCAAATTTTGCACGATCTGCTATCGCACCAGAAATCAGCGCAACGGTTAATATTGCAAACATCATCTGAAATGCAGCAAATACTGATGTTGGGATAGTTCCAAAGACCGAATCTTCAGAGATGATCGTTGTTAATCCAAAGAATTCGGTAGGACTTCCCACCAATCCCCCACCAAGATCTTTTCCAAATGTCATGGAGTAGCCATAGAGCGTCCAGATAACTGATACCACTCCCATTGAGATAAAACTCATCATCATCATATTGAGAACCCCTTTAGCTCTCACCATTCCGCCATAAAACATGGCTAAGCCAGGGGTCATAAGTAATACAAGCGCTGTGCTAATGAGCATCCACGCGGTATCACCTGCCAGGATTTCCATAGATTCTCCGCTTCTCTTCACCAGTGATCAAGGCCGTTGATGGCCACCTGGGCAGATGATGGCGCCCTAGAGTTACAGGAATTCACCTAGTTGTATTTCCATTAGGTGAAAAGATCTTTCCAATGTTTCGCCCTTGTTACAGGGCTATCGGAAATGGCTATCGGAAATGGCTAAGGGGCCAAGAGTTTTTTCACAAATGCCTCAGGGTCAAAGGCTTCAAGATCTTCCATCGCTTCCCCAACTCCAATGAATTTAATCGGCGCGGCGAGCTCTTTCTCAACAAGGAGCGCTGCCCCTCCCTTGGCCGATCCATCTAACTTGGTAACAATAAGGCCGGTAAGTGGGATGGAAGATGTAAATTCTTTTCCTTGCAGCGTTGCATTCTGTCCCATCGCTGCATCAAGGACGAGAAGAACTTCATTGACGGGAGAAACTTTCTCAACTACTCGCCGAACTTTTGCCAACTCCTCCATCAAATTACTCTGAGTATGTAATCGCCCTGCGGTATCAATAATATGAATATCAAATCCGTCACCGATTGCTTGCTTTGCCCCATCAAAGGCGACCGAGGCCGGATCTTGGCCATCATGGCCGGTGTTTATCTCAACATCGAGCCTTACCGCCCACGTTTTTAGCTGTTCCACTGCAGCGGCTCTAAAAGTATCGGCTGCAGAGAGAAGAACTTTC
>JAQCKU010000023.1 GCA_027592195.1 Actinomycetota bacterium
CGCAGTTTTAACCTGCGCCCACCTAATTGGAAGAAGAGTCGCCCTATAAGCCGGATTCTGTCTTCTCATCTCTTGCGAGAAAGAAGGATCACCATCCATCTAGATCTGTAATTACTTACAGATTCAAGCAACCTACCCGATAGCTCACTTGAGCCGTTCAAACGCTATCTGCATGGTCTTGCTCCAGACGGGGTTTACCTAGCTATTCATATTGCTATGAATACTGGTGGTCTCTTACACCACCGTTTCACCCTTACCTATTTCGATTACTCGAAGAGGCGGTTTATTTTCTGTGGCACTATTCCCGCGGATTTCTCCGGGTGGGCATTACCCACCGTCTTGCTCATTGGAGTCCGGACTTTCCTCGGTATATCTCTATAACGCGGTGACCCGGGCGACCCTTCACCGCAGAGTCTACTCCCATTCTTATTTGAGAGATATCTTCCTCTTATGAGTAGAAATATATTGATAACAGGTGGATCTAGTGGCATTGGTCTGGCGATGGTGGAAACTTTTCACCAAAATGGTGATGAAGTTTGGTTTACGTACTTTTCACAAGAGGAGAAACCTGAAGAGATTGAAGGGAAATTTCCAGGAGCGAAATCATTTCACTTAAATCTTGCCGACTACTCATCGATTACAGATTTAGTAAATAGCCTTCCAGAAACTCCTGAGGTAGTGATTCATAATGCGGGTTTAGGAAGTGCTACTGTCTCAAAAATATCAAGTGAAGTCCATAAGCAAGATGAAGCGTTATTAAAAGTAAATGCTGTAGGATCGCTCTGGCTTAATGATCTACTGCTTCCTGGCTTTAAAAAACGTGGGAACGGAAAGATTATTTTCTTTTCTTCTGTTGGTGGTGGAATCACACAGATTCCTGGATTTAGATATGCCGATGGAATGAGTAAGGCAGCCATTGCATTCTTAGGAAAAGCCCTTGCTGCCGATCTTGCAGAGAGTCAGATTTGTGTATTTACGATCTGTCCCGGTGCTACCAACACTCCAATGTTTGCAGCTTCCACGCTAGATGGTTTAAATGAGAGTGATAAAATCTCACTGATAGCTTCCTTGCCAAAGGGTCGATTGATAGAACCAAGAGAGATTGCAGAGTTAGCTTATTTTTTAACCACTGATGCCGCTGAAGTTCTCCATGGTGCGGTTCTAGATAGCTCTATGGGTCTTGGTGTAAATCCAGGTTTACTAAAAAAATAAATTAAATAGTAATTTCTAATTTATCTCTCGCTTACTAGGATCGCAGATGGCCACGTTCATTAACGCTACGTACTGCAATTAAGCCATCTGATGGCCAGATTGAAATTATTGTGATGGAACATGGCGAAACATCCACATTAAATATGGACTCTGCATGAGTTGACATAGCAGCAGCAATTGAAGTTTTAATCATTCCATTATGTGTTACCAAGGCAACTCTTTTTCCAGGAAAATCAACGAGAAGAGATTCCATCCCTGCCCTCGCTCTGGCCATACATTCTTCATATGACTCACCACCTGGTGGAGCAATTGAGGCGCTCGAGAGCCAGAGCTCATATTCTTGAGGAAATTTCTCTGCCACTTCATAAATTGTTAGCCCATCCCAGAGTCCAAAACTTCCTTCAACCCAGATGGAATCTATTTTGGGAGTTAGCCCGGTCTTCTCGCTTATGTAATGAGCGGTTTGTTGAGCACGATTGAGCGGAGAGGTAATGAGGACCTCTGGTCGAAGCTTTGCAATCTCCTCTGCAACCAAGCGGGCTTGTCGATTACCTTCCTCTGTTAATTCAGGATCTAAAGGTCCAGTTCCAGAAAATTTCTTGAAAGGTGTTAGCGGTGTCTCTCCATGCCGAATCAAATAGATAGTGGTGGGAACTTCATCGCTTAATAAGCGCTCCATTAAGTAATTACGTCGAATCGGCGCGCTAGATTCTTCTACCTCACCATCTAGAGCGAGATTTACTAATCGATCAGCCTCTTTATTTTCCTCTCGTGCAACCCAGGTGTAGGAAACTAAAGATGCTGGATGAGCCGACCTGGCATCAGCAGCAAGGCCGCGCATATCAGGATGCTTGATCTGCCAACGCCCACTCATCTGCTCGACAACGAGCTTGCTATCCATACGAACTTCAACGCTGGCTTCTGGATCTAATCGATGAACTGCTTGAAGGGCTGCGACCAGAGCTGAGTATTCAGCAACATTATTAGTTGCTGTTCCTATTGCTCTGCTAATTTCTTCTACAACTTTGCCATTTTCTAAAACTACCGCTCCAAAGGCTGCTGCCCCTGGATTACCACGGGATCCACCATCTGCATAAACTAGAAATTTGCGTGCCATTAAATTCGAACCAAAATTCTTCTGCACTCCTCGCATCGAACAATTTCATTCGCTGCAACTTCTGCAATTCGCGTGATCTCAACAGTGTTGATCTGTAAGTGGCAACCATCGCATTTCCCATTGAGAAGACGTGCGGCCCCTACGCCGCCATTGCTCTCTTTAATTTTCTTATAGAGATTAAGTAGCTCTGGATCTAAGCTAGCCAGTATTGGTTGGCATTTCTCTTCGATTGTTTTTCTTGTCTCTCCCAAGGTAGCGATTGCAAGGTCGCGCTCAGCAGTTAACTTAGATATCTCCGATGCAAATTCATCTCTGGCTTTTTCAAAAGACTTCTGATTCTCTACCGCTGTATCGATTCTCACCATGATCTCTAATTCAATCTCTTCCAGCTCCTCTTTTCTCCGATTAAGATTGGCTACTTCGTTGATAAGAATCTCTAACTCTTTAGGTGCAGTATCACTGGAATCTAGAAGTTTCTGATCTCTTTTTATCCGCTCTACAACTTGTTCAACATCAAGTTCTGAACGTTTTAACTCTTCTTCGATATCTGATTTCTGAGTAGAGGCTGCAATCGCAAGATCTCGATTATCTTCAAAATTTCTCTCAGCACGAGCTAAATCAGCCAGCAGAGGCAGCGTTTTTAATTGATAATCAATTCTGCTCATCTCTAATTCAAAATCTTGGAGCTGAAGCAGATCTAGCTGATCTTCTGGCGTTGCTTGCATAGCGCTAGCCTAGTTGCTTTTTCTTACCTCGTTGGCAAAGAAATCTCGAAGTAGAGCGGCACACTCTTGCCCCATTAAATCTGATATCACTTCCACTTTATAAATCGCTCTGGGATCACGCAAAATATCCATCGTTGATCCAACTGCCCCTGCCTTCTCATCCCATGCCCCAAAAATTAATCGAGAAATTCTTGATTGCGATATTGCACCTGCACACATCGGACATGGCTCCAAAGTGACAACAAGCGTGCAGCCATCTAGCCGCCAACTTCCAAGCGCTCTAGCCGCTGATTTGATTGCAACTATTTCGGCATGGCCAACAGGATCTGATATCAACTCGCGTCGATTGCTACCAATACCGATTAATTCACCCTTAGGGTTTAAAACAACTGCCCCAACTGGAACATCTCCTGAAGCTTTCGATGTAAATCGCGCTTGATTGATCGCAATCTTCATTGCAGATTCCAGATTCATGGCCTTATCTTCTCGTAAAAGTGAAAAGATTTCCCCTTACCTACTCTGATCTTGGAAGCGGGGGTAAAGTGGGGGTCTATGAAAATTCATGTTGCCAATCATCCCCTGATCTCACATAAGCTGACCGTGCTTCGTGATAAAAACACAAATTCTCAAGTCTTTCGCCACCTTGTCGATGAGCTCGTTACCCTTCTTGCCTATGAAGCAACAAGAGAGGTAAAGATTGAGAGCGTTTCGATTCAGACTCCAGTAACAGAAACAACGGGCTCGCTCTTATCTCTACCAAAGCCTGTTGTGGTTCCCATTTTACGAGCTGGACTTGGGATGCTGGAAGGAATGATGCGCGTAATGCCAAGTGCTGATGTGGGATTTCTTGGGATGGTCAGAGATGAGGAAACGTTACAAGCCTCAACCTATGCCAATCGGTTACCAGAAGATCTCAGTGGCCGGCAGTGTTATGTACTTGACCCAATGCTTGCAACAGGAGGCACTCTTGTTGCCGCCTTTAATTATCTTATTGAGCGAGGCGCTCAAGATATAACTGCGATCTGCCTTATCTCCGCTCCCGAAGGAGTTGAAGTCGTGAAGCAAGCTTTTTCTCATACACAATTTCCAATCACTATCGTAACTGGCGCGATGGATGAGAAATTAAATGAACATGGATATATCGTCCCTGGCCTTGGCGATGCTGGCGATCGTCTCTACGGAGTTGTGTAAATGGCAAATACTTCGCCAGGTTATGGAATAACGCTACGAGTTGAAGGTAGAGCAGAATTTCAACCTATTGCCGAGATAACTACGGTGCTCTCCAGAGAGGGCGCAGCTGTTACTGGACTAGATGTCGTTGAATCACAATTAGATTTTGTCGTTATCGATGTTACCTGTGATGCAATCAATCAAGAGCATGCTGAAAAAATAACGGCTGCGCTCTCTGCATCACCGATTCTTACCGTGAGAAAAGTTTCAGACCGAACTTTCTTACTTCATCTTGGTGGAAAAATCGAAATTCAATCGAAGGTTCCACTAAAGACCAGAGATGATCTCTCTCGGGCATACACCCCAGGAGTTGCCAGAATCTGTCAGGCGATAGCAAAAGATAAATCTGATGCTCGCCGGCTCACAATAAAGAGAAATACCGTAGCCGTAGTGACAGATGGCTCTGCTGTTTTGGGGCTAGGAAACTTAGGACCAGAGGCTGCCCTTCCAGTGATGGAGGGTAAGGCGGCGCTCTTTAAGCGCTTTGCCGATGTGGATGCCTGGCCAGTCTGTCTAGATACACAAGATGTCGATGAAATTGTTAGAACTGTTCAATTAATCGCACCTGTCTATGGTGGAATTAATCTGGAAGATATCTCCGCACCAAGATGTTTTGAAATTGAGGCAAGGCTTCGAGACTTACTTGATATACCGGTTTTCCATGATGATCAACATGGAACTGCAGTGGTCGTCCTTGCTGCACTCATCAATGCGCTGAAACTTGTTAAAAAAGATCTGAAAGATTGCAAGATTATTCTTAATGGTGCAGGAGCTGCTGGAACTGCTATTGCTCGATTGATGTTTCTGGCAGGTGCTCGAAATATTATTGGATTTGATAGCCAGGGTGTAATAAATAAATCAAAGCAAGCAAATAGCCAGATGCGTCAATGGTTTATTGAGAACTGCAATCCAACACAATTTGATGGCAACTTGAGCGAAGCAATGGTTGGCGCCGATATTTTTATTGGAGTAAGCGCTCCTAATGTTTTATCGGAGAAGGACATTATCAATATGGCCCCTGGTGCCATAGTTTTTGCACTAGCTAATCCTGACCCTGAAATCGATCCAGTACTTGCCCGAAAGCATGCTGCCGTCGTTGCCACAGGTCGCAGCGATCAACCCAACCAAATTAATAATGTTCTCGCATTCCCCGGAATATTTCGAGGGCTACTTGATGCAGGCGCCAAGCAGATCACCGATGAGCTCCTGGTTGCCTGCGCTGAAGCGATCGCAAGCTGCGTATCAGAACCGCAGTTAAATGCCTCATTTATTGTTCCCAGTGTTTTCGATGCCAATGTGGTCAAATCTGTGGCAGAGGCAGTTCGAGATCAATTTAAAAACTAGAAGTAAATGTAGATTTTACTTTTAAAATTTCCGCTTTAGGAGCCATAGGAAGTAAATTTACTAAAGGCATAAACCATAGGATTTTTATCAAAGATTTCTAGATTTATAACTTCTCCTAAAATAACAGTATGGTCATATGTTTTAACGAAATTTACAGTGTTGCAATGTAAAATTGCGACAGCTCCACTTAGTATGGGATTTCCCTCTTTTGAGAGCGAGTACTCAATATTTTCAAATTTATTTAAAGCACCTTTCTGCTTAAATTGCTCAATAATATTTTGCTGATCATCTGCTAAAAAGTGGACAGCCCAAGTTTTAGCATCCATCCAATACTGATAAGTTGAAGAGCTATGATCAACGCTCCAGAGAATCAATTTCTTCTCTAGCGAGATAGAAGCCAGAGAATTACAGAGAATTCCAACCGGCTTATCTACCGCTCTTGGCTCACCTACACTTCCAGTCAAACCGTCCACTTGGCTTGAGGTGGTAGTTATCAGCCCAACACCGGTCGGCCATGAAGACATCACCCTCTTGAGATTTTCAGCAGTGGGCTCATTCAATTCAACGCTCATAGGAGAAGTTAAGGTTCTGTTCGCTCTGCGGTCAATTCGACGATATATCTTGAATAAGCAGATCTGATAACGTCCCACTACACTTGAGAACATTGTTATGAGGTGCCTACCTCATTTGAAGATAGTACGCAGAGTGCTAGCCCCCAGCAGGAGAGGCAGAAATCATTGAACGCTCCCAATCCTGTCATTATTCAAGGTGGTATGGGGATTGCTGTCTCTAATTGGCAACTAGCTCGGAAAGTCTCACAGAAGAATCAATTAGGCGTTGTCTCTGGTACCGCCATCGATAACGTTCTTGTTCGTCATCTTCAAGATGGAGATTTACATGGAACTTATAGACGAGCAATGGAGCATTTTCCTAATCAAGAAATTGTCGCTGCTGTATTAAATAAGTATTTTATTGAAGGTGGAAAGCCATCAGATCAGCCCTACATTATGGTTCCAAAGATCACGTTAGAGCAAAAATTTGATGCTCAAGGGTTACTGGCATTGGCTAACTTTGTTGAAGTTTGGCTGGCAAAAGATGGCCATAACGGAGTGATCGGAATTAATTTTCTCCATAAAATTCAGATGACAACTGCCGCCAGCGTCTTTGGAGCCATGTTGGCTGGAGTTGATTACATCATTATGGGCGCTGGAATCCCACGAGAGTTACCAAAATTGATCCGTAAATTGGCCAAGATGGAAGAGGGATCTGTACCCGTTGATGTTATTGGTGGAACTCAAGTTTTAACAAGTATCAATCCCAATGTATTTACCCCACAATTAAAAGAATTGAAGAGACCAAAATTTCTTGCAATCATCTCCGTGGATATCCTCGGTACATACCTAGCCCGCGATGAAGAAACGCGCCCAGATGGATTTATCATCGAACATAACTCTGCAGGTGGTCATAATGCACCGCCTCGAGGTAAGTATGAATTTGATCCAAGCGGTGAGCCAATTTATGGGCCAAAAGATATTGCAGATTTAGAGAAGATTAAGAAAATTGGTTTACCTTTTTGGTTAGCAGGTTCATATGGCAAACCCGATCGTCTTAAGGCTGCCTTGGATCTGGGAGCTCAAGGTGTGCAAATAGGAACCTTATTTGCACTCTCTAATGATTCAGGATTTAGTCAGAGGACTCGAGATGAACTACATACTGGTTTGAGAGATGGCTCGCTTGAAATAAAAACAGATGTGAAGGCCTCTCCCACATCATTTCCAATCAAGGTTGCCTTTATTGACGGCCATACCTCGACCGAAGAGGGCTATAAAGCTCGTCCAAAACTTTGCGACCTTGGATATCTTAGAGAGCCTGTCTTATCTAAAACTGGAAATATTATCTATCGCTGTCCTTCTGAACCTGATGCACAATTTTTGAAAAAGGGTGGAGACCCCGAGGAAATCCAAGGACGCAAATGCCTCTGTAATGGCTTGATGGCCAATATTGGTCTGCCACAGGTGAGAAAAGATGGATATGTTGAGGCATCAATAGTCACACTTGGAAGCGATATTGAAGGAGCAAAAGAACTTCTCGCGCAACATTCAAAGGGGTATGGAGCAGATCAAGCTATCGATTGGCTATTAGATCAGAAGTAAAGCTGCCATAGCAGAGCCTCCATTTTTTGCAAGGAAAAGTAAGCTAAAGAAAATTACTTAGCTTTCTGATTGACATTTTCCACCACTTCGATAACTTAACGGTATGCACGCAGTGGTAATTGGCGCAGGGGTTATTGGATCATCAATAGCCTTGCAGCTAAAGAGATCAGGCCATGATGTGAGTGTTATCGATCGAAATTCTGCAGCAGGTATGGGATCAACGAGCGCCTCGAGCGCAGTTGTTAGATTCAACTATTCAACTTTTGATGCAGTGGCACTTCATTATGGAAGGATTTTCAAAATCTCATCGATGGAAGCGATGGTTACTCAAAGAATCCATTAAGTAATTCTCAAGAGTATTACGCCCACTTGGAAGATCGTGGTTTTGTGATGCTAGATGCTCCAATTCTCTCCAATGAGAAAACTATGAAACTCTATGAACAAATAGGAATTCCATATGAAATTTGGGATTCAAATACCCTGAAAAAGCGGATGCCTGGGATTAACGCTGGCAAGTATTGGCCAAATAAACCGGTGAAATCAGATGAGTTTTGGGATGAGGCAAGCGAAGAGTTGGGCGCAATATTTTCTAAACATGGCGGTTATATCTCAGACCCCCTCCTTGCTGCCCAGAATTTTGCTGCAGCTGCAAAGCGTGAAGGAGTTAATTTTCATTTCCGTAAATTAGTTATTGGTATTGAAAAAAATAATGGCAGAGTTTCAGGTGTCCGGGTGGCAAACTATGACGCGCAGAGTAAGAAGCCGCTGAAAGAACAAGGTGAGGTAATCGCTGCTGATCTGGTGGTCAATGTGGCAGGACCATGGTCAACCCAGATAAATCAGATGGCCGGTGCTGGCAGTGATTTCACAATGGAGTTGAAACCACTTCGAGTAGAGGTGCACCAAATCTCAACTCCAAAAGATATTTTGCCTGGACCAATAATGGGTGATCTAGATCTTGGCACTTACCTTCGATCAGGCCCTGGAGGTATCACCTTGGTTGGTGGGACTGAGCCAGAGTGCGATGAGCTCGAGTGGGTGGAGCCAGATCTTGTTGATGAAGTAAATATGACAAGAACCATGGAACTATTTGAATCTCAAACCTACAGATTTGCTAAAAGATTTCCAGCTGCCCAGATTCCATCAAATCCTCTTGGGGTTGTTGGAATTTATGATGTTTCATCGGACTGGACGCCGATCTATGACAAAAGTGATGTTCCTGGCTTTTATCTGGCAATTGGCACAAGCGGAAACCAATTTAAGAATGCACCAGGCGCTGGATTAATTATGGCTCACCTGATCAATCAAGTGGAGATGGGCCATGATCATGATAATCACCCAATCATTTATCAATGTGTTAAAAATAATCTGGAGATTAATCTGGCAACATTTTCCAGAAAACGTGCAAGTAATACAACAAGCGGAACGGTGATGGGTTAATTGGAGATACGGGGTAAATTAGAGAGATGAAGAAAAAGCGAATTCTTTCTTTATCTCTACTCTCATTTTCTTTGATAACAAGTTGCAGTGGCCCTTCTCCATTTGAATCCCTATCCCCGGGACTTTGCAGCGATAAACAGAGAGCGGCCGTTGAAAAACATGTTACGGGGCAGATTAATGCCATGGCTGATCAAAATTGGTCTGAAGCATATCAATATGCAGCCCCTTCATTTCAAAGTACGATCACCTTAGACCAGTTCACTAACATCATCAGAACTGGGTACTCAATGTTGATTAATAATGAGGGATTTGAATTCACTTCTTGTAAGGTAAATGAGCAAGGTGTTGAACAAGAGGTTGAGGTGAGAGATGGCCGCAGTGACTATCTCTTTTTGTATCGGCTAGAGGTGAATCAATCTGAGTTAGGGGTAGCAGCAGCGGCAATAATTGATGCTTCTGAGAGTCTAAATACTTAGCCAGGAATTGCTTGAGTAATGAAATTATTTTTAATGGTAACGGTTACTCGATCTAATCGATAATCTTTAGTTAGAGCAAACTGTTCATCATCTTCAGCCCCAATTCTAAATTGCCAATTGAGTGTAGCTGCACACTCTCTTGCCTCTTCCTTACTCATTCCAACTAAGGTTGCAGCCTCTCCACGAGTGATCTCATCTGCTCCCCCATTAACCGACCTATTAACTAAACAAGTAGCGGCAGAGAAGACCTCTCCTCTAACCTCTCTTTGACCAATTGCCAGAGTAACTCTGGCAGCTCTCTTTGATTTAACCCTCACTTTATAAATACCATCCTCAGCAAGATCAGTAAATCTACCTAGGTAGAGATAATTGGTCCTGCTATATGGCTCAAAAAACTGAATACGCTCGTTTAATTTAACTACCACTTTTTTTCCTGATGGATAAGTGATCGTGGCCTTTGGCAATCTATTCATTCTCAATTTATTCTCGGGTGCGTTATCAATGATGAGATATTCAAAATTAAGTAGATCCGATGCTTTTAAGACCGCCCTAAAACTTCTCACCTGATTTGGTTTCGTAAAATTTGCCCGGATTGCAAAGGAGACTGTGCCATCTGGCAAGATTGGGCCTTGATTAGCGGTGATATTTTTTAATCCCAGATCAACGGGCTGATGGGCATGGCCAGAGTGCGGCTGGAAAATCAGAGTGGCCATAACTAAAAGAAGAGATAACCCAACCCACCGGACTTTCATTTCACGATTTAACCATAGATTCCTTAGAAGTGGGGCTAGATAATTTAAATCCTTGATCTAAATATTCATCGAGCTGCCTCATTTGAGGATCAGATCAAATTAGGGATCTCTCCAATTTAATAGGTGGGCGGTGAGGGTTTCCTAAATCGGATAATCGCACCTCTACATTACGATGCGATCATCGACGAAAAGATGCTTACTCTGATCGATGATCTGGATAAGTTGCCAAGCATTATTGAATTCGGCAACGAGGTCGAGTTTCACACTTCCACTATTTTCGCCCAGGCAGTTCACCATGCCGCTGAACACCGAGCCCAGATTTCAGATATCTTGGCGGCAAACGATATGGATCTACTCAATCTTGATGAGATTGATTTATGGGCTTTTGAGAAATGGGAAAAATCCCGCTGAGATAATACTTGTGGGCGGTGAGGGTTTCGAACCCCCGACATCCTCGGTGTAAACGAGGCGCTCTACCACTGAGCTAACCACCCGGTTTCGGTCTCCCGGTCAAGAGGCGAAATACTACAACGAGGCGAGCGCTTCCTTGTAATCGCTCAAATCACGGGCATCTCCCGAGGCGTTATAGACCGACCAGTGAACTCTTCCCTCTTTATTTATGATGAAGGTGCCTCGCCCAGCAAAACCACGCTCAGCCATAAATACTCCATACTTTTGAGATACCTCTCCATGAGGCCAAAAATCACCAAGAAGTGAGAATGAATATTTCTCTTGCTCTGCAAAAACTTTTAATGCAAAAATAGAATCACATGAGATGGCAAGAAGTTCAACTTTCTCATTTTGAAATGAGCTCAAATCATCTCGTAAAGCGCATAATTCTCCCGTACATTTTCCAGTAAATGCCGCTGGATAAAATACAACCATGACATTTTTCTTCCCTCGAAAATCAGAGAGTTTAATTTTTTCACCATGTTGATTTGATAATTCAAAATCAGGTGCTATCTCTCCAGCTTGGATCGCCATTTTCTCCTCCTAAAGTTTTCTTTTTGTAAAATTACAAGAAGATTAGATTATTTCTTTTTTGAAACTTTAACTGAACCCTTATTGGCAGGCCTTGCTGAAATTCGAGTTGCGATCCAATCCTTTGCAATAGGTGTTGTTGAAGTAACACTGAGCCCTGCAGTTGGGGCTGCATCTTGAATATCACTTGCTTCCACATATCCCGCTCTTCCAGCCTTTGGTGTAAGAAGCCAGATTGGACCGTGTTCGGTGAGATAGGTAAGTGCATCCACTAATTGATCAACAAGATCACCATCGTCTTCTCTCCACCAGAGAAGAACTGCATCAACAACTTCATCGGTTCCATTTTCCAATAACTGGTTGCCGCAGGCCAGGGAGATCTCATTTCGGAGATCTTCATCGCAGTCTTGATCATGGCCAATCTCTAAAATCATCCAATCAGATTGGATACCTAGCCGGCTTCCAGCCGATCCCAGGCCTGTGGGTGTGTTCACAGGGCAAGTCCACCTGTTTTACCCATTTCACGCAAGGTCAAATTTCAGCATTTCGGGTATTAGTTGGGAAGATACCCCCTATGAGTTCATCAGAGATCAACGAAGTCCCAGATCACGCCATCGACCAGCTAATTGATACCGATCCTTCGGAAACAGCTGAATGGCATGCATCCTTTGATGCGCTCTTGAAACATGGTGGCGCCAATCGTGCACGTTATCTTACGCAAGCGCTCTTAAAGCGCGCTCATGAAAAAGGCGTGAATGTCCCGGCGCTTCGCGTTACTGATTACATCAACACTATTCCGCCAGAGCGTGAACCTGCCTTTCCTGGTGATGAGAGTATTGAAAGACGAATCCGTGCCTACATCAGGTGGAATGCAGCGCTTCTTGTTCACCGAGCGCAACGCCCCGGCATTGGAGTTGGTGGACATATATCCTCATTTGCATCTTCTGCTGCACTCTATGAAGTTGGTTTTAATCATTTCTTCCGTGGAAAAGATCATCCAGGTGGTGGAGACCAAATTTATTTTCAAGGCCATGCAAGTCCAGGAATGTATTCACGGGCATTTATGGAAGGTCGTTTAACAGAACATCAACTCGATGGATTTAGACAAGAGCTCTCTCATTCAGGTGGAGGACTTTCTTCTTATCCGCATCCACGGCTTATGCCAGAGTTCTGGGAATTTCCCACAGTCTCCATGGGTCTTGGCCCGCTCAATGCAATTTATCAAGCTCGTTTCAATCGCTATCTTCAAGGACGTGGAATTAAAGATACAAGTGATCAGAGAGTCTGGGCTTTTCTTGGCGATGGTGAGATGGATGAACCAGAGTCAGTTTCTGGTCTCACACTTGCAGCGCGTGAAGGTTTAGATAATCTCACCTTTGTTGTGAACTGTAATTTGCAACGCCTCGATGGACCGGTGAGAGGCAATGGAAAAATTATTCAAGAGCTAGAAGCTCTCTTTGGTGGTGCAGGTTGGAACGTTCTCAAAGTTGTTTGGGGACGAGAGTGGGATCCGCTCTTTGCTATGGATCGAGAAGGCGCCCTCCTAGATCTTATGAACACCACTCCAGATGGAGATTTCCAAACATATAAGGCAGAAGATGGCGCATTTGTTCGCGCCAATTTCTTTGGCAGGGATCCAAGAACTGCTGCCATGGTCGCTGGTTGGAGTGATGATCAGGTCTGGAATTTAAAACGCGGTGGCCATGATTATCGAAAGCTCTATGCTGCTTATGCATCAGCAACTGCGCACAATGGAAGACCAACCGTTATTCTGGCAAAGACAATTAAGGGATGGACTCTCGGTTCCACCTTTGAGGGTAGAAATAGCACACATCAGATGAAGAAGATGAGTATTGAAGATCTTAAAACTTTTAGAGATCGACTCTTTATCCCAGTATCAGATGAGAAGTTAGATCCTTATCTGCCACCTTATTTCCATCCTGGTAAAGATTCAGAAGAGTATGAGTACATGATGGAGCGGCGAAAAGCTCTTGGTGGATCTATTCCTAAGCGGCGAAATCATTCAAAGCCGATTGTTCAGCCACCACAATCTGCATTTGAAGTTCTCAGACGTGGTTCAGGAAATCAAGAAGTTGCCACAACCATGGCATTTGTCAGGCTACTAAAAGATCTCATTAAAGATGAGAAGATGGGTTGGCGATTTGTTCCAATCATTCCTGATGAAGCAAGAACATTTGGAATGGACTCACTCTTTCCAACGCTGAAGATTTATTCACCACATGGTCAGCGTTATTTATCTGTTGACCGAGAGTTGATGCTCTCCTATAAAGAATCAACAAGTGGCGTCATTTTGCATGAAGGAATTAATGAAGCTGGATCAACTGCCTCATTTACCGCAGTAGGAACCTCTTACTCAACCCATGATGAGCCGATGATTCCAATCTATATTTTCTATTCAATGTTTGGCTTCCAGAGAACTGGTGATGCTTTCTGGGCCGCTGCAGATCAGATGACCCGTGGATTTATTATGGGAGCAACAGCAGGAAGAACCACTCTTAATGGAGAGGGTCTTCAGCACGAAGATGGACACTCACATCTTCTCGCTTCCACAAATCCTGCAGTTATCTCTTATGACCCAGCCTATGGATTTGAACTCGGCCATATCGTCAGAGATGGGCTACGGCGAATGTATGGTGAGAAATCTGAAAATGTTATGTACTACCTCACCGTCTACAACGAGCCATATCGACAACCTGAAGAGCCTTCAGATCTTGATGTAAATGGTCTACTGAAGGGAATCTATCTCTACAGTGCAGCGCCAAAATCTCGGAAGAAGGCAAATATTTTGGCATCAGGAGTTGCCGTCAACGCAGCGCTTAAAGCCCAAGCCCTCTTGAAAGAGGATTGGGGAATTGGTGCAAACGTTTTCTCTGTCACATCTTGGAATGAGCTTCGAAGAGATGGACTTGAAGTTGATAGTCATAATCTTCTCAATCCGGAAAACCAAAAGCGTGCATTCCTCACATCAGCTTTAAGTAAGTATGAAGGACCTGTTGTTGCTGTCAGTGATTTCATGAGAGCAGTTCAAGATCAGATTGCACCATGGGTAAATCAAAGTTTCTTATCTCTTGGTACTGATGGATTTGGCCTATCTGATACTCGAGGGGCCCTACGGCGCCACTTTAAAGTTGATGCAGAATCCATTGTTGTAGCGACTTTGACTCAACTTGTAAAAAGTGGAGATATGAAGAGTAAAGTTCTTCTTCAAGCGCTAGAGCGCTATAAGCTCGATGATGTTTCCGCTGCAGACCCTGGCAATACCGAAGGCTCTGGTTAGAGCTCAATCTTTATCGCTTCTCCTCCAGCAAGATGACCTTGCGGATATAAAAGGCGAGAAGCAGGAAAGCAATTCCTGGGATTAATAGCGCAACCGTTAAACCAAGAGCTTGTGCGATCCAGGCAATAATTAATTTATAGACCAAGGTGAGGGCGGTATTTGTTGGGCTCAACTCTGCCAGAGCAACGCTATCGGGGCGAGGACTTCGCTTCGCCGCAAACTGGAAGAGAAATGGACCAAGAAATGATGAACCGAGTCCTCCCATAAAGAATCCAACCATTAAAAGCGTGAAAGCAAGGCCGGGGTTTGCCGATCCAATAAACGATGCTAGAAGTAAAAATGCGCTAAATCCAACGCCGCCATAAAGAGTAAAAACTTTAAGAACTTTATACTCTTCGCGATCCTTCACAAAATTATTAAAACCTAACCTTCCAATAATCATTGCTGACATAAATATTATGTAAGGAATGATTGCAATTCCCTTGCTGATCCCAAGGACATCTCGATTAAAGAGAACAGACCAATCACTGACAGTTATCTCTAGAGCTAATACAGATAGATACGCACTCGACAACACCCAGTCAACGCGAAATGATCTAATCATTTCAACGAAACCAATTGCTCCATCTTCATCTTTAATATCACGTGCCGGGATACAGATTGAGCGAAGCTTAAAGATTGTAAAGAGCATTAAAGATCCAACAACAGTGGTCAAGGTATTCATATGCCATGCAAAAGAAATATCTTCTGCAATAAGAGAAGATAAGAGGGCGGAGGAGACGGCACCCATTGTCCAGACACCATGAAGGTGTGGGATGGCATTGATCCCTAACTTATTTTGACGGTGAATTGTCTGGGTATTGATGGAAATATGGTAGGAAGACCAAGACATACCGCAGACAATGTTGACGAAGAAGAAGATCATAGGGCTAGTGGTATTGGCAAGTATGTAAAAAGTTGCCATCATCACCGCAGTACTTCCCATCAACACCGGGTAGGTGCCAACTTTGTGGATGATATGGCCCATAGTCATCAGCGCGATAAATGCACCGAGAGTTCCAAATCCT
>JAQCKU010000106.1 GCA_027592195.1 Actinomycetota bacterium
ACGACAAAAACGAATGAACCGAAAGTTATCGTTGCTCAGAGTGAATGTACCCTCAATCGCTCACGACGTGAAAAACCTCTTATTGCAAAGAAAATTAAAGAGGGAAAGCGGGTTGTCAAAGAGCGCTTTGGTATCGATCCAGAGACCTGCACTGGAGATCACTCCTGTATCCGAATTAATGGCTGTCCATCGCTGACTATTGCGAGCAATCCAGATCCGCTACGGAAAGATCCGATTGCCACCATTCTTTCCTCTTGTATTGGTTGCGGACTCTGCGGTGAAGCAGCACATGCCGCCGTTCTCTGCCCATCGTTTTATCGAACCGAAGTTATCTCCAATCCAAATATCTGGGATCGGACCAAACTCTCCTTGAGAAAATCTGTTATTAACGTTTTACAAAATGGTATTGATCGAAGATTGGCTGGGATCTTGGCAGATGTCTAATACCAGTGAAAATAATGTAGCAATGAAGCGTCCGATCACTATGGCCATTGTTGCTATGGGCGGTGAAGGCGGCGGCGTTCTCGCTGATTGGTCGGTCGATCTTGCCGAGAAAAATGGTTACTGGGCTCAGACCACCTCTGTGCCTGGTGTTGCGCAACGAACTGGCTCCACTATTTATTACTTAGAGTTTATGGAAAATGATCAGAGCGGGCGCGAGCCCATTCTCTCCACCATGCCAACACCTGGTGAGGTCGATATTGTTTTAGCATCGGAGTTAATGGAGGCAGGGCGCGCTGTCTTTCGTGGATTTGTTACCCCAGAGACTACAACGCTGATTGCATCAACCAATCGGATGTATTCGATGCAAGAAAAGACAGCGATGGGCGATGGCCGGGTGGAATCTGAGGAGATCATTCAAGCCTGCGAAGAATCGAGTAAGAAATTTATCTCCGCTAACTTTGCCGCTGTTGCTGAAGAAAACGGAACGGTCATCTCGGCATCCCTTTTTGGCGCGCTGGCAGGATCAGGTGCACTTGCCTGGCCGAAAGAAGAATTTATTGAAGCGATTCGCCGAGGCGGCGTTGGCGTGGAGCCATCAATTAAAGCCTTTGAAAAATCCTATGAGCTTGCGAAAAAGCCAAAGACAACCCCAATCACCATAGAAATTGGTAAGAAGCCAGCTAGTGAGAGCTCTGGCCCAACACCCGAGCAAGAGCTGGCAATTATTAATGACCCGCAGAGCGCAGTCGGGCCAAAATTAAAAGATCTTGCCGCTCGAGTGAAGGCAGAATTTCCTGAAGCGCTCACTTTAATTCTTGTCAATGGAATTAAACGGTGCGCAGATTATCAAGACCTTAACTATGCAAAAGAATATTTAGATCGCATCACACCCATCGCCAAGAAAGATGGCGAGATCGGGGATGGGACCTATCGATTACTTACTGAAGTGGCGCGATATACCGCGCTCTGGATGACTTATGAGGACACTATCCGGGTCGCCGATTTAAAGTCGCGGCGGAGCAGATTTGATCGCGTTAAAAAAGAGGCGAAAGTCAAAGAAGATCAGATCACACAGGTTCGCGAATTTTTCCATCCTGGGGTAGAGGAGATTACCGATACTCTCCCTGGCCCTATCGGCCGAGCAATTTTAAAATCAAAACTTGTCAGCGGTGTGATTGAGAAAGTTACAAAAAACGGACTTCGCCTCCACACCACATCACTTCATGGATATCTTCTTCTCTACACGCTGGCAAAACTTCGCCCACTACGACGGCGATCACTCCGCTTTTCAGTTGAGCAGAAGCGAATTGATCAATGGTTAGAGGTCATTCTTCCCGTTGCCAGTGAAAATTATGATCTTGCCGTCGAAGTTGCCGAGCTTGCCAATGTGATTAAAGGTTATGGCGATACCCATAAGAACGGTATGGCTAACTTTAACGCCATTATGGTGGAGGTTAATCGACTACGGAAAGAAGCCGCCGATGGTAAGAGCGGTGGGAAAGCTGCGGCAGAGCGGATCGCTGCGCTGGGCAAAGCTGCGATGGCCGATGAGAATGGTGGAAAGTTGCGAGAGCTACTTTCGCAGTAATTTAATTTTAAATTCTCTCCCATTAGTTACGCCACCAGATCGCCAGAGCAACATCCCAACTAAAGTTGCAGCAATTAAAAGCGATCGCATTCCATTAGGTAGATCAAGTTTGAGGCCAAGAACGGATTTTCCTTGCTCCCAGAGCAGCAGGATCTGACCAACGCCGGTCACAATTAAAGTTCCGACAACTGCGCCCCACATGCTCGCTGATCCGCCAATAACTAACATCGCAAGTGTTAAGAAGGTAAAAACCAGGTAATAATCTTGTACCTGCCAAGTTCCCGCCACATGGACATACATCGCACCCGATAGCCCAGCAAGTGCGCCAGAGAGTGTGAAGGCGATCCAACGAACTCTCTGAATACTTATTCCAAGTGCAGGAGCTGCCAAGAGATCCTCGCGCGTTGCCCGAAGATTTCTACCGATAGTAGAAATATTGAGCAGATAAACCAGAACCAGCGCCAAAATTGCTAGCGCAAGTGGTTCATAGATACCAGCAAATTTAGGAAC
>JAQCKU010000024.1 GCA_027592195.1 Actinomycetota bacterium
ATGGGTTCCAATAACAAGATCAACTTCGTGGCGCTTTATTCTCCCTCTAATCTCCTCTTTCTCGCGCGAAGAGAGAGACCCGGTAAGAAGTGCGATAGAAATTCTCTGCGTTGAAGTGGGATCTTCTGTGAAATTGAGAGTATCAAGAAATGGGGATAATGATTTTGATAAATTTCTAAAGTGCTGTTGAGCCAGTACCTCTGTTGGGGCAAGGAGGGCTGCTTGTCCACCGCCATCAACTACTGAGAGCATGGCGCGGATGGCAAGAACAGTCTTTCCCGATCCCACTTCACCTTGTAAAAGGCGATACATTGGGTGTTCACTCTTTAAATCACTCTCAATTTCATCACTTATTCGCTGTTGCCCTTCGGTGAGCGTGAAAGGAAGAGATTGATCAAATTTCGATAAAATTCCATCGCTCTTTGTCACTCGCTTTTTCGAGATAGCTTTCTTAAGTTTATTTTTCTTTCTAATAAGTATTAATTGAAGCAGAAGCGCTTCGTCAAAGGTCAATCGAGCAAGCGCTCTCTCGGCGCTCTCTATACTCTCAGGGCGATGAACATTGATAAAGGCATCTCGTTTACTTGGATACTGAAAGAGCTCTCGAAACTCTTCTGGAAGTGGATCTAGAATCTCTCCTAGAGTATCGAGCACCAAGGAGATAGATTGTTGAATTTTCCAAGAGGGAAGTTTTCCGCTAGCTGGATAGATGGGAATTAACTTTCCAGCGAATTGATCAATCGCTCCATCAACATCATCACCTTCAGGAATTAATTGATATTCAGGGTGCGCCAGTTGTCGTTTGCCATTAAAGAGTGAAATTTTTCCAGCAAAGAGTCCTTGCCTACCTGTTCGAAGTTCTTTCTCGCGCCATGCTTGATTAAAGAAGGTGAGAGTTAATTTGGCTCTGCCATCGGTGACAACTGTTTCGAGAATTGCTCCCTTACGTCCAGGAATTTTCCGAACTTTTGTGGAGAGAACTTCCGCCAGAATCGTTGCTTCACTGCCAACGGGAATCTGATCGATATCGGTCAATTCCCCGCGTCGGATATAGCGCCTTGGATAGTGGGTTAGTAGATCTTCAGCCAACTGATAGCCAAAGGCGGAGGTGAAGGCAGCGGCGGTCTTTGGCCCGATAACCCGATCGAGTTTGCTCCCCAGAAAATCATTACCTTCCATATCGCCCTCACTCTAAACTCATTTCCCCTCGATTTCCTTAACCTGACCCCTTCGAGATACTCTTTGCCACGCAAAAGTCGGAATTTTTTAAGGGAGTTAACGTGGCATCAGTATGCGATATCTGTGGCAAAGGCCCCAGCTTTGGAAACAATGTCTCCCACTCTAAACGCCGTACCCGTCGTCGATGGAATCCAAATATTCAACGGATCAAAACTCTCGTTGGCGGATATACCAAGCGTCAAAATGTCTGCACCTCATGCCTCAAGGCCGGGAAAGTCAGTCGCTAACTTTTAAAAGTGCGAAAACCCGCTTCGCTTCTCTTCTTGAAAATCTAGCATCACCCGCCCGCTCTCCCCAGCTTTAGCGAGAACGTCCCCGATCTTAAAGCCGTTCTTCATTCCATCTAGCTTGCCTAGCTCATCAATTCTCGAAGTGAAAATAGGGAAATGTTCCTCGCCACTTTCAATAATTGCAGCAATTGGATCTATCCCTAGCTCCTTGGCTAGCTCGCTAATTTTTTCAAAGTTGGGATGATGTTTTAGCGCTGCGCTCTCAATATTTATATCAACCTCACTTGCCCGAGCAATATGGCCGGCTTCTGATATCAAGCCGTCGCTGATATCGCAGAGCGCAGTTGCCGAGCGTGAGATCGTGAAAAATTTTTCGAAATCAACTTCTGGAGCAAGATGATGAGCAATCGATTCTCCATCAATATTTATACCCTTACGCAATTGCTCAAGTCCAAGAAGTGATCTACCTGGCAATTGGGTAATGAAGAGGCCATCGCCAACTTTAGCTCCAGAGCGAGTAACTTTCTTTGAACCATTACCAAGAGCTGTGATCGAGATTGTCAATCGATCTGATCTTGCGATATCGCCACCGATAACTCTCACGCCAAATTGGCTGGCTTGATCATGAATTCCGCGGGCCAATTCGAGAATGGAATTTTTGGAACTTTCATTATGGAGAAAGCGCTCATCTAGAGCTACGGAGACGAGAAAGAAACGTGGTCTGATTCCCATGGCAAAAATATCGGCAAGATTTGCTACCGCCGCTTTCTTCCCAATCGAATAAAGATCGCTATATTCCATTTTAAAATGAGTACCTTCAACCAATAAATCTGATGAGAGCGCCATCAGATCGCCAGCTGTCTGAATGATTGCCGCATCATCGCCGATATCAACAATGAGATCAGCCGGGATTTTTTCAGCTCCGGATTGGAAGAGCGTTGCCAGAGCAGCAATCAGCTCTGATTCACTTCCATACCTGCCGCGATAATCTCCGCTCATAATTGGATAACTTTAGCTCGCTCACCGATCTGGGCTTTTCGATCAGAAATATCTGCGCTACCGTTGGCGTATGTCGATTCAGGCCTACATATTGATCCAAACCGATATTGGCAAAGCCGCCAGCGTTGCAACAGCTCTCTCTGCAATCTCTGGAGTTACCTTGGCTGAAGGGGTCACCGGCCCTTACGATGTCATTATGCGCGCTGAGGCCGCCTCGATGGAAGATTTTGGTCGCATAATTCTCTCTAAGGTTCAAGCGGTACCAGGAATTACCCGAACGCTTACCTGTCCTGTCACATCTATGTAAGACCTAATCGATATCGAATTGATATCGAACCAATTTATTTTATTTTTGCTAAACCACCTTCAATTAAAACGGTAATCAGCTCCTGATAGGAAAGACCTGTCGCCTTCCATAAGAGCGGGAATGCAGATTTCGAGGTAAAGCCAGGCATTGTATTAATTTCATTGATGATTATCTCGTCCTCATTGGTAATAAAGAAATCAACTCGAGCCAACCCTTCACAACCAATCGCTGTAAAAGCTTTCTTTGCAAGAGTTTGAACTGCCTCGCTTAATTGATCTGAGATGGGGGCTGGTATGAGAAGCTCTGTTGCAGAGTCAAGATACTTTGCCTCATAATCATAAAACTCATGTGCGCCAACAATCTTTATCTCACCAGGTAGAGAGCTCTTCACCTCGCCATCGATAATTAATACTCCGCACTCAATTTCGCGCCCAATGATCGCCTCTTCAATTAAAACTTTATCATCGTATTTAAAGGCTTCATTAATTGCGGTGAAAACTTCACTCTCAGACTTGACCTTAACTGTCCCACGGCTAGATCCACCAGTAGCTGGTTTAATAAAAAAGGGATAAGAAAAATTCTGATTTTTCCAATTTTTATCTCTTACCACTTCCCCACGCGCTACTTTGAGGCCGCTCTGAATAAAAACTTCTTTTGCTACTGCCTTATCCATTGCTGTAGCAGAGGCGAGAACGCCAGAGCCAAGATAGTTAAACCCAAGAAAATCTGCATACCCTTGAAATACTCCATCTTCACCATTTGCGCCATGAAGCAGGGGAAAGAGAAGTTGAATCTCTGGATCCAAGGCTTGAAAGTTTCCTTTCTCAGGAACAACTGGAAGTCCATTCTGATCGCTATCAAAATCTTCTCGCCCTTGCAGCTCAATAAATCCCTCACCATCTTGAGAAATTCCTAGTAAAAGTGGTTGGAATTTCTCTCGATCTATTGCATCAAATATTGAGAGGGCTGAGAGACAAGAGATCTCATGTTCATCACTTTCTCCCCCACAGATTAAACCAACTTTTATAACGCTCATATTGAGCTCTCTCGAAAATCCAGCTCTGCCCCGGTACTCATCGCACTTATCTTCTCCAAAGCTTGGAGTGGTGTTAGCCGCCCAGCAATAAGATCAGCAACCGATTCAATGATCGGAATTTCAACTCCCACCATATTTGCCATCTCTACTACCGCACCTGCAGATGCCACTGCCTCGACAGTTTTTGAAAAGGATGTAGAGGCAAGCTCGCTACTGCCTAACCTGCCGATCTCCTCGCCAAAAGATCTATTTCGCGATAGCGATGATTGACAGGTTGCCACTAAATCACCCATCCCTGCAAGTCCTGAAAAAGTTAATGGTTGTGCGCCAAGTGCTACACCAAGTTTTGTAACTTCATTAAGACCTCGAGTGATAATCATCGCCTGGGTATTTTCTCCATAGCCAAGACCGACAACAACTCCAACTGCTACTGCAACAATATTTTTGAGCGCAGCAGCAAGTTCACAGCCAAGCAGATCGGCCGATGTAAGAACTCGAAAATATGATGTTGTAAATATCTCTGCAATCAATTGCGCAACTAGCGGATTTTCAGATGCTCCTACTGCGCCAGCAGGCTGGCGTAGCGATAATTCACCTGCAAGATTTGGGCCAGTAATAAATCCGATCTCGTTGCTACCAACTCCAATCACCTCCATCAAAACTTGGCTCATGCGAAGTTGAGTTGAGAGTTCAATCCCTTTGAGGGTACTGATGGATACTTTTTCTCGAGGATAGAAATCTCTCCAGCTCTCTAGATTTTCACGAAGGCTCTGAGCTGGGATCGCTAAAATTATCGCCTCTGCGCTTTCAAAAGCTTGAGTGATATCACCTGTTGCTCTTAATTGACTTGGTAGTTTAATTCCTGGGAGAAATTTCTCGTTACTGCTTCTCTCATTAATCTCTGCAACGATCTCTGGATTCCTACCCCAGATCAGAACTTCAGACCCAGCATCAACTGCAACTTGCCCAAGAGTTGTTCCCCAAGCACCTGCTCCGATAATAGAAATTTTTCTACTCATGACCTCTACGCTTCTTCTTAAGATAGTTTCCAATTTTAGGTAAATCAGAGCTCTTCAGATCAAATCTCTCGCCTTGCTTACTTTCACCACGAAGATCTTCTAGTAACCTTGTAATCCGATCCATAATGTGATCAGTTGCCTCCTCTAAAGCTTGGCTATCGCCAGAGCGATCTTGCCATGGAGATAGATCTACCACCTCTCCAGCAACAATACTCACTGTAGATCGCGGAAATAATTTAATTCGATTGGAGTACCTGGGAATAACACGCTGAGTTCCCCAAGAAGCGCAGATAATAATAGGGACGCCGGTAAGGAGAGCAAGACGTGCAACACCAGTCTTTGCCTTCATCGGCCAGAGATTTTCATCTCGCGTCAAAGTTCCCTCTGGATAAACTCCAAGAAGGTGGCCGGCCTTTAAGACTGCAATCGCATGTTCAAGCGATTGCACCGCATCTTTTGATTCTCGGTCTACTGGAATCTGTCCTGCGCCGCGAAGAACGCGACCAATCAATGGAAGATCAAAGACTGCCTTCTTGCCAAGGTAGCGAGGTGCCCGACCATTGTTATAGAGAAAATGAGTAAAGGTAAGCGGATCTAAATATGAAAGATGATTGCAGACAACTATCGCTGCCCCACTTTTTGGAATTAAATCACCACCGCGCCAATCCTTCTTTACCACCATATTAAGTAAAGGCTTTAAGACAAATGCACCGATACGAAACCAGGGGTTGACTCCAAGCGGCTTGCCTCGTGGCGGCTGGTAAATAATTTCTCCCCCACTGCCCTCAGCTAAAGAAGGATGGGTAGCCATAGGGAAAGGATAGGGAAGAAAAAATGGGCCACGCTACCGCGCGACCCATTTTTCTCTCTTCTTACTATCTTTAACGCTTACCTTTTTTAACTGCCTTTTTAACTGCTTTTTTTGGAGCTGCCTTTTTAGCAACCTTCTTCGCTACCTTTTTGGCTGCCTTTTTAACTACCGGCTTAGCAACCTTAACTGGCTTTGGAGCTGGCGGCTTTGGAGCTGCTTCGAGTTTACGAGCTCCGGAGATCACTTCCTTTAAACCCTTTGCTGGGAGAAAGCGAACTTTCTTGCTTGCCTTAATTTGGATGGTTTCGCCAGTGAAAGGATTGCGGCCCTTACGAGCTTTACGATCGACTTTCTTAAACTTACCGAAATCATTGATGGTTACATCTTCGCCTTTGTGAATTGTTCGCACAATACAATCGAAAACGATGGAAACGGCATATTGCGCTTCCTTCTTGCTACCGTTGAAATATGGTGCCAACGTCGCAATGAACTGGGCCTTGTTCATCTATTCCCCTTAGATCTAAGTTAAGCGCTCGCTTAACGTTGAGAGAAATTTACGCATAAAAATGGGGTTACTGTGAAGGTGAGTCGGTGTGTCGCAGAGAAATAAATTACATCAATACCCGAAAAATTCACTTTTTACGCGGTAAAAACCCTCAATATTTACTTGAGAGTTTTTATTAAGAGAGAATCGGGAGGGTTTTAGGCTTAAAAATAGGGCGTTTTTCTTCAAAACGATCAACTGCCTCAGTATGTCGGAGAGTTAAACCAATATCGTCAAAACCTTCCATCAATCGCCATACGGTGAAATCATCCATCTCAAAAGAAAGTTTCTTCTCAGTATTTTCCGACTGATATCTAATCGAGCGAGTTTTGAGATCAACAGTAATGAGGGTATCTGGATTCTGCTCGACTTCAGACCAGAGCGTTTCAATCTCCGACTCAGTAAGGATCACGGTCAAGAGGCCCCCTTTAAGTGAATTGCCCCGAAAAATATCGGCGAACCGTGGCGAGAGAATAACTTTAAAGCCATAATTTTGAAGCGCCCAGACTGCATGCTCTCTCGATGATCCTGTCCCAAAATCTGCTCCGGCAATGAGAATAGTTCCTGCCTTATATTTATCTTGATTTAAAACAAATTCAGGATCACTACGCCAGGCAGAGAAAAGTCCATCTTCAAAACCAGAGCGAGTAATTCGCTTTAAATAGGAAGCAGGGATGATCTGATCGGTATCAACATTGCTTCTACGGAGCGGAACTGCCTTGCCAGTATGTGAAATAAACTTTTCCATTTTCCTCTTACCTTCCTCGATCGAAATAAAATATCAATTCTTTACTGGATCTTTACAGTAATTAAAGATCTGATGGCGCTGCCAAGCTTCCCTTTAGCGCAGTTGCTGCGGCAACGAGAGGACTGACTAGATGGGTTCTGCCACCTTTGCCTTGTCTGCCTTCAAAGTTTCGATTAGAGGTAGATGCTGCGCGCTCTCCAGGTTTTAATTGATCAGGATTCATTCCAAGACACATCGAGCAACCTGCAGATCGCCACTCAGCTCCTGCATCAAGGAAGACTTTATCTAAGCCTTCACTCTCTGCTTGAAGGCGAACCTTTGCAGAACCTGGAACAACCATCATCCGGATATTTTCTGCCACCTTTTTCCCTTTAATAATCTGGGCCGCTGATCGAAGATCTTCAATTCGACCATTGGTACAAGAACCAAGAAAGACAGTATCAATTTTGATTGATTTCATGGCAGTTCCAGGCTGAAGATCCATATATTGAAGCGCTCGCTCTGCAGCGCTTCGCTCTTGTGGATCAGATATCGCCTCAGGATCTGGGATCGATCCGCTGAGCGATATACCTTGGCCAGGATTGGTTCCCCAAGTAACAAAAGGTTCGATCTCATCGCCATCAAGGATTACCTCTGCATCAAAGCGGGCATCTGGATCTGAGCAGAGCGATTTCCAATAAAGAAGTGCATCATCCCAATCCTTCCCCTTTGGGGCATGAGGTTTATCTTTAAGGTATGCAAAAGTTATTTCATCTGGTGCGATCAACCCTGCTCGAGCGCCCGCTTCGATCGACATATTACAAATTGTCATTCGCGCTTCCATTGAAAGCTCTTTAATAGCCGATCCGCGATATTCGATGATATAGCCCTGGCCGCCACCGGTCGAGATTTTTGCAATAATCGCAAGGATAATATCTTTGGAAGTTACCCCTTCTTTAAGCGAGCCATTAACAGTAATGGCCATCGTTTTTGGCCTGGCAAGTGGCAGGGTCTGAGTAGCAAGAACATGTTCAACCTCACTGGTACCAATACCAAAAGCTAGAGCGCCGAATGCGCCATGGGTTGAGGTATGGGAATCGCCGCAGACAATTGTTAAACCAGGTTGGGTAATTCCAAGTTGTGGCCCGACGACATGGACAATTCCCTGTTCAACATCTCCTAATGAGTGGAGCCGTATGCCAAATTCTTTACAGTTATTACGGAGCGTTTCTACCTGGAGACGAGAGATGGGATCGGCAATAGGTTTATCGATATCAATGGTTGGAACATTGTGATCTTCTGTTGCAATTGTTAAATCTGGGCGACGAACTTTTCGATCAGTAAGACGTAAGCCATCAAAGGCCTGGGGGCTGGTTACCTCATGGATTAAATGAAGATCAATATAAAGTAGATCTGGTTCGCCATCGGCGCTGCGCACAATGTGATCGGCCCAGATTTTCTCTGCCATAGTCTTTCCCATAGCTCATACCCCTTCTCAATAAAAAAATACTGCGGCTGTTGCGTCTCAACTAATGAGATGGCAGTATTAGATTATGGACAAGCGCAAGAATAGCGGAGTTGGCGTTTTAGACAAATCAATCCATATTCTCACTGTTTTAGAGTCTGGCCCCCACTCACTTGCAGAGTTAGTGGCAGCTACAGCGATTGCCCGCCCCACCGCTCATCGATTGGCCCTCGCCTTAGAGGTACATCGATTGATCTCACGCGATCTGACCGGCAGGTTTGTCCTTGGACCACGTCCAGCTGAACTTGCTGCTGCCGCTGGTGAAGATCGACTCTTAGCAGCAGCATCACCTGCGCTCATTGCGCTCCGTGATGCAACCAGTGAGAGCGCACAACTTTATAAACGTCAGGGAGATCTCCGTATCTGCGTCGCTGCTGCAGAACGACTCTCAGGCCTTCGCGACTCGGTGCCGATTGGTGCAACGCTCTCAATGCAGGCCGGATCAGCTGCTCAGATTCTCTTAGCTTGGGAAGATAGTGATCGACTCTATCGAGGGCTGCAAGGTGCGAGATTTACCGCAACGAGTTTATCGGCCGTTCGACGTAGAGGGTGGGCGCAATCAGTTGGCGAGCGCGAAGCTGGAGTGGCATCGGTATCAGCGCCAGTTCGTGGACCAAATAATAAAGTGATCGCTGCAGTAAGTATTAGTGGACCTATTGAACGATTAGGTAGACAACCAGGTCGAATTCACGCCGCAGCTGTTGTCGCCACCGCAGTACGATTATCTGAGATTATTGCGAAGCGATAAAGCGCTCCTCAAAATAAAAATAAATAAAATTTATAGCGAGGATAAATCTAGGATCAAGAAGATCCAACTGGTAGCCCCGAAGGGATTCGAACCCTCGTAGCTGGCTTGAGAAGCCAGAGTCCTAGGCCGCTAGACGACGGGGCCCTAGTCCATTTAAAGTTAAAAAGATTAAATAAATCAAATGGTTAAAATTATTTAGTTGTATCGCTAGCTCGTATAGTTCTGATCAACTTTCGCTGGGGTACCAGGACTCGAACCTAGACAAGCTGAACCAGAATCAGCTGGGCTGCCAATTACCCCATACCCCACCAAGGTGGGAAAGGTTACCGCCTAGGCGATGAGCGCGGAAATCCGCGCAATGGTGCGATCTTTACCCAAGAGCTCCAAAGATTCAAAGAGCGGTGGTGAGATATGGCTGCCCGTTACTGCGATACGAACTGGCGAGAATGCGAGCCGGGGTTTGAGCTCTCGCTTTTCAAGGAGCTCACTTCGAAGCGCTTTTTCAATCTCCTCCAGATTCCAATCTTTAAGATTGGTAAGAACTGTTAACGATGCTTGAAGAACCTCTTGAGAGAGTGGATCTGAAATTTTCTTACTCGAATCTTCATTTAAAGTGAGTGAGCCAACAAATAGAAAGGAGAGCATCTGAGGAACTTCACTTAATGTCACAATCCGCTCTTGAATGAGTGGAAGCGCCTTCTTGAGAATTACTAGTTCATCTTGATTTCCACTGACAACTTCTCCATCAATTAAAAATGGAAGTGATCTTTCGAGAAATTGATCAATAGTTAGCGCTCGAATTTTATCTCCGTTGATTGCCTCTAATTTTTTAATATCAAAACGAGCAGGCGAACTATTAACTCGCTCAACTTCAAAGAGAGCTGCGATCTCTTCCAAAGAGACATTTTCACGATCATCACCAGGTGACCAACCAAGAAGGGCGAGATAGTTGCAGAGCGCCTCGGGAAGAAATCCTCTTTCACGATACCAAGCGATAGAGACTTCACCATTGCGTTTTGAGAGTTTTGTATTATCTGCCCCCATCACAAAGGGAAGATGGGCAAATAGCGGATAGCTCTCTTTCGCTACTCCCATTGCTTGGTAAAGACGGATCTGGCGAGGAGTTGAGGAGAGTAGATCTTCTCCTCTGAGAATATGAGTAATTTTCATCAGCACATCATCAACTGCTGCTGCCAGGGTATACAGTGGCGATCCATCACTTCTCATTAAAACAAAATCTGGAACGAAACTATGATCAAAGGTAACTTCACCACGGATCAAATCATGAAAAGTTGTACTTCCCTCTGGCATCCGCATCCGAAGCACTGGTTTGCGACCTTCGCTTCTGTATTTTTCAATCATCTCATCTGAGAGTTCTCGACATGCACCGTCATAGCCAGGGGCTTTATGGGCTTTTGCTGCCGCTTCACGTCTTGCCTCTAACTCTTCATTCGAGCAATAGCAATGGTATGCATCTTTAGTTTGAAGAAATTTTTCGCCCCATTCACGATAAATATCGAGCCGCTCTGATTGAAGATATGGGCCATACTCCCCGCCAACGCCAGGACCTTCATCCCAATCTAAACCCAACCATCTGAGCGTCTCTGCCGCTGCTTCAATATATTGATCGGTGACTCGCTCTTTATCTGTATCTTCAATGCGAAAGATAAAGGTTCCACCGGTATGCCTGGCAAATGCCCAATCAAAGAGCGCAGTCCTAATATTTCCAACGTGAAGATCACCTGTAGGTGATGGAGCAAATCGAACTCTTACCGGACTTTTTGAGCTGCTCATGGCGTGATGTTATCGAGGAGAGTGGAGAAAGCTTTAATCCAGGGCTCGCTCAGAGCAGCGGTTGACGAGAATTCCGAGGCCATCAATCTCAACCTCTACCGTTTTGCCTGGCATAAGTGGCCCTACCCCAGCCGGTGTACCGGTAAGAATTAGATCTCCTGGAAGAAGTGTCATCACTGATGTCACAAATTCAATCAACTTGGGAATTTTAAAGACCATATCTGAAAGCGTTCCGCTCTGTTTTTCTTGCCCATCAACTCGACAACGAATCTTCTGATCTTGCGGAATAAATTCAGTCTCAATCCAGGGCCCAATTGGGCAGAATGTGTCAAAGCCTTTGGCTCGAGTCCATTGGCCATCAACTTTCTGAAGATCTCTTGCGGTCACATCATTGGCGAGGGTGTATCCAAAAATAACATCATTGACCTTATCTTGAGGAACGCTACGACAAATTTTTGAGATAACGATAGCTAACTCTGCTTCGTGATCAACTCGTCTACTCTCTTTTGGCCATTGAATTAGATCATTAGGGCCGATGACCGAGGTATTTGGTTTGATAAAAATAATAGGCTCATCTGGAACTTCTGATTTCATCTCTGCGGCATGATCTGCATAGTTCTTACCGATACATACAACTTTACTCCGTGGAATTACCGGGGCAAGAAGTCGGACATCTTTTAGTAAGACTTGCTCATCAATGGGATGAATTCCGGCATAAAGTGGATCACTTGCAATGACTCGAATCTTCTCTTCATCTTCCAAAATTCCAAAGCGAGGATCGTTCTTGCCATCGCTAAAGCGAACTATCTTCATTGTTGAGGAGCTGCCTTCTCTTCTTGAGCTACCTTTGTATCGCCACTGATACTTGGCTCAGCGAGCTCTGCCTCAACAATTTTCTCAGCAAGTATCGAGGTAATTCGATGCCTTCGTCCCGCCGGGCGTTCGGCGGTAAATCGCCACCCTGAAATATCTAAGGTACTTCCCGGGATAGGGACTCTTCCTAACTGCATCGCCAGATAGCCGCCAATAGTGTCAACATCTCCATCATCGGCTCCGGCGATATCAATATCTAATTTATCTGCCACATCTTCAATATGCATCCGACTAGAGATTCGAGCTCGATCTCCATCTAGCTGCTCAAATTCTTCGCCCGTTTCATCATATTCATCGGCAATCTCACCAACGATCTCCTCTAAAATATCTTCAATGGTAATGATTCCAGCCGTTCCACCATACTCATCAACAACAATTGCTAAATGAATCTGATCTCTCTGCATTTCACGGAGAAGCTCTGCAGCATTTTTTGATTCTGGAATAAAACTGACAGCCCTGGCATGGCTACTGATGATCTCGCCATTTTCAGATTTTGGATTCTCATGAACTCGACGGACAATATCTTTGATATAGGCAATTCCAATGATGGTATCGATATCTTCACCTATCACTGGAATTCGTGAGTATCCTGATCTAAGAAAAAGTGAGAGCGCTTGGCGCAGACTCTTTCCGCCTTCAATCCAGACCATCTCTGTCCGGGGAATCATTAATTCACGGACAATGGTCTCGCCTAATTCAAAAACGGAGTGGATCATTTCATGCTCAGATTCTTCAACTAGACCACTTTCGTGAGCTTGGTCTACTAGATCGCGTAGCTCGGCCTCATTGGCAAAAGGCCCCTTTTGAAAACCTTTTCCGGGGGTGATCGCATTTCCAATCCCAATTAAAATAACTGTGACCGGTCCTAAAACTTTTGCAAGAATCCAAGAGATATAGGAAGCAGGGACAATCCAACGAAGTGGATTTTGTTTGCCAAGAGTTCGAGGTCCTACTCCTACAACAACATAAGAGAGTATGACCATCAAAATTATCGCCAACGATGCAGCGAGAAGATTATTCTCCATTCGAGAGATCAACTCTTCAGCAACAATCACTGTGGCGCTTAACTCTGCCGCCTTACGAACGAGTAGAACCACATTGAGATAACGGGCAGGGTCTTTGAGAATTTTGGCAACCATCGCGGCTTTCCGCTTTGATTTATTTCCCATAGCATCGACGGCAACTCGAGTAACAGAATTGATCGCCGCTTCACTGCCAGCTAAAAAGCCGGCTATTGCGAGGAGTAATATGACAAGTGCAATCATGGCTAGGTGCGCCACTCTCTCAGAATTTCCTCCTGAAGTGCAAACATCTCACGCTCTTCAACCAGTTGACGGTGATCAAAGCCCAATAAATGGAGGAAGCCATGGGCGGTAAGGAGCTCCAGCTCACTTTGAAGTGAGTGGCCAAGCCTAGCGGCCTCAACTTCTGCATAAGCTGGGCAGAGGACGATATCTCCAAGGAGGCCCGGACTCTGATCTGCCTGACGGATCTCATCCATCGGGAAAGCGAGAACATCGGTGGGCCCTGGTTGACCCATCCACTGAATATTAAGAGAGCTCATCTCCTCTTCATCCACGAGAGAGATCGCTAATTCGCAATCTGGATGAAGTTTCATCTTAGAGATAGCAAAAGTTGCAAGGCTTGCAAAAGAAGCGAGCGCTTCCTCTGCAAAAGCATGGGTGGAATTATTGTGAACTTCAATATTCATATTTTTCACTGAAATAAAACTAAGGGCGACCTAAATTGCGCTGCGGTAGCGATTTAACATCAAAGCGCGCATATGCATCAACGATATCTCCCACAAGGCGATGACGGACCACATCACTTGATTCAAGTTCGACAAAAGTAATATCACCAACGCCCTCGAGTATCTCAGTGATAACGCGAAGGCCAGATTTTGTTCCACTTGGTAAATCCACTTGAGTAACATCACCAGTAATGACCATCCGGGAATTAAATCCTAAACGCGTCAGAAACATCTTCATCTGCTCAGGAGATGTGTTCTGAGCTTCATCCAAAATAATAAAGGCATCATTGAGAGTTCTTCCACGCATATAGGCCAGTGGCGCCACTTCAATAGTTCCATTGGACATTAATTTAGGAATGGAATCTGGATCAACCATGTCATGGAGTGCATCAAAAAGTGGACGAAGATAGGGATCAATTTTTTCGTGGAGAGTTCCAGGGAGAAATCCCAATCTCTCACCTGCTTCAACGGCAGGACGGGTCAAAATAATTCTCATTACCTGTTTTGCCTGGAGGGCTTGAACCGCTTTTGCCACGGCAAGATAAGTTTTCCCGGTACCAGCTGGGCCAATTCCAAAGGTAATGGTTGATTGATCTATCGAATCAACATATTTTTTCTGATTTGCCGTTTTTGGTCGGATAGTTCTACCTCTATTACTCAAAATATTGAGAGAGAGAACATCACCTGGCTTATCTCCTGACTTACCACGGATCATCGCAATGGAGCGCTCAACCGCATCACTTGTGAGAACTTGTCCTGATCTAATGACAATTAAGAGCTCAGCAATGAGCGAGCGAAATTCTTCAATCGAAGCTTGCGCACCTCGAAGTAAAAATTCATTTCCTCGTACCGTTATTCCTAATTCAGCAAATGATTTCTCGTATTGATTGAGAAAGGCATCGCCAGATCCGGTAATTTCTATCATCGCAATGGAGCTTGGGATCGCTATAACTGTCTTATCCATATCTAGGTATTAATCTAATCCCTTACTAACCCGGTGGCCAGTTTAGAGATCTTCCAGCGATCATATGAAGATGGGCGTGAAATACGCTCTGGCCTGCTTCAGCTCCAGTATTAAAGATAGTTCGATAGGAAGCAATTTTCTGATCGAGTGATATCTGGGCAAGGAGCTGGAAGATCGAGGCGATCGCGCCGGGATCTTCTACCGCTGCTTGCGCCGGGCCGAGAAAATGTTTCTTCGGAATGATCAGAATATGTGTTGGGGCGATGGGGTTAATGTCGTTAATGGCAAAGGCGCCATCATTTTCTCCAACTTTACTAACCGCGATCGAACCATCAGCAAAGGCGCAGAAGAGACAATTTTTATCAACGGTATCAACTTCAACAATTTTACTGGCTTGCTCCATTGCCCTCATTCTACTCCCAGATCCCAAATGCGCTCTGAATTGCAGCGAGGGCAATCGCGCCAGCATGAGCCGATCTCAATATCGGTTGACCCAGCTTTACCGAAATCGCGCCAGCTTCAATCGCGCTGGTGAGCTCTTGCTCTGTTATTCCACCTTCGGGACCAATGATGATCGTGAGAGAGTGAGCAGATATATCTGTCACAAAATCTTTACCTATCTGGTTGGTTGCATTCTCATCAAAAATAAAAAAGAGATCATTCTCCGAGCCTTCAGATCGCAGTTCTGCGATGAGATGGTGAAGCGAGCTAGCTTTACCTCCTGCTAGCGCACGGACCGTTGGAATCTGCGCGCGTCTACTCTGTTTAACAGCAGCTCTCACCCAACCTTGCCACTTCTGCTGCGTTCCTGGCTCTTGCCACTTACCAATACTTCGCTCTGCCTGCCAGGCAATAATTTCATCTGCTCCAGCCTCAACAAGTAGTTCAATACACTCCTGGGCTCGATCAGATTTTGTTAACGCTTGGATAACCCGAAGGCAAATAGCGCGAGGTGGAAGAGTCTCTACGCTCTCAAAGATCAGAGTTACTCGCTCCTTACCTATCGATTGGATGGTAGCAACGCCTCGATCACCGGCGCCGTTGGAGATCCAGAGCTTCTCCCCTATTTTATGCCTGGCAACGTTG
>JAQCKU010000025.1 GCA_027592195.1 Actinomycetota bacterium
CTCAATTCCTGCAACATTTGGCGTTACCCAAGAGCCCTTTCTAGTCTTTAGCGCTAATGCATTTGCGCTTTTAGGTTTAAGGGCGCTCTATTTTCTTCTCAAGGGGTTGTTAGATAAATTAATTTACCTATCACTTGGCCTCTCATTTATTTTAATTTTTATTGGATTTAAATTAGTGCTGCTCTACTTCCATGAATTATTTGATTCAGTACCAAAAATTCCAACCTCATTTAGTTTGATTGTAATCGCCGTGATCTTGACGATCGCAACAGTTGCCAGCCTAATTAAGTCCAAACAAGATCCAAGCGCAGTAGCTAAAGCTGGCAGGATTCGAGGCGAGAAGAAGCCAAAAAAGCAAAAGAGTAAAGGCGATGAGAAGAGTAGCTGATTTCTTTCTAGCAAAACATCTAGCAAATAGATTTCGAGAAGTGGTCTCAGGTTCAAAAGATGGTGAGCCTGATTGGGTAAAAAAGATTGCAGAAGGAGATGATGAAGGGCTTTTTGGCCCAGAGTCAGCGGTCTGGTTGGTTCATGGAAATGTCGCAACGATAATCGGTGGAATTCGTGCGCTCCTATTACAAGCAGCTCATCCTGCTCCACTCAATGGCGTTGCAGAGCATTCACGATATGAAACTGATCCTTTGGGCAGACTTGCTGGAACGACTCGATGGTTAACTCTTACAACTTTTGCTTCTAGAGCGGTGATAGATCAAGAGGCCAATCGTGTCAATCAGATGCATTCAAAGGTGCGTGGAAGTTTTATCGGCAAAGATGGTGAAATTAAGAATTACTCTGCTCAAGATCAGAGATATCTACTCTGGGTTCATTGTGCATTTACAGATTCTTTTCTAAAAACCTATCAAGCTATTGGACCTTGGGTGAAATCGGAAGAGAGTGATTTCTTGCCAAGAGATTTGGCTGATTCATATATAAAAGAGTGGTCAGAGAGCGCTCTCGGTTTAGGATTAAAATCTGCTCCGAAGAGTTTAATTGAGCTAGAAGACCAACTCCGTGACTTCAGAGAGAATGACTTAGCACTTAATCCTAAAAGTGAGGAAGTTATAAGATTTATTCTTAATCCACCTTTTTCTTTGGTAGGCAAAGCCTTCTACAAAGTATTAGCCAATGCAGCTATCTATACTCTTGATGAGAGAGATCGTCAATTACTCCAGTTAAAAAAGAGTAGGAGAGTTAATCTGATCATTTCTCGCTTTGCTCTCTCCCTTTTAAGCGCCGTTCTTGGCCATAAATCTCCCAGTGAAAAAATTGCTCGAGCGAGAATTGATCGAATCCGCCGCTCAAATTTGATGGATTAAGTTCAACAAGAGCTATTCTTTTTCTCTGAAAGTTTCTCTTTCTCGTACTGGTTGAATGAGTAGAGCTACTCCAAAAGCAAAAGAGATGATGATTAATCCAATGATTAAAAATATTGATAGACCTTCATTATTTTCCAGCGGCAGAGTATCTATTAAAAGGGGATTGGAAGTGGCTCCTGGAGAGATAAGAAAATTTATCTGCCCCTTGATGATATGTCCATCTTGAGAGACCACCCGATATTTCAGAAGAAGCTGACCTTCAATTTCCTCACTATTTGAAAGCTGAGTTTTTATTAAGACCTTTTGGCCAGATATGAGAGCTGAATTCGCTATCAGCCCAAAATCTTTACTCTCCAGGTCAATTTGTAGGCTCCCTCCCGCCTTCGATCCCTTAATATCTAGTAGCGGTTCATTAAATTCAAGCTCGATGGATTGAGGAAAGCTTCGTAAAACTTCACCATTTTTTGGCGATGAGTTAATAAGTACGGCGTGAGCTTTAGCCTCTGGTGATAGGTATACCAGGCTGAGAGATCCCAGTAAGAAGAGTGCGAGAAATATTGGCGCGAAGATAAGGATCTTTGATCTCATAATCCCTAAAGTACCCTATCGCTATGGAAAATTGGGTTCTGGTCCTTATAACGTTTTTTATCGCTCTGGATTATGGCGTTAATACCTTTGTCAACTTTTTAAATCATGAGTCATCAAAAAAGCCTCTGGATGGCGATAGCCAGAAACTCTATTTAGAGGATGAGCATAAACGTTCAATCAAGTATGCCGCAGCAAATTATAAATCGGCTTTTCTTAGTTCCACCCTCTTTTTCATAATTTTTGTACTTGCATTGACCTACAACTGGTTTGCCACTTTGGATAATACAATCAGAGAGCGGCTCTCAGATAACTCAGGATACTTCAGTGAGATTATTATTTCTCTAGTATTTATAGGATCATTAGCGGTAATTTCAAATCTTATTTCTCTGCCTTTTGGAATTTACAATACTTTTAAAATCGAGGCAGAGTATGGGTTTAACAAGAGCACTCCCAAGACTTTTGTACTTGATTTAATAAAAGGTTTGATTCTGACGTTACTTCTAGGTGGTGGCATTCTCACTGTAGTTCTCTGGATCTATCAGGAGTTAGGTAATTTATTCTGGTTCTGGGGTTGGGTGCTAGTTACAAGTTTCTCTTTATTTACCTTTATGTTTGGAACGAAATTAATTCTTCCACTTTTCAATAAATTGACGCCAATTGAAGAAGGAGAGTTACAAGATGAGATCAAGAAGTATTGTGATTCTCAGGGATATTCTTTAAGAAAACTTTTTGTGATGGATGGATCAAAGCGATCGACTAAAGCCAATGCTTTCTTTACTGGACTTGGAAAGAGCAAAACTATCGTTCTTTTTGATACCCTTATTGAGAAACTATCGACTCGAGAAGTTGTTTCAGTCTTAGCTCACGAGATCGGCCATTACAAAATGAAGCATACATTCTGGGTCTTTCTTTTTTCCAATGTGCAAACTTTTATTCTTTTCTTTCTACTTGGTTGGTTACTGCGTTACCCAGAACTCTCAACAGCTCTTGGTGCAACTGAGGCAAGTTTTCATCTCTCTGCTCTGGCATTTTTTCTTCTTTTTTCACCGCTATCTATGGCTCTTGGATTGTTTAATAACGCTCTCTCTCGAAGGAATGAATATGAGGCTGATGATTTTGGAAGAGAGACGTATGATGGGAAAGCGCTAGCCGAGGCGCTACGAAAAATTGGAAGTGGCTCCCTTGTTAATGTCTCTCCACACCCCCTTTATGTAGCAGTGAATTACACCCATCCACCGATGCTCGATCGTCTACGCAATCTAGGCAAGTGAGATAATTTAAAGTAATCACTTCCTGAGCGTTAGCGTAGGATGAGCTAGATTCATTAATTTGGTTGATTTTGATCTATCAAGAAATGAGAGGAGATGGCAATGATTCCAGTTCCATTAGCTTCACTCTCTAGCGATGATGGATTACTCATTGGCGAAATCGGAGCAGTCCTACTATTTCTTGGATTAGCATCTTTTATCGCTGCAAAACTTAAATTCTCTCCAGTTCCGATATTTCTTGTTGCTGGCCTTGCTCTAGGCAACGGTGGGCTGGTACCTCTTAGTTTAAGCGATTCTTTTCTAGATCTAGGGGCTCAAATCGGAGCGATACTTCTCCTTCTTCTTCTTGGTTTGGAGTACACCGCAGGGGAATTGATCGGAACGCTAAAGGAGCGGAGATCACTCGGGTTTTTTGATTTGATTGTTAATTTTATCCCGGGCGCTGTAATCGCCCACTTTTTGGGATGGGGGGTTGTAGGAGTTCTAATTCTTGGTGGAATTACCTATGTCTCTTCTTCAGGTATTGCAACGCAGTTTATTAAAGATGCAAAGTGGCAGAAGTTAGAGAGTACAAAGCGTGCTGTAGCGGTTTTAGTTGTAGAAGATTTATTTCTCGCCCCATATCTTCCTATCTTGAGCGCGCTCACCTCTGGTGTGGCACTTGCAACCGGCTTGATCTCTATCTCAGCAGCACTTGTAATAACAGGAGTAGTCTTGATTTATAGCGCTAAATCTGGACATATTCCACATGGACCTACCTTGTTGGGGGATTCAGCTGCACTACTCCTCACTGTTTTTGGTGTAGCACTTCTTGCTTCAGGGCTAGCAACTTTTATTGGTTTCTCTGGTGCAGTAGCTGCATTCTTGGTCGGACTTTTACTAACCGGTGATTTAGCGATTGTGGCTCGAGTACGACTTGCCCCACTTCGCGATCTCTTTGCATCGATCTTCTTCTTATTTTTCGGCCTCAGTACAAATCCTGCCGACATCATTGAAGTTTTCATCCCTGCGCTCTTACTAAGTATTTTAGGGGTCTCCTCTAAATATCTCACCGCTTGGTGGAGCGTGCGAGGGGTTGATGAACCCAGAGCAGTTACTCGTGCAGCGGTACTTTTGATATCGCGTGGGGAATTCTCACTAGTTATCGCAGGTTTAGCTGCTGCTACAACATTTGGAGAGAGCCTTGGCGCTTTAACTATTACCTATGTCATATTGACAACACTTTTTGCATCATTAATTCTGAGACGAGAATGTCAGCGGGAAATTATTCCCCATATGTAAGTACTATCTGCTCTTGCTTCCGATGGTACGAGCCACTCTTTCTAAAGGAGAAAATATAGTGAAAAAAGAAGTAGGCGCCCAGCCTCAGTTCGCCTCGCCAACTCTTGGTCTTTACCCGATTTTGGCTGCGATATTTGTTGCGCTACTGCTCATCTCCAACATCGGAGCCGTAAAGTTAATTGAATTTGGTCCAATAATTACTGATGGTGGAGCTTTTCTCTTTCCACTCGTTTATATTGTTGGTGATATTTTGACTGAGGTTTATGGATTTAAGGCTACTCGGCGGGTAATTTTTATCGGTTTCACTATGTCGATTCTTGCTGCTACCACTTTTTATCTTGTGCAGATCTCTCCCGCTGCAAGTGATTGGAAAAATCAAGAGGCATTTGAATCTGTCTTGGGATTTGTACCACGGATTGTGCTTGCAAGCGTCTGCGCATTTCTTGTGGGGCAACTTCTCAACTCATTTATCTTGGTAAAAATCAAAGCCAGAACAGCTGAGAAAAATCTCTGGTTACGGTTATTTGGATCTACTGCGGTAGGCGAGCTAGCTGACACCATTATCTTCTGCACTATTGCATTCTACGGAGTGATTACTGGGGCAGAATTTATTAATTATGTAGTGGTTGGATATATCTACAAAACTCTTGTTGAAGTTCTTCTCATGCCAATCACCTACCCGGTCATCGCTGCAATCAAGCGGCGAGAACCGACATATTCCAGCGCTAGTTCATTAAGCTAATCTTGCGAATTATTTTGGAAGAGATTTACCTTCTAAGTATTTTGATAGAAAGCTTGCTTTAAATTCTTGGAAAGTTCCATCGATAATACGGGTCCGGATATTTTCAACAAGTGAGACGATGAAGTGTTCATTATGGATCGTGGCCAAAGTTGACGCTAAAATCTCTTTACTTCGAAATAAGTGATTGATGTAGGCCCGTGAGTAATTTTTACAGGTATAGCACGAGCACTCTTGGTCAATAGGGGAGAAGTCTTTGCGGTATGGCCCATTGGAGACATTGAAGCGGCCACGGGTTGTATAAACAGCGCTCGTTCTCGCCTCTCGAGAGGGTGCGACGCAATCAAAGGTATCAGCGCCATTTTCTACTGCAGTAAATAGATCTGTTGGCTCACCAATTCCAAGGAGATGGCGCGGTTTATTATTTGGAAGCTCCTGATTTACCCAGGAGACTATTTCTCCCAGCCTTGCCTTATCTAAAGCGCCGCCAATTCCAAATCCATCAAATTCAATTCCAGAAGATTTCATCTCGGCTAAATCTCTCGCCGCTTTTCTTCTCAGCTCTTCATATTGCGCACCCTGTATAACTCCAAAGAGAGCTTGATAGGGGTGGGTAGCTCTTTGCTTGGTGAGCCTTTGATGTTCATCCAGGCATCGAATTGCCCATAGCCGCGTCCGCTCGAGAGCTTTCTCTTGGTATCGGCGAGTGTTATGAAGAGTTGTGCATTCATCGAAAGCAAAAATGATATCTGCGCCGATGTGATGCTGGACCTGCATCGATACCTCTGGCGTAAATCGATGCATTGATCCATCAAGGTGTGATTTGAAGGTAACGCCATCGTTATCAACATGAGCAAGGCGCTCTTTTTTATCTGCAATCACATCATCGGCCTGCCAGAGATCAGAATCCATTGCAATAACTTTTTTAAAACCTACTCCCAGTGAGAGAACTTGGAAACCACCGCTATCTGTAAAAGTTGGTTTCGACCAATTCATGAATTTTCCGAGGCCACCGGCTTCATCGATCGTTTCAGCTCCGGGCTGGAGGTAGAGGTGGTAAGCATTTGCTAAGAGCGCTTGTGCCCCTAATTCCGTCATTGATTCAGGAAGGACTGCTTTGACTGTTGCTTTAGTCCCTACTGGAATAAAGGCAGGTGTCTGAATGAGACCATGTGGAGTTTTGATCTCTCCGGCTCGCCCTAGCTGCCTATCAATCTCAGCCTTGATTGAAAATTCAAAAGATGACACAGGTAGATTTAACTACGGTATTGCTAATTTAGGTTAACTGGAAAATGACAGGCAACAGATTCTTTACCAATAATGCGAAGAGGTGGGCGATCGGTTGAACATCTCTTCTGATCAATTTCTGAAAGTGTTGTTCGGACTTGGCAGCGATTATGAAATCTACATCCTGAAGGTGGATTGGCAGGTGATGGAAGCTCACCGGTGAGAACAATTCGCTTCCGTGATCTCTGCTACCAGATTCGAACCCGCTGATCAGCTTCGAGAAAGAGGCCATCGCCGGGTTTTACCTGAAATGCCTCAACAAAGTGATCGATATTTTTTAGTATTTGATTACAGCGAAATTCACCAGGGGAGTGGGGATCGGTTGCGAGCCTGATTTTCATCGTCTCTGCTCGCATCTTCGATCGCCAGATCTGGGCATATCCGATGAAAAAACGCTGAGCGCCGCTGAAGCCATCAATGATCTGAGGTTCTTGATTATCGAGGGAGAGTTGATATGCCTTATAAGCAATTGTTGCGCCACCTAGATCTCCAATATTTTCACCAATGGTGAGGGCGCCATTAACGCTTTCATCAGGAACTTCTTCTGGAGATAGTTGATCAAACTGCGCAATTAGCGATGAGGTTCGTTTCTCAAATTCAATCCGATCTTCATCGCTCCACCAATTCTCTAATTTGCCATCTCCATCATAGCGAGAGCCTTGATCATCAAAGCCATGGCCAATTTCATGGCCGATGACAGCCCCGATTCCACCATAATTAACGGCGCTATCTGCGCTCATATCAAAAAATGGTGGCTGCAAAATCGCGGCTGGGAAAACAATCTCATTCATCCCTGGGTTGTAGTAGGCATTGACTGTCTGTGGGGTCATATACCACTCACTTCGATCAACAGGCGAGCCAATTTTGCTGTACTCATACTCACTTTCAAAGCCATGAATTCTTGCCAGATTGCCCAGTAAATCACCGGGGACAATCTCTAAATCGGAATAATCACGCCATTTATCTGGGTAACCAATCTTTGGCGTAAATTTTTCAAGCTTTATCAGAGCCTTTGCCTTTGTTGTAGAGCTCATCCAATCTAGATGGGAGATGCTCTGCCGGTATGCCTCAATGAGATTGGCAACCAAACTCTGCATCTGCGCTTTAGCCTCGGGTGGGAAGTGGCGTTGAACATAGATCTCGCCAACAGCCTCTCCCAGCGCTCCTTCAACGAGGGCCACCCCGCGCTTCCAACGATCTTTGAGTTGCGGGATCCCTGATAATTTCTTTCCATAGAACTCAAAATTTTCATTAACAAATTCTGAGCTGAGGTAGGCAGCCGAGTTAGAAATTATTTTAAATGCGAGCCAAGAGCTCCAGCGATAGTGATCGAAATTTTTCATCATCTCACTGATACCGGCGAAAAACGATGGTTGCCGGATCACCACCTCTGCCAAAACTTTTTCCGGGGTATGTGAATTTTCGGCCCAGAGCTTCCAATCAAACTCTGGCGCTAGCGCAACAACTTGATCACGGGTCTTCTTATTGTAGGTTGCGATGGCATCTCGATTTTTTACCTTATCCCAGTGGTAGCTAGCAATCTCAGTTTCAAGTTTTACAACAGCTTCCGCCCGATTCAAGCTATCTGGGATTGCTGCAAGTGTGAAGATGCGATCAATATGGGCAACCAACTCATCTCGTATCTCTTTATATTGGTCTTCACGGTAATACGCTTCATCGGGAAGGCTCAAGCCTCCTTGATTAAGATAGGTAATATTGATATCTGGGAACTCGTTATCTGTGGTGATATACCCGCCAAAAAGTGATGCTCTACCTCGCCCCTCTAAGATTCCAAGCAAGGCAATGAATTCTTTTGCAGAGCTGAGTTCAAGTGCGCTATTTACTTCACCTCTGATCGGCTCCATTCCCAGTTTTTCAATCGAAGCCTCATCCATAAAAGTTTGGTAAAGATCGGCAATTTTCTGGCCATTGCTTCCAGGAGCTCCGGATGCGCTTTCAATAATCTCTCGAACCTGCTCCTCTGATTGATCGCGAAGTGCATAGAAGGAGCCATCGGCTGCGCGATCATCTGGAATTTTGGCGCTATCTAACCAGCCTCCATTGACATGGCGATAGAGATCATCCTCTGGCCTTACCTCTTTCTTGAAGTGCTCACGAGCTATTCCTATATTCTTTACCTTTGAATTCACTGCTTATCATCTCCACTCTTCTTCAATTACTTCTTCATGTAATCTTTCACGACTTTAATCTTCTTCACAATTTTATTGGGTTATTGGAATCTCTCTACCTTCTTTGGCCGGGTGAGCCAGAGAAAGAGCGGGATGATTGCTATCGAAGTCGCCGCGCTCGCTGCCCAATTGAGCTCTCCGGTAAAAAAGATCGCAGCCGAAGGTAGGGCTGAATCTTGATAACCAACAAGTGTGCCTGCAAGAAAATTATTTGCAAAGTGGGCACCGATCGCAAGTTCTAGGGTTCTATCACGCAAGGTGGCGTGGGTAAGGGCGATTCCAATCGCGGCAAAGGAGATAAAGGAGAAGAGGTAATCACCTTTTATCTCCGGATTGACCATATGGGGCGCCGCAAAGAGCGCTCCGCTAATGAGGGCAATCGCCCATGTTGGAAGTTTTCCGTTATTAAGCCAGTGAAGGAGCCAGCCACGGAAGAAAAACTCTTCGGAGGTGGTCTGGATAAAGAGAAATGTGAGGGCAATAAGAAGGTAAGGAAGAAATTCTCTGAGGTTAAAGGTCAGTTTAAATGCGCTCTGATTAAAGATCAGTTTAATGGAGAGAAGTGGGATCAAGATGGCAGACATGGCTAAAAATCCATGTCCGATTCGCCTTGCTGAAATCTTTTTAAAGGGTGTAATCACTCTCTTCCATGGCAGGTGGAGCAAGAGCCGGTAAGAAAGTGGAACGATCAAAAAGAGTGGAATAAAAGAGACGAGAACGATGAGAAGTGCTCGCCATGGTTCTACTTGAGGAAATGTTGGAAGGTCATCTAATGGAACTGAGAGAAAAAGTGCGGTCGCAATCGTGGCGATAGCGCCGCCTAACTGCCAGATTACAAGAATAAGGAGAGTGCCTATCACCCAACGCCAGAGCGCGGGCTTTGGAGTTATCACAGTTGAAGCGTAGCTCGTAATCTTCAACTCGGGCGGCGGTTGCCATGAAAATAGTTGAAATTTCAAGTAAACTCACCATATGGCAAAAGCGCCCAATCACTTAAATCCCAATCACTTAAATCCCAATTGGTTAAGCCCAAGAGAGATGCGGGCTTGGCGCTCCTACATCATTGCATCTCGAAGGTTGCTAGAAGCTCTCGATCAAGATCTTGAGGGCCATGATCTTTCGATGCCAGATTATGAAGTTCTTGCTCAATTGAGCGAGGCGCCGGGGCGCAAACTTCGGATGTCAGAGCTTGCAGAAATTTCTATGATCTCCAAATCACGGCTCTCTCATCGTATTAAGGTGATGGAGAGTTCGGGATGGGTTAGGCGCGAGGCATGTAAAGAAGATAAACGGGGATCATGGGCGATCATGACTGATAAAGGTTTAAAGGCAATTGTGCGAGCTGCACCTGATCATCTCGCATCGGTGAGAGGAAGATTTGTGGATCAACTCACCTCAAAGGAGCAGGAGATGCTCTCCATAGCATTTGAAAGAGTTTTGAATTCGCTTCGAGCAGATTTTAAAAGGGATGAGTTATAGATTTCCATACTTGAGAGCATGAAAAAACCCGCTGAAATTCTCAGCGGGTTTTTTACCTAAAAGCGAAAGGCTTACTTCTTTGCAGCCTTCTTACGACGCTTTGGAGCTGCCTTCTTTGCAGCAGCCTTCTTACGACGCTTTGGAGCTGCCTTCTTTGCAGCAGCTTTCTTACGACGACGCTTTGGAGCTGCCTTCTTTGCAGCAGCTTTCTTACGACGACGCTTTGGAGCAGCAGCCTTTACAGCAGCTTTCTTACGACGACGCTTTGGTGCAGCAGCCTTTACAGCAGCTTTCTTACGACGCTTTGCAGCCACGTGGTTCTCCTATCAGAATGGTTCGATCCGTCACCGAACCTGTTCAGGGATAAGCCTGACACTTTGTGCGTAATTTTTCTAGCATATTCTGGAAATTTACTTTTGGCGTGTCGAGCAATACTTTTTTTACATTTATGTGCATCCATGCGAAAAAGTGAAAAAATGGCGTTTTTTATGCGTAAAAATAGCGCTTTTAAAAAAGTCGACATTTTCTAAATATAGAGAAAAAAAATAGGGAAAAAAAAGTTAAAAAAAGTTTTAAAAAAATGGAATTTTTCGCCAATTTTTGAAGATTTTTTTCTAAAAAACCGTCAATGAAATGTTTCAACCTCGCCTGGAAATGTTCCGGTTGCAATATCGCCCTGCCACTGTTGAAGGGCAGAAACTATCTCACCACGAAGATCTAGGTAGCGACGAGAAAATCGAGGGGGTTTGATGGTTAACCCGAGTAGATCGCTCCAGACCAGCACTTGGCCATCGCAATCGGGCCCGGCGCCAATGCCAATCACCGGAACTTCAACGGTGGCAGATATCTGGCGGGCCAACTCGCCGGGGATCAGCTCTAAAACGATAGCAAAAACACCTGCGGCGACTAAAGCTTGGGCATCTTCAATAATCGCACTCGCACTCGTACCGCGACCTTGAACTTTAAAGCCGCCCAGCGCATGGACTGATTGAGGAGTCAGGCCCAGATGTCCCATTACAGGAATCCCAGAGGTAACAAGTTTTTTCACCTGCTCGATGACGCGAGCGCCACCTTCCAATTTAACGGCATGTGCCCCTGATTCCTTCATAAAACGGATGGCAGTATCTAAGGCTTGATCTGCAGATTTTTCATAGGACCCAAATGGAAGGTCAGCGATGACCATGGCTTGGCTAGAGCCTTTAACTACAGCTCGAGTCAGTGGAATTAATTCATCAACTGTTACTGGGATTGTATTGATTTCACCGAGGAAATTATCTCCAGCAGAGTCACCAACGAGAAGAACCGGTATTCCTGCTTCATCAAAAACCGAAGCCATCATCGAGTCATAGGCAGTGAGCATCGCCCACTTCTGGCCAGAGCGTTTCCAGCTAGCTAAATCAGAGATGGTGTATCTAGTAGATCTGGCAGCACCGTTATTATTAAGACTTCTCTTATCATTCATCAATCCACCTCAATTCCTCGAGGCCTGATCGGTCCCCGGGTAGCTCAAGGCTAACAGGTGGAGATAATTTCAATAAACTTCTTCGAGATAAGTTTTTCATGGAAAGTTAAATCGCAATTTGAAGTCGAAAACTAGTACCCTCGCACCTATGACCGATCGACTGACCCTGACTCAGTTACGTATCGCTCTTGCTCAGATCAATCCATGCCTTGGCGATATCGAGGGAAATTACCGGATAATCAAGGAGTATGTCTTGAGGGCAGCCAGAGGCGGCGCGCACCTGGTCATTTTTCCGGAGATGGCCGTGACGGGATATCCCGTGGAAGACCTTGCCCTAAGACGATCCTTTGCCGAAAGCTCTAAAGCTGCAGTCAATAAATTAGCCGAAGAGTTGAAGGATGAAGGCTACGGTGAAATCGCTCTTCTCCTTGGCTATTTGGATCAGAGCGATGTAGGGGAGTTTAACGATAAAACGCTACCTCTAAATAGCGCTGCCATAATTCACCGAGGAGAGATAAGAGGCAGATACATCAAACGTACCCTGCCAAATTACGGCGTTTTTGATGAATATCGAAACTTTTCACCAGGTAAAAACTCTCTAGTCTTTCGTCACTGCGGGGTCGATATTGCTCTTGCGATCTGCGAAGATATTTGGCAAGAAGGTGGCGCTATTGCCGATATCCAAGGAAGAGATATTGGTTTGCTCCTCGTTCTCAATGGCTCACCCTATGAGCGAGATAAGTTAGAACTTCGCCATGAATTGGTGAGTAAGCGGGCTCAAAATGTCGGTGCTCCAGTTGGTTATGTAAATATGGTTGGCGGCCAAGATGACCTGGTCTTTGATGGCGGCTCACTTGTTGTCGATGCGGCTGGAAAATTAATCGCTGCGGCGCCGCAATTTGAAGAGGGGTTGATGTTGATTGATCTCGACCTTAAATCCAATTCATCGAACCCAGATCTCATTCTTACCGATGGCCCGCTACCTCCTTACGAGCGATTGATTCCAGGGATCGCCACCGCGCTTCATCCCAGCGCAGAAATCTGGAGCGCCTTAGTTCTTGGGGTTCGAGATTATGTTGAGAAAAATGGTTTCTCCTCACTATTACTAGGTCTTTCTGGCGGGATCGATTCAGCTGTAACGGCAGCGATTGCCACCGATGCAATCGGTGGTGAAAATGTCTACGGGATAGCAATGCCCAGTAAGTACTCATCAGATCATTCACTCGATGATGCAAAGGCGCTTGCTATCAATCTTGGAATTAATTTCCGTGTCATTGAGATACAGCCACTGGTTGATGCATTCCTCTCATCGATGGAGCTGCGCGGTCTGGCAGAGGAGAATTTGCAGGCCCGAGTTCGCGGAACCACTTTGATGGGCATCTCTAATCAAGAGGGCCATCTAGTTCTCGCTACTGGAAATAAATCAGAGCTCGCCGTTGGCTACTCCACGCTCTATGGAGATGCAGTGGGAGGATTTGCCCCGATTAAAGATGTTTTTAAGAGTGATCTCTGGCAGATTGCGATCTGGCGAAATCACTTTGCAGAAGAGAGTGGGGCGATACCTCCAATCCCACAAAATTCCATCTCGAAACCACCGAGCGCGGAGTTGAGGGAAGGCCAGCGAGATAGCGATTCCCTCCCCGAATACGACGTTCTCGATCAGATCTTGTCTATATATATAGAGGAAAATGGATCTTTGGAAGCAATTACTGGGGCAGGCTTTGAGGCGGGACTTGCGCAGCAGGTCATCACTATGGTGGATCGGGCTGAGTTTAAAAGAAGACAGTACCCACCAGGGACAAAAATTTCTGGGCTCGCCTTTGGGAAAGATCGTCGTCTTCCGCTTACCTCGCGCTGGCGGGAAGAGAGTAGATAGAGCTGATCTAGGCTCTAATAATTCATCGCGCAGTCGCAAGATCAATAGCTTTAATTGCAAATGATTTGCGATTAGCGATTACTGAGATTCTCACTAAAATTATCTCCATGCGCGCGCTCCCAACATGGTATTTCACGCGGCGTCGAATCATTGATTTTGGTCGCGCGGGCGCGATCGGTCGTTGTTAATTTCTCATCAATCTTTCCTAGCTAAGGTTTTTATTTAGATTGATAACAAAGAGAAGTAATTATCAGATCAAGTAAGTAGAGAAAATTAAGAGATACTAAAAATAGAAATCAACAAAGACTGAGGAGTCACCAAGTGAAAATTTACAATGATATAACTGAAATTTTTGGGAATACCCCGTTGGTGCGGATTAACCGATTAACCGAAGGATCAGGCGCCACCGTTTTAGCAAAGCTTGAATTTTATAATCCAACCAGCACAGTCAAGGATCGAATTGGAATTGCTATGGTTGATGCGGCAGAGAAAAGTGGATTATTAAAACCTGGCGGAACAATTGTTGAAGCGACCTCAGGAAATACTGGAATTGCCCTGGCAATGGTTGGAGCTGCGCGTGGATATAAAACAATTTTAACTATGCCAGATTCAATGTCGAAAGAGCGGCGAGCACTTCTCCGTGCTTTTGGCGCAGAGCTCGTTCTCACCCCAGCAGCCGAAGGTATGAAGGGTGCAATTACAAAAGCTGAGGAGCTAGGCGCAACCGGCGCAGTTCTTGTCCGCCAATTTGAAAATGATGCCAACCCTGAGATTCACCGAAAGACCACCGCTGAAGAAATTTGGCGAGATACCGATGGCAGCGTTGATGCCATTGTTGCCGGTATTGGCACTGGAGGAACGATCACTGGCATAGGTCAAGTTCTCAGATCGAGAAAGCCTGAGATCAAGATCTTTGCGGTAGAGCCGGCAGCATCACCCATTCTTAATGGTGGTCAACCAAGTGGCCATCCAATTCAAGGTATCGGACCAAATTTCATCCCCCCAATTCTTGATACAAAAATCTATGATGAAGTAATTGATGTTGATGGTGAGGATGCCTTTGCTTTTGCCCGTAGGGCGGCGGCAGAGGAGGGAATTCTTGCTGGAATCTCTGGCGGCGCTGCTCTCTGGGCTGCAACCGAGATTGCTAAACGCCCTGAGATGGATGGCAAAACAATTGTTGTCATCATCGCATCTTTTGGCGAGCGCTACCTCTCTACCGCTCTCTATAAAGATCTTATGGATTAATAGTGAAAAGAATATTTCTTCAGCTTTTAGAGGATATCGATACAGCGATGGAGAAGGACCCAGCAGCGAGAAATCGACTGGAAGTTATCCTCACCTATCCAGGGGTCCATGCGCTCTGGGGCCATCGAATCGCTCATTTTCTCTGGAACCATAAGCTCAAACTCCTTGCCAGAATCCATGCAAATAGGGTCCGCCGAGCAACGGGGATCGAAATTCACCCTGGTGCAAAAATTGGAAGACGATTTTTCATTGATCATGGGATGGGCGTTGTTATCGGGGAGACCACGATCATTGGGGATGATGTGATGCTCTATCACGATGTGACTCTCGGGGCGAGATCGCAAGATCGAGGTAAACGCCACCCCACAATTGGCAACCGG
>JAQCKU010000026.1 GCA_027592195.1 Actinomycetota bacterium
AGTCTGATGTCCGAAGTGAACACCGCTATCGAGGAGTTCTCGCATTGTTACAACCGCCATGGCGGCACTCTCCTTTTAAGCACAGCAAGATCCTGTGCGCTCGGTTAATGAATTAACAATCTGTTAATTCCCTGGCACCCGACACCGACCGATTTTCATCGGACCGAGGTGGTTCTCTTCTTGTATTTCCACTTTTCTCTCCTCGAAAGGAATGAAGTGAGATCAAAAAAGATCGGGTACGCGAAGTCACGTCCTAAGACGTGCTGGGGGTAATGATACTTTCCCGAAAGCTACGCTCCTAATTGGCTATTTGGCACACTTCCTCGCACCGCCCGGATCAACAGATTGCGCGCGGTGTGCTCATCCCCGACAAATTCCATAATCTCAGTTTTATACCCCGCAGCTCGTAATCTCTCGGCCCGGAGCCCATCGGTGATCAGGTCGGCAAATCGCTCACGCAAAATTCCATCCCTACCAATAAATTCAAGGCCTAAAGGCGCTTGTTGCGCCTCGGCAGGCCGGCTCTGATGGCAACAGGGGACGATGAGTGCGGCCGCTGCCTTAGCCTGGATCACAAAATCGATGGCATCATCTGTTGCGCTATCGCAGGCATGAAGTGCCAGAACTAAATCAAAATTGCGCTGATCCGCCCCTGAAATCTCTGACTGCTCAAAGGCAATCCCCTCCACATTCAATTTCTTTACCAGCGCACGAGATTTATCAACCAGCTCTGCCTGTCGCTCAATTCCCACGGTACTAACTCTGGCTGCTCTCTTTTTTAAGCCATCGCCACCATGAGAATCACCAGCAGCGCCCAAATCACCGCGCCGTGATAGAAAGTGATGAACGGCAAAGGTTAGGGTGGCACTTCCTGATGCGAGATCGACAACATTTATCTCGCCTTGGGTTGAAGGAATTAATTTATCGACCACCTTTAAAAGCTCATTGATCTGTATGTACTTATCGCGCTTACCGGGTTTAATTCTGCCTGAGTTATCGGCCATTCCAAGTCCTAGAAAAATCGGATCTGATTCAGCCAATAACCGCTCTTTGCTTCGATCATGATCTAAAACTCGCTCTAATTTGGTGCGACTGCTGCCAACAATCGCCTCTTCTTTTTTTGTGATTTGAATATTAAACGATTCACTCTCGCTATCAATAATTAAATTGGAAAAACCACTTGAGAGAATTTTCCTAATCGCCTGATCATCAAATTCAATATTTTCGGTGAAATCCTTTTTTCCATCATGTGAGATAACTTGAAGCGCCACCTGATCTTTGATCTGAACTGGACGTAGATCTATTCGCTGGAAAGCAGGCTCGATACCTCGCCGCTTTCCCGTCAAAATCGCTCGGACAAAATCTTCACTTTTTATCCGATCAATCGCCGATGCAATCGCTTCCTCAATATTAGTTTTCATTCTCGCCGATCTTTCTTCATCTGAAATCTTTCATGGCCTAGGGTGCGCCTGTTTATATACCGCTTTCAGCCGTGATTTTGATACATGGGTATAGATCTGAGTCGTTGCCATCGATGCATGGCCAAGGAGCTCTTGAACTGATCGCAAATCGGCGCCACCCTCCAGAAGATGTGTTGCCGCGCTATGGCGAAGTGCATGGGGGCCAAGTCGCTTTGTGGGATCTACTGCTTGCGTTACAAGATAGACCACCTGCCTTACCGTGCGGGGATCAATTCGCTTTCCTCGCGCGCCAAGAAAGAGCGCACCGGCAGATTTCTCACTTACTAATTCTTCGCGGCGATCTAACCATCTCTGCAGAGCTTTCGCCGCTGGAATCCCAAAAGGTGCTACTCGCTCTCGCGCTCCTTTACCCATAACCCGAACTGTATTTCTCCCAAAATCAAGATCTTTGATATCAAGTCCAGTTAACTCTGAAACGCGAATACCCGATGCATATAACAGCTCCACCATCGCAAGATCTCGAAGCGCCATTGGAGTGTCTAAATCCGCAGCCAAGCTCTCCAGTGAACTGAGCGCATCTTTCGCCTCTTTCTCATTGATTATCTTTGGCAGCGCGCGCTGAGCCTTGGGCGCAATCAGATCGCCACCAATATCTTCTGCTATCCAATTATTTTTTGCCGCCCAATAGGTAAATGCCTTTACCGATGCAATCCTTCGCGTTATCGAAGATCTTGCTGCACCTCTAACCTGTAAATTGGCAAGCCATGATCGAAGGTGATTGATCGTCAGATCTTTAAATTCGGCTATCCCCAACGCATTAATATGCAAAAGAAGTGAATCAAGATCGGCAAGATAGGCCCTGATGGAATTTTCTGACAAGTTTCGCTCATCAATGAGATGCTCTCGATATTGATCAATCAGCGGCGAAGACATACAGCTAAGGCTACTCGGATTTACTTCTCATCCTTAGTAACCCATAGGTGATGGCATCTTCTAAGGCGATGGCAGATGCTGCGATAACATTTTCATGAACTCCAACAGTGCTCCACTCACTCTGACCATCGCTGGTTTCAATCAGAACTCGAGTGACCGCATCGGTACCCGCATTGCCTTCCAAGATGCGAACTTTGTAATCGGTTAGTGAGAGTTGCTTGAGCTCTGGATAGATCTGCTCAAGGCCTGATCGAAGGGCATTATCCAGTGCGTTAACTGGGCCATTTCCATTACCTGTTGCATCTAAAGATCTGCCGCGCGCTTCAATCGAGATACTGGCTTTAGATGTCACAACACCGTCAAGATCGCGCTCAACAATTGTCTCCCACTGCTTTATGATGAAAAATTGGGCTCGCTTGCCATCTAGCTCTTCACGGAGGAGTAACTCAAAAGAGGCATCAGCTGCTTCAAAGGTGTAGCCACGAAGCTCCATCTCCTTCACCCGATCTACTACCCGGCTGACCGCTTCTTTATTGGCGCCGATTTCTACCCCTAGCTCTTGTGATTTGAGCTCGATCGAGGCGCGCCCTGCCATATCAGAAACGAGCATCCGCATATCGTTTCCAACAGATGCCGGATCTTCATGCTGGTAGAGATTGGGATCTACTTTGATTGCGCTGGCATGAAGGCCAGCTTTGTGAGCAAAGGCGGATATACCAACATAGGGCTGGCGAGCACTTGGTGCAACGTTGGTTACCTCGGCAACAGCATGTGAGATTCGAAATGCCTCTTCTAATTTTCCTTCGGGAAGAACTTGTTGTTTCTTCTTTAATTGTAGGTTGGCGATGATGGAGACAAGATCGGCATTGCCAGTTCGCTCACCATATCCATTGAGAGTTCCTTGAACATGGGTTACTCCAGCAGATACTGCAGCTAGCGAATTGGCAACTGCGCATCCGGTGTCGTTATGGCAATGAATGCCCAGGCGAGCAGATGTTGATTGAATAAGATCGTTGACAACATCAGCTAGCTCATCAGGAAGCTCTCCCCCGTTGGTATCGCAGAGAACAATCACATCTGCGCCTGCCTCGGCTGCTACTTTTGTTACCTCAATGGCATAGGCGCGGTTGGATCGATACCCATCAAAAAAATGTTCGGCATCGAGAAAGACTCGCTGGCCGCCTTCTTTTAAAAATTTAATCGAATCACGGATCATCGCTAAGTTCTCATCAAGATCTGTTTTGAGCGCAAGGTCAACATGGCGATCATGTGCTTTAGCCACAAGTGTGACCACCGGAGCCTTCGAATCTTGGAGAGCGCGAAGAAGTAGATCATCTGCAGCTTTAACCCCGGGGCGCCGGGTTGCGCCAAAGGCGACAAAAGTGGCGTTCTTAAAAGTGATCTCTTTATGAACGCGTTGAAAGAATTCAGTATCTTTGGGATTAGCACCCGGCCAGCCACCTTCGATAAATCCCACGCCAAGATCATCAAGATGTTTAGCGATGATTAACTTGTCATGGACGGAGAGATTGAGCCCCTCTTGCTGCGCACCATCTCGTAAGGTGGTGTCATAGATATGAAAGGCATCGCTCATTGCCATTTAATCGACCTTCACAATCCAGCCATGTTTATCTTCAACCGATCCATGTTGAATACCGAGTAAATGTTCACGAATCTGCATCGCAATCGGCGCGCTCTGGCCATCTCCATTGATCCAGCCACCATTTTCACTCTTAACTCCCCCAACGATGGAGATCACAGCAGCGGTTCCACAGGCAAAAACTTCTGAGATCTCACCCGATGCCACGCCTTCGCGCCATTGATCGACAGAGATCATCCCCTCTTCCACCTGATAGCCCAGATCTTTTGCCACGGTGAGAATGGAATCGCGAGTAATTCCAGGTAAAAGTGTGCCGGTGAGCTTGGGGGTAAAGATCGTTGCGCCTCTCTCTTTATCGCCTTTAACGAAAAAGAGATTCATCCCGCCCATCTCTTCAATCCATTTTTTTTCAATTGCATCGAGCCAGACCACTTGATCACAACCTTGCGCCGCAGCTGCTTTCTGCGCCATCAACGATGCGGCGTAGTTTCCACCGCACTTGACTTCGCCGGTACCACCTGGTGCTGCTCGAACATATTCGGTCGAGATCCAGACTGTTACTGGTTTTTTAGGATCAAAGTAAGCGCCAACAGGCGTTGCAATCAGACAGTAGATCGCCTCATTGCTGGGGCGAACCCCAATAGCAACTTCGGAGGCAAACATAAAGGGACGGATATAAAGCGCTTCACCGCTCTTATGTGGAACCCAGGCTTTATCTTGCGATACCAATTGCTCAACGGAGTTAACAAAGAAATCTTCTGGAATTTCTGGAAGAGCCATCCGGGTTGCGCCTTTATTAAAACGTTTTGCATTCTCATAGGGGCGAAAGAGTGCAACTGATCCATCGCTCCATCGATAAGCCTTCATTCCCTCAAAAATTTCTTGGGCGTAATGAAAGACTAAAGTTGCAGGATCTAGAACAAGTGGGCCATAGGCCTGCAAATCTCCATCGCTCCACCCGGTATCACCGCTCCATTTAGCGATAACCATATGGTCGGTGAAATATTTTCCAAATCCAGGGTTGGCCACTCGCTCATCTCGAAGAGCTAGCGGTGTTGGAGTTTGGGAGGGATGGATATTAAGTTTCATCATTGCTTCACTTTCACGATTTCACTGACGATCGCATCGCCGATCTGATCTGTTGATCGCTTGCTCTCTCCGCGAGAGAAGAGATCACGGGCAACAGCTTCCTCTACCTCTTGCGCTGCGTGCGCTAACCCTAAATGATCTAGAAGCATCGCTACCGAGAGAATTGTTGCTGTTGGATCTGCAATCATCTTTCCTGCGATATCCGGGGCAGAGCCATGAACCGGCTCAAACATAGAAGGAAACTCACCGGTGGGATTGATATTTCCTGAGGCAGCAAGACCAATGCCACCGCAGATAGCAGCTGCAATATCGGTCAAGATATCGCCAAAGAGATTATCGGTAACGACAACATCAAAGCGATCTGGATTGGTAACAAAAAACATCGAAGCAGCATCGACATGGAGATAATCCGTTGCGATATCAGGATAGGCCTGTGCGACTTCGTTAAAGGTGCGAGTCCAGAGCGATCCGGCTCTTGTTAAAACATTATTTTTATGAACCAGTGTTACCTTCTTTGCCTCTCGAAGCGCCGCCCGCTCAAATGCATTACGGATTACCCGCTCTGCGCCGCGGCGAGTATTAATACTCTCCTCCGTTGCAATTTCATGGGCAGTTCCTTCTGCAAGGACGCCACCAGCGCCAACATATGGACCTTCTGTTCCTTCGCGGACCACAAGGAAATCAAGTGAATCAACACCTGCCAATGGAGATTTCACACCAGGAAATAATCGAGCCGGCCTAAGATTTATATAGTGATCAAAAGCAAAACGAAGCTTTAATAAAAGCCCTCGCTCAAGTACGCCACTTGGCACTGAGGGATCACCAACTGCGCCAAGTAAGATCACATCTTCTTTTGCAAGCTCTGCCATTGTTTTATCAGGAAGTGTTTCTCCTGTTTGATGCCAGAGTTTTGCGCCAAGTTGATACTCGGTCTTTGTAAAAGATGCGCCATGTTTTGCCGCCACTGCATCTAATACTTTAAGGCCCTCTGCAACAACTTCTGGGCCAATGCCATCTCCTGCGATGACGCCAAGGCGAAAAGTTTTATCTGCCATTTAAACTACCAACGTTGTTCTTCGGGCAAGATGTGATCCAGTCTCCTTGCGGACAATTTCAACGATATCTGCAGGAATCGCAGAATCAACAGTGATCGCCATCAGCGCTTCACCGCCTGCTTTATCTCGAGCAACTTGCATGCTGGCGATATTGATTCCAGCTTTACCTAACGAGTTACCAACCGTTCCGACAACACCTGGGCGATCGGTATATTTAAGAAAGAGAAGGTAATCAGCAGGTGCAAGATCTAGATCAAAATTATCGATAGAGATAATTTTCTCCACCATTTTAATTCCCATCAGCGTTCCACTTACCGTAATTGATTGGCCATCGCTAAAGGCGGCATGAAGTGAGATCATCGATCGGTATTCCAGACTCTCTCGATCGGTTGCCACTGAAGAACTTAACCCGCGCTCGTGAGCAATATTGGGAGCATTGACATAGGTAACAGTCTCAGCCCCTGTTGCAACAAGTGCGCCCTTTAGCGCAGAGGTTGCAAGAACGGAGCAATCATGAACCGAGATATCGCCAAATACTTTGACATCAATGGAAACTGGAAGCTCATCTGCAAGAGCGGTAGCAACTTGTGCCAGCTTTTCAACAAGCGGCAGAGATGGCCGGATTGCCTCATCAATGGCGCCACCTTTTACATTGACTGCATCAGGAACAAGCTCACCTGCTAAAGCTTTACGGACTGATACTGCAACTGCAATTCCAGCACGCTCTTGAGCCTCATCAGTTGATGCGCCCAGGTGAGGCGTTGCGACAACTTGATCTAGCGCAAAAAGTGGTGAATCAGTACATGGCTCGGTGGCAAAGACATCAAGTCCTGCGCCAGCAACTCTTCCCTCTTTAATTGCATCATAAAGTGCGCTCTCATCAAGAACACCCCCGCGAGCTGCATTGATAATGCGAACTGTGGGCTTCACCTTTTTCAACGCTTCGCTATTAATCAGATTAGCGGTCTCTTTTGTCTTAGGAAGATGGATGGTGATGAAATCACTCTCTGCAAGAATTTCATCGAGTGTAACAAGTCGGGCATTGAGTTGAGCCGCCCGCGCCGGTTGGAGATATGGATCGTAGGCAAGAATCTCCATGCCAAAGGCTGCCATCCGTTGCGCAACAAGTTGACCAATTCGCCCAAAGCCAATTACGCCAAGTTTTTTCTCATAGAGCTCTGCTCCGGTGTATTTAGAGCGAGCCCACTTTCCATCACGAAGAGTTGCATGAGCTTGAGAAACATTTCTCGCAGATGCCAATAAGAGCGCAATGGCAAGTTCGGCAGCAGAGACAATATTGGAGGTAGGAGCATTAACAACCATCACGCCCGCAGCAGTTGCCGCTGGGATATCAACATTATCTAGACCAACTCCAGCTCGAGCAATAACTTTTAACCCAGTTGCTGCAGCAATCGCCTCGCTATCCATCTTTGTTGCAGAGCGGATCAAGATTGCATCCACTCCCTTTGTTAGCGCGGCAAGAAGTTCGCTTCGATCTGCGCCATCACAATTACGGATTTCAAAGTCAGGTCCTAGCGCATCTAAAGTGGCAGGACTTAACTCCTCGGCAATTAAAACAACAGGTTTACTCACGAGATGCGGTACCTTCTTTGTAATCTTCTTTTCCAGCTGCCTTTACCCATGACATCAATTGACGAAGTTCGCGTCCAACTTTTTCAATTGGATGCGCCTCACCTTTAGCGCGAAGTGCCTTAAATTCAACACCGCCTGCATCTTGATCTTTGATAAAGCGATCGGCAAAGGCTCCGCTTTGTATATCTGCAAGAACTGCTTTCATATTCTCTTTCACGCGTGGATCAATAACTCGAGGACCAGAGACATAATCGCCATATTCTGCGGTATCAGATACTGACCATCGCTGTTTTGCAATTCCACCCTCATACATCAGATCAACAATGAGTTTTAATTCATGGAGACATTCAAAGTAGGCAACCTCTGGTTGATACCCTGCCTCAACTAATGTTTCAAAACCATACATAACAAGTTGTGATGCACCGCCACAGAGAACAGATTGCTCACCAAAGAGATCGGTCTCCGTCTCTTCAGTAAAGGTTGTCAAAATTCCACCGGCGCGAAGACCGCCCATCGCCTTGGCATAAGAGAGTGTTAATGGCCAAGCATTTCCGCTGGCATCTTGTTCGACTGCAACGATATCGGGAACACCGCGCCCTGCAACATATTCGCGGCGAACTAAATGGCCTGGGCCTTTTGGCGCAACCATGCAGACATCAACATGTGCGGGAGGTTTGATATAGCCAAAACGGATATTAAATCCATGTCCAAAAAAGAGGGCAGAACCAGGCTTAAGGTGTGGCTCGATTGATTCGTTATAGATATGGCGCTGTTTATGATCGGGCGCTAAAAGCATAATCACATCTGCTTCTTTTACCGCATCAGCAACGGAGAGAACGCGAAGTCCTTCTTGCTCTGCCTTTGCCTTTGACTTTGATCCATCTGCAAGTCCGACGCGGACATCAACACCGCTATCGCGAAGGTTGAGCGCATGAGCATGGCCCTGTGAGCCATAACCGATAACTGCAACTTTTCTCCCTTGAATAATGGAGAGATCTGCATCGCCGTCATGATAGATAGTTGCCACTTTTTTTCTCCTTGCGATCTGGTTTGCTTCTGGATTTTCTGACTGTTTACTGATGGTCGAGCTAAGAGCTTACTTATTTAATTATTAATTCTGATAATCGGCGGTACCGGCCTCCTTGACAGATCTTTGATCAGCATTGCTGACCCCGGTCTCTTGCATGGTTCGCTCAGCAAGCGTCTTTGCTCCAATTTCAAGAGCTACAACGCCAGATTGAACCAACTCTTTGATAATAAAAGGAGCGAGATCTTTTAAGAGGGATTGGAGTTGATCATCATCTGCAACCGCTTCAATTAATAGACCACCTGGGCTCTGATCGACAATTTTTGCGCCGTGAGCGGTGACAACTTTCTCTAGTTGATCACCTGATCTCTCTACTTTTACTAGAAGGAGCTCGCGCTCATAACTTTCCACCGGTTTCATCTCTTGAATTCCAATAACGTTGATTAGTTTAAAGAGTTGAGCGCTCACCTGATCTAAGGCATGACCCTCTAAATTAAGAACAATCGTCATCCGCGAGATCGCTGGATTTTCAGTAGGCCCCACAGCAAGAGAGTCGATGTTGTAGCCGCGACGTGAAAAAAGTGAAGCAACTCGAGCAAGAACTCCAGGTGAGTTTTCAACGAGAACGGAGAGAGTATGTAGCGCCATTTATAACTCCTCTGATCCCCAGTCAGGGGCGAGCTCTCGAGCGATCATGATCTCGTCATTGGATGTACCTGCTGCAACCATCGGCCAGACCATGGCATCTCTAAATACGCCAAAATCAATAACGACGGGAGCATCGTTGATAGCCATTGCTTCATTAATAGTTTTATCAACATCTTCCCGGCTCTCACACCGTAGCCCAACACAACCCATCGCATCGGCAAGTTTCACAAAATCTGGAATTCGCTTTGAATGAAGATCGGTATTGGAGTAACGAGAAGAGTAGAAAAGAGTCTGCCATTGCCGGACCATTCCTAAACTCTCATTATTAATAACTGCCACTTTAATAGGAATCTTATTAATCGCACAGGTAACAAGTTCTTGATTGGTCATCTGGAAACAACCATCGCCATCGATAGCCCAGACCGTTGTATCTGGTGCGCCAACTTTTGCACCCATCGCTGCTGGAACGGCATAACCCATCGTGCCTAGACCACCTGAATTGAGCCAGGTCCGTGGATTTTCATATTTAATAAATTGCGCAGCCCACATCTGATGTTGGCCAACTCCTGCTGCATAGATGGAATCAGGACCAGAGATAGCGCCAATTCTTTCAATCACATATTGTGGCGAGAGACCTTCTGCTGGATGGTCATAACCCAATGGATAATTATTACGAAGAGATCCCATCTGGCTCCACCATTGCGTTAAATCTGGCCGTGACTTGGCATATCTTCGCTCGAGCGCAGGAACGAGAGATCGCATAGATCGCGCTAAATCTCCGATCAGGGCAACATCGGCAAATCTATTTTTCCCAATTTCTGCAGGGTCGATATCAGCATGGATCACCTTTGCATTAACAGCAAAGGTAGATAACTTTCCAGTTACGCGATCATCAAAGCGAGCGCCCAAAGTAATAAGGAGATCAGCTTTTTGTAGCGCGGTAACGGCTGCAACTGTTCCATGCATTCCGGGCATCCCAAGATGTTGTGGATGGCTATCGGGAAATGCACCGCGGGCCATCAAAGTTGTAACAACCGGAGCTCCGGTCAGTGCAGCAAGGGCAAAGAGCTCTTTCGCTGCATTTGATTTAATCACTCCGCCACCAACATAGAGGACAGGTTTTGTGGAAGCGGCAATTAACGCGGCAGCATCTTCAATCCCTTGGCTATCTGGATCTAACTGCAATCGATATCCAGCCAGAGTTCTCTGAGTTGGCCAATGAAAATCTGTCATTTTCTGGAGCGCATCTTTTGCAATATCGACAAGGACCGGGCCTGGTCGACCAGAGCTTGCTATATGAAATGCCTCAGAAATCGCGCGTGGAATATCGGCAGGATCGGTAATTAAATAATTATGTTTGGTAATCGGCATGGTAATTCCGCGGATATCTGCCTCTTGAAATGCATCTGTTCCGATGGCAGGGCCAGGAACCTGACCGGTAATGGCAACAATTGGAACAGAATCCATATGCGCATCAGCAATCGGGGTAACAAGATTGGTGGCACCCGGACCTGATGTTGCAATACAGACGCCAACTCGACCTGTTGCTTGGGCATAACCGGTTGCAGCATGTCCTGCGCCCTGTTCATGGCGGACGAGAATATGGCGAATCTTCGAGTCAAAGATTGGATCATAGGCCGGCAAAATTGCACCGCCAGGAATTCCAAACATCACATCAACGCCAGCATGCTCCAATGATTGGACCAAGGACTTGGCACCTGTGACTTGCGAACTCATCAGATCGCTCCTGCTCTCTCGAAATCTCTATCAATGAAAAAACCCTCAGTATCTACTGAGGGTTGCGCGCTCTAAGTTTTCTTAGATTGCGCGCAACGCAGCCACCACTGAAATCACGATCGATGACGCTACAGAAGTAGCTATCTCACGTTGGGCGTATGCGTTGATCACAGGGCTATCTTCTCGAGCCTTTGCCCACTCGTCAAGACGTGAGATTGCTATCTCACATTATGAGAGCGATTTAATCGCAGACCGCACCCTTTGAGGCAGATCCCACAAGTTTGCCAAATTTATGGAGGACACCTCGGGTATAACGATTAGGAAGGGGTTTAAAGGCTGCGCGCCGTATCGCCAGCTCTTCTTCATCAACGAGAAGATCAAGAGTTCTTGCTGCAATATCAATTCGGATCCGGTCGCCATCTTTTACTAACGCAATGGGGCCACCATCAACAGCCTCTGGTGCAATATGGCCAACGCAGAGCCCGGTTGTTCCACCGGAGAATCTGCCATCGGTTAATAAGAGAACGGATTTTCCAAGACCTGCACCTTTAATTGCACCGGTAATCATCAACATCTCGCGCATCCCAGGTCCACCTTTGGGGCCTTCATAGCGGATAACAACAACATCTCCGGCTTGAATCGTGCCATCTTCTAAAGCTTGCATCGATGCCTGTTCGCGATCAAAAACTCGCGCTGGCCCTTCAAAGAGATCAACCCCAACGCCCGCATTTTTTGTCACTGCGCCATCCGGGCTCAGTGATCCACCTAAAATTGTAATTCCCCCACCAAGCGCCATTGGATTTTTTGTTGCGCGGAGAATTTCACCATCAGGATCTGGTGGTGAAATATCTTTAAGGTTCTCTGCCATCGTCTTTCCGGTGACTGTTAGGCAATCACCATGGAGAAGACCGGCATCAAGGAGGGCTTTTAAGACCACTGGGATGCCGCCAACTTTATCGAGATCGCTCATCACATATCGACCAAAAGGTTTGAGATCGCCAAGAAGTGGAGTGCGCTCACTAATTCTTTGGAAATCTTCTAAGGTGAGATCAACTTCTGCTTCATAAGCGATTGCTAAGAGATGAAGGACTGCATTCGTTGATCCGCCAAGTGCCATTAGAGCGGTGATTGCATTTTCAAAGGCTTTCTTTGTCAAAATATCGCGGGCGGTAATGCCAAGGCGAATTAAATTCACAACCGCTTCACCTGATTGAACCGCATATGCATCTCTGCGACGATCAACAGCAGGAGGTGCTGCAGATCCTGGAAGTGATAGACCGATAGCTTCGCCAACTGTTGCCATGGTATTTGCGGTATACATACCGCCACATGCGCCTTCACCTGGACAGATTGCTCGCTCAATACGATCAACTTCTGCCTCGGTAATTAAACCTCTTGCACAAGCGCCAACTGCTTCAAAGGCATCGATGATGGTCACATCTTTACCATCAACATTTCCGGGAAGCGTTGAACCTGCATAAACAAAGACGCTGGCAACATCCAGGCGCGCTGCCGCCATCATCATCCCTGGAAGAGATTTATCGCATCCTGCAAAGAGCACCATTCCATCAAGGCGCTCTGCCTCCATCACCGTCTCTACTGAGTCGGCGATAATTTCTCGCGAAACAAGTGAGAAGTGCATACCTTCATGGCCCATCGAAATTCCATCAGAGACCGAGATCGTTCCAAATTGCATCGGGAATCCGCCAGCTTTAAAAACTCCTTCTTTCGAAGCTTTCGCTAAGCGATCGAGGGAGAGATTACAAGGAGTGATCTCATTCCATGATGATGCAATTCCAATTTGTGGTTTAACCCAATCATCATCGCCCATTCCAACTGCGCGGAGCATTCCTCGAGCAGGTGCGCGCTCTAAACCATCGGTAACTAAGCCTGAGCGAGGCTTCATAGGATTTTTCACGGGAAGCTCGCTACCAGGTTTTTTATCGCTCATAGTTATCGCTCTCTTTTTGACTCTTCTTCTATCGACTCTGGTTGACCTACTCTGGTTGACCTACTCTGGTTGACCTACTCTGGTTGACCTACTCTGGTTGACCTAAGTGTTGTAACAATAGCGAACGAACCTTGGCAGCATCTGCCTGGCCTTTCGTATCTTTCATCACGGCGCCGATTAAAGCCCCCGCTGCTGGAATATGGCCAGAGCGGACCTTCTCGGCAACATCAGGAAGTGCTGCAACCGCCTTTTCAATCGCAGCAATCAGGGCCCCATCATCTGAGACCACTTTAAATCCACGCTTTTCAATTACAGTTTCGGGATCGCCCTCGCCAGCAATGACCCCTTCAATAACCGCTCTTGCTAATTTGTCGGTTAATTCACCTGCGCCGACAAGTGCCACAATTTTTGCGACATCTCCTGGAGTGATCGCCAGTTGTGAAATTGCTACCGCTTTCTCATTAGCGATCCGTGAAATCTCACCGAGCCACCAGCTTCGAGCTTTTGTTGGATCTGCTCCGAGAAGAACGCTCGCTTCAACGGTATCGAGAAGATCTGCATTAACCATCGCAGCCATCTCTTTATCAGGAACGCTCCATGCGCTCTGTAGACGCTTCCGTCGATCAGATGGCCGCTCACCAAGGCTCTGGCCAATCGATTCGATCCACTCTAATGAAGGTGCAACTGGAACGAGATCTGGCTCTGGGAAATATCGGTAATCCTCTGCCTCTTCTTTAGAGCGACCAGCAATTGTTTCTCCGGTATCTTCTTGGAAGTGGCGAGTCTCTTGCTTCACCTTCTCGCCTTTTTCAAGAAGGATTGAATGGCGAATCATCTCACCGCGAATTGCTCGCTCAACCGAGCGAAGTGAGTTCACATTCTTTGTTTCACTTCGGGTGCCAAGTTTCTTCTCACCAATTAATCGAAGCGAGACGTTGGCATCACAACGGAGCGATCCCTGCTCCATCTTCACATCACTTACGCCAAGTCCTCGTAAAATATCGCGCAACTCTTTGACATAGGCCTTAGCAACAAGTGGGGCATACTTTCCGGTTCCCTCAACGATTTTTGTCACAATTTCAACAAGTGGAATTCCTGCCCGGTTGTAATCAAGAAGTGAGTAATCAGCGCCATGGATACGGCCAGTATCACCACCCATATGCAGTGACTTGCCAGTGTCTTCTTCCATATGAACTCGTTCAATTTCAACACGGAAATTTTTGATTCCATCTTCGGTCTCAACATCAAGATCTAAGTAGCCATTAATACAAATTGGTTCGTCATATTGTGAGGTTTGAAAATTCTTTGGCATATCAGGATAAAAATAATTTTTCCGCGCAAATCGACTATAGGGGGCGATAGCGCAATTGAGGGCTAAGCCAATTGCGATGGTGTACTCAACTGCCTTTTCATTAACAACAGGGAGTGATCCAGGAAGTCCTAGGCATACCGGACAGGTCTGAGTATTTGGCTCGGCGCCAAAGACTGTCGCACACCCACAGAACATCTTTGATTCGGTGCCAAGTTCGACGTGAACTTCAAGGCCTAGAACTGGCTCATACTTTTCAATTAGCGCGTCATATTTCATATTATCAATGGCTCTCTTATATCAATTCTTTATTTCAACCCAGTTGAGAAATCAAGAAAGGGCTTTCCCCATGAGCTAACAAGTTCACGCTCTAGCGCAGCGCCCACGTTATAGAGGCGATCATCCTCCATTGCCGGAGCCATAATTTGAAAACCTGCTGGAAGATTATCTTCTTCGGCAAGGCCAGATGGAAGCGACATTGCGCAGATCCCCGCTAAGTTAACAGGAATCGTGGCGATATCG
>JAQCKU010000027.1 GCA_027592195.1 Actinomycetota bacterium
GCTCATTGGAAAAGCTCCCTGATTTATCCACCTCAACCAATCCTGCTGCCGCCATTACAGAGATTATCAACGCTGAATTACTCTCCATTCTAGGTGGCGATAACTCTCCGCTCACCTTTGCAAAAAAACCGCCAACAATTATTTTGCTGGCAGGCCTTCAAGGAGCCGGAAAGACAACTCTTGCTGGAAAATTGGCAAAGTTCTTTAAAGCTCAAGGAAATACTCCACTTCTTGTTGCCGCAGATCTCCAACGTCCCAGCGCAGTGGATCAACTTCAAAGCGTTGGTAGCGCAGCTGGCGTTCCAGTCTTTGCGCCAGAACCAGGTAATGGTGTTGGCGATCCAGTAAAAGTGGCGAAGGCCGGTATTGATCACGCAATTGCAAAACTTCACAACTTAGTGATTGTTGATACTGCAGGGCGACTTGGTATCGATGAAGAGATGATGCTTCAAGCTGCTGCCATCAAAGCGGCGATCAATCCTCATCAAACTCTCTTTGTTGTCGATGCTATGACTGGCCAAGATGCTGCGCGAACTGCCAAGGCATTTTTAGCTGGGGTTGGGATTGATGGAGTTGTTCTCACCAAACTCGATGGTGATGCCCGAGGTGGAGCTGCGCTCTCAGTTGCAAAGATAACTGGAAAGCCAGTTCGTTTTGCCTCTACCGGTGAGAAGCTTGATGACTTTGACTATTTCCATCCCGAGCGGATGGCTTCTCGAATCCTTGGCGCAGGTGATCTAGCAACCTTAAGTGAATCAGCAAAAAAGGCCTTTGATGGCGATACCGCTGCCCGTCTTGAGAAGAAATTTAATGATGGAGATGATTTCACCTTAGAAGATTTTCTTGAACAATTAAAAGCAATGCGGAAGATGGGCTCGATGAGCAAACTTCTTTCGATGTTACCTGGAGCTCAAACTCAACAGATGAAGAAGCAGCTAGAAAATTTGGATGATAGTGAGTTAGTTCGTACTCAAGCAATTATCGATTCCATGACACCGAGAGAGCGTGTGGAGATCAAGATCCTTAATGGCTCCCGCCGTGCTCGAATTGCCAAGGGGAGCGGAAGATCTGTCTCTGAGGTTAACAATTTAGTCGATCGATTTAGCGCAGCGCAGAAGATGATGAAAGAGATGAGATCTGGCCAGGGCCCGCAATTTCCTGGAGCGGCGATGATGCCAGGATCAAGCAAACGTCCTTCGCAGCCTGTGAAAAAGAAGAGCCGGTCGGGAAATCCAGCAAAACGGGCTTTAGAGGAGGAGCGCTAGCGCCCATCTAGCCGATTTGGGTCATTGCCCTCAGCGCTGGCAGAATACGGAACCTGCTTGAGAGCCCTCTACCTCTCAACTGGAGATTTTGAAGAGAGCTCGCGCGCAACCCACTCGCACGGAGAAAAGTTCTCTTTGAGATAGACCAACTCGCCAGAGGTGAGTAATAAATCAATAGTTTTGCAGAGATTAAATTAATTTATATAAATATCTAAGTATTGAAGGAGCAAATTACAGGTGTCAGTAAAAATCCGATTAATGCGTTTTGGAAAGATTCGTACTCCACATTACCGAGTTGTCATCTCTGATTCCAGAGCTGCACGAAATAGTAGAGCGATTGAAGAGATTGGCCGCTACTCACCAGGAGCAGAACCATCTTTTATCCAGATCAACTCAGATAGAGCTCAATATTGGTTGGGCGTTGGAGCGCAACCATCTGAAGCGGTCACTGCGCTACTAAAGATCACCGGAGATTGGCAGAAATTTAAAGGCCTTCCTGGCACCGAGGGAACTTTGCGAACAGCTCCAGTAAAGCCTGCAAAGCGCCTTGCCTATGAGGCGGCGGTTAAAGCTGCAGCAAATGAACCAGAAGATGGCGCGACAACGATGAAGAAGAAGGCGCAAGAAAAATTAGCTGCTAAGAGCGCACCAGCAGTCGAAGCTGTTACCGAGGAAGCTCCAGCAGTCGAAGCTGTTACCGAGGAAGCTCCAGCAGTAGAAGTTGTTAGAGAAGAAATCTCTGAAACACCGGCAGCTGAGTAAGGAATTTTTATGATGGTGGATGAAGCTTTAGAGCATCTTGTAAAAGGTATTGTTGATAATCCTGAGGATGTGAGTGTTAACGAGAAGACTCACCGCCGTGGAGCAACTCTAGAAGTGAGAGTTAATCCTGAAGATATCGGCAAGGTAATTGGCCGAAATGGTCGAACTGCCCGATCGCTACGGACAGTTGTTAGCGCTCTGGCAGGACGCTCGGTCCGCGTGGATCTCATCGAAACTGATGAGGAGCGTTAAGAAGTTTCAATGAGATTAGGCGCTCTGTAGATCTTATGGAGTTAACGGTAGCTCGTATTGGACGCCCTCATGGAATCAAGGGGGAGGTAACAATTGAGCTCCACACCGATGATCCTGAACTTCGATTTGCCTCTGGTTCGAAGTTGAAAAGTGATCAAGAAAATCGGAGTGAACTCACTGTCGCTGCTCTTCGTTTCCATAGCGGCTATTGGATTTTGAAATTTGATGGGATTGATTCCCGTAATGGAGCTGAGGAACTTCGAGGCGCACTCCTGCGCTGTGATGTTGATATAGAAGAAGAGTATGAAGATGGCAGCTACCACGTTGCACGTTTAATTGGAATGAAGGTAATTGAATCTCGCAGTGATGGTGAGATTGAAATTGGCCTAGTTTGCGATGTTCTTAATCTTCCTGGTCAAGATCTTCTCGTTCTCGAAAGCCTTACTGGCGAGAAATTAATTCCTATGGTGGAAGAGATTATTGAAGATGTAGACCTTGATTTAAATATTATCCGAGTAAATATTCCTTCAGGATTATTTGATAATCAGGAGGGTGAGAAATTATGAAGATCACTGCCATCACTATTTTCCCTGAGTACTTCACTCCGTTATCGCTATCACTTATTGGAAAAGCGGTCAGTGAAGGCATTATTGAGATTGCTATATCTAATCTCCGTGATTTTGCATCAGGTAACCATAAGAGCGTCGATGACACACCGTATGGCGGTGGCGCCGGAATGGTGATGCGTCCAGATATTTGGGCAGATGCCATTGATGCAATTAGTGATTCGGATGCTGATCCAAATCGAATTATTGATCTGATTATCCTTACCCCAGCCGGGAAGCGATTTAGCCAAGAAGATGCGAAGGCGCTCTCGCAATCTGAGCACCTACTTTTTGCTGCAGGAAGATATGAAGGAATTGATGCCCGAGTAGGGGAACATTACAAATCCCAGCCACGTTTTAGAGTTCATTATTTCTCCATTGGAGATTATGTTCTCAATGGTGGGGAGGTAGCCGCGATAGTTATGATCGAGGCGATCGTTCGATTACTTCCGGGCGTTCTTGGCAATCCTGACTCTCTTCTTGAGGAGAGCCATAACGAGATAGGCCTTCTGGAGTATCCGGTCTACACAAAGCCGCCCATCTGGCGTGGCTTAGAGGTGCCAGCGGTACTTCTCTCAGGAAACCATGGTGAGATCGCGCGCTGGCGTCAGATTTCGAGCAAGTTGAGGGATTAAATCCTAGAAGAGGTGAGATCTCTTATTGGAATAAAACTCGACACACCTACGGTTGAGCGGGACAGATGGGTGAGTTTTTGACATCCTTCGCCACGTTGCCAATATAGATAGTAGAAAATGCATTATCGCAAGATTGAAGTGGCGCCAGAAGCAAAGTTAGAAGCAAAGTGAGAGAACGGCACGGACGATAGACCAGACGCTCTGGTTCTATCTTGATGAGTTGAAAGTAGGTGAGAACTTTGGCAACTGATTACGATTCACCTCGCAAGACCGATGAGGAACTTCATGAGGAATCGATTGAAGAGCTTAAGGCGCGTCGCTCTGATGCGCAATCGGGGCAGGTAGATATCGATGAGGAAGAAGCCGCCGAAAGTCTCGAACTTCCGGGAGCAGATCTCTCCGGTGAAGAGCTATCAGTACGTGTTGTTCCACGACAAGATAATGAATTTACTTGTTCGAGATGTTTTCTTATCCATCACCATACCCAACTTGCAAAGGGTTCTGGTGCGAGCGCAATCTGCAAAGAGTGTGTTTAGTAAAAATTAATTAATCTTTGGCTAAAGCGTCCCTTAACTCCTGGGGACGCTTAGATCCAATTAACCAACTTGGATGGGGATCTCGGCTATCGAGAATTTCAACCTCAACTCCAGATTTCATCCAGAATTTATGGGCATGAAAAGCGTGCGGATCAAATTTCACTCCACGAGCTATCAGCCAATCTCCTCGCTCTAAAATCGTAACTGTTCCCAGAAATTTTCTCTCAATCTTTGCCTGATTAATAGCAAGAAAATCTTTATCGATCGTTATTTTATGGATCGCCCTTCGCCACCAGATGGTGATCAAGATAAGTGAGATGAGTAATAAACCAGCAGCTGGAAGATCGCCAACGGCAGCCCAGAGGGTGAAGCTGGTGGCGATGGCAAGTGAGATCAGTGCAAAGCTGGCTCCAACGGAAGGCAAGATCTGCTCGTTATAGGTGGAACGGTTCATATCTCTCCACTGATAGATCGGCGTTTATCTTGCAAAGGGTAGTACCAACTGCCGCTCGTGTAACCTTTCACTATGGTTGCATCCACCACTCCACCAACGACAGCTTCAATGCCAGAGCGCCACGCAAAATCACCAAAGCCTGGTGAGAAAATTCCATCTCACTTTGGTTACTGTTTTGGTTGCGGAGATCTCCACCAATCTGGACTTCATTTTGTCAGCTATGCCGGAGCGGGGATGAATCTGACTGGGCAATTTGTTGTGACCGAGAATCATCAAGGAGCTCCAGGCCTTGCCCATGGCGGTCTTCTCTCGCTTGCATTTGATGAAGCGCTCGGCAAATTGATGTGGCTTATACGAGCTCCAGCGGTAACAGCTCGACTAGAGACCGATTTTTTAAAGCCCGTTCCGATGGGAAGCACACTCTTTATTACCGCTGAAATTCTTGGACAAGAGGGAAGAAAGGTTTACTCGCGTGCAGAGGGACGGTTGGGATCGCCCGATGGCGCCCTCGCGGTGAGAGCAAGCTCGCTCTACATCATTGTTCCGATGGATCACTTTCTTAACAATGCGCCTAAAGGGTATTTAGAGCATGTAGCAAAACATAAAGAGTTGATCGCTTTTGTGGATCCAGAATTTGATATCAATCCATGAGAGTCGAAATTACTCGAATCGATCCTGATCTTGAGCTACCTTCCTATGCCAACGAAGGTGATGCCGGGATGGATCTTCGCTCACGGATTGATTGTGAGATTGCTCCAGGAGAGCGCAAACTGATACCAACCGGGATTGCCATCGCAATCCCTAAGGGTTTTGTAGCGCTTGCTCATCCACGATCAGGACTGGCCATTAAAAGTGGAATTGCAATGGTCAATGCCCCAGGCACCATCGATTCTGGTTATCGCGGTGAGCTTCAAATTATTTTAATTAATCATGATTTGAAAGAAACTTTTTATATCAAGCGTGGTGATCGAATTGCTCAACTTCTTATTCAAGCAGTTGAGATCGCAGAGCTGGTTGAAGTAGATGCGCTACCAAATAGTCAGAGAGGCGCCATGGGATTTGGATCAAGTGGGCAGCGATGAATCAAGACGATAAACATACAATTCTCAATGCGCTAGGAGGAAAGAAAGGACTCTTTGATTCAGCAGTTCCAGCCCTTCTCTTTCTCATTATCTTCAACATCTCAAAAGAGGTCAGCACCGCAGCCCTCTCCGCTCTTGCACTCTCTGGCATTATTACTCTGATCAGAATTGCAAAGCGCGAAAAATTACAGAGCGCGATATCTGGAGTTCTTGGCGTTGCCATCTGCTATCTCATCACTCGCTCTACTGGAAAAGCAGAAGATTTTTATCTGCCCGGTTTATTTATCAATGCTGGCTATGGCCTTCTCTATCTTGCGACCAATCTTGCAGGTTGGCCGATTATTGGCGTAGTGCTCGGGCCACTTCTTGGCGAAGATTTTCATTGGCGGAAAGTAAAAGAGCGAAAGCGGGTCTATCAACTGGCAGGTTGGCTCTGGGTAGCACTCTTTTTCTCAAGGTTAATTGTTCAATATCCACTCTATAAATCAGGCAATGTAAATGCACTTGGTACAGCAAGACTTCTCATGGGATATCCGCTATTTATTGCTACTGCTTGGGGTACCTGGATGATTATTAAGCAACAACCTGTGGCTCGTAAGCCAGTTGAATAATTTCTTTTAAGAAATAAAACAGGCTTTGAGTTGCGCCTCTGATTTCTCCGTTGCGATAAATATTAATTCATCTCCTGCAGCAAAGGTCTCATGGCCACCGGGTCGAATCACTCTGCCATCTCGAATAATTGCAGCTAATGAAACATCTTCTGGCAACTCCACCTCTTCTAAGGTTTTTCCGGAGCATGATGAGCCTTCTGGGAGAGTCAGCTCAACGAGGTTGGCAGAGCCGGCTTGCAGTGAGAAAAGTCGAACCACATCACCGACGCTAACTGCCTCTTCCACGAGAGCGGTAATAATTCGAGGGGTGGAGACGGCAACATCTACCCCCCATGATGAATCAAACATCCATTCATTTTTTGGATGATTGACGCGGGCAACAACTCTCGGAACGCCATACTCTGTCTTTGCTAGGAGTGAGGTAACTAAATTCACCTTGTCATCTCCTGTTGCTGCGACCAATACATGACAATCAGTTAAGTGCGCAAGATCAAGTGAGGAGATCTCACATGAATCTGCAAGGAGCCATTCTGCATCTGGAACGCTCTCCATTTTGAGCGCTTTTGGGTTTTTATCAATAAGCAGAACGCTATGACCATTGCTAATGAGTTCTTTGGCGATAGCTCGTCCAACATTACCCGCCCCTGCAATCGCTACTTTCATCAGCCTTGCCTCGGTGGAGCGCTCAGTGCAGCTAAAACTTTATCGATATCTTTAATAGCGATAAAGAGATGGACGAGATCTCCCTCTTGCAAAATTGTGCTCTCGGCGGGAACGATTCCTTCACCAAGGCGAGTTATAAATGCCACTCGAGCTTCTGTCTCATCCTCAATGCTTGATATCGGCAACCCATACCAATCTCGGTGTAAAGAAATTTCACAGAGCTGTAGATTTCCGGATGGATCGCTCCATTCAGATTTTGTCCCCTCTGGAATAATACGGCGCATTATCTGATCAGTTGTCCAGAGAACTGTTGCCACCGTAGGAATACCAAGTCGTTGATAAATTTCAGCTCTTGCTGGGTCATAAATTCTGGCAACAACATTAGCAACTGAAAATGTTTCTCTCGCTACCCGTGCCGCTAAAATATTTGAATTATCTCCTGATGAGACTGCTGCAAAGGCAACTGCTCTCTCAATACCTGCCTCTAATAGCGTATCTCGATCAAATCCCATTCCGCTGACAGTGAGACCATTGAAATCTGCACCGAGTCTTCTAAACGCTTCACGGTTTTGATCAATAATGGCAACTGAGTAACCAGCGTTTTGCAAAGTAATTGCTAGAGATGAACCAACGCGACCACATCCCATAATGACAACGTGCACAAAAGGAGAATTTACACCTCTTTCGCCTCAATTATTCAAATGCGATGAACTTCTTCCTGAGAAGATGATCTATCCTCGCGTAGTGAGCGTTGAAAACTTGGCAGATGGTGATCTCACAGTTGGCCAGATCATTGAGCTGGATATTGAACAAGTTGCCCATGGCGGCCATTTCATCGCGCGCCATCACGGCCGAGTAATTTTTGTTCGCCAGGCGATCACAGGTGAGCGGGTGAGCGTACTTATTGAAGAGGTTTCCAAGAAAGTAGTACGAGCGAGTGTGATCGCTCTTATTAAGCCTTCGCCCCATCGCAAAGATCCTGAATGTAGTTATTTTCTTGATCGAAGTTGTGGCGGATGCGATTTTCTCCATATTGATCTTGCATATCAGCGAGAGTTGAAAGCAGAGGTGCTGAAAGATTGCTTTAAAAGAATTGCTCAGATCGATGTAGATCCAATATGTCATAGCGCTTCAGTAGATGAGAGCGGTCTGGGATGGCGAGGCAGAATGGATTTTACGATCTCTCCTCAGAGAAAAATAGCGCTCCATGCACCAAGAAGTCATGATTTAACTGAGATCGAAAGCTGTCTTATCGCCTCACCTGCAATTGATATTGAAAAAATAAATTCAGAAGTTATCAAGAGAGAGAATTTACCTGCCGGAGCGCGGCTGAGAGTTGCCATCGATAGCGAAGGCAATCTTCAGGTTTATAGCGAGCAGAGCGAGCAGAGCCGATCAGGTAAAAATTCCAAAAAAGCTATCACTCTCGCCAGAATGAAGGCAGGTGGAAAAGAATTTCTTATCTCCCCAGATAGCTTCTGGCAATCTCACCATCGGGCAGCAGATCTTTTGCAAGAGCAGGTGATGCAACTTCTTAAGCCCAGAGCAGGTGAACATATCCTTGATCTCTATGGTGGCGTTGGACTCTTTACAGCTTTTATCAAAGATCTTGTTGGCCCCACCGGTCGCGTTAGCTTAATTGAATCCCATCCCAGCGCAGCAGCTGATGCCCGGAGAATTTTTGCAGAAGATCTTCACGTCGTTGTGATGGAGATGGAGGTACTTCGTGCGCTAAAGAAATTGAAAGCTGCTGATCGAATCGTTATTGATCCACCTCGTAGCGGGGCTGGCGCATCGGTTATCTCTGAAATCCTCAGATTGCTACCAGAACAGATCATCTATATCTCCTGCGATCCTGCTACCTTGGCTAGAGATGCCAAGGCCCTTATTGCCGGTGGATATCGATTAGGAGCACTTGATGGATATGACCTCTTTCCGATGACAGAACATATTGAGAGTGTGGCGGAATTCATCCTGGATAGAGCGACCTCTCAGAGATAATCAATAGAATTAGGCCATGAGCAAAAACTCCTTTGGATCCAAATCCTCGCTAAATCTCTCTGGTAAGAGCTATGAGATCTTTGATATTGCTCGCCTACCCGGTAGCGAAAACCTTCCCTTCTCACTCAAAATACTTTTAGAAAATCTTCTCCGAACAGAAGATGGCGCCAATATCACCGCCGATCAGATTAATGCTCTAGCGCAGTGGGATCCCAAGAGTGAGCCTGATACTGAAATTCAATTTACGCCTGCTCGCGTGATCATGCAAGATTTCACAGGCGTTCCCTGCATCGTTGATCTTGCAACGATGCGTGAGGCGATTGCCGAGCTAGGTGGCGATCCCACTCGCGTCAATCCACTTGCCCCTGCAGAGTTAGTGATTGATCACTCCGTTATCGCCGATGTCTTTGGAATTGCAGGAGCTTTTGAGCAGAACACAGATATTGAGTACCAACGAAATCAAGAGCGTTATCGATTCTTGCGATGGGGCCAAGGTGCCTTTGATGAATTTAAAGTTGTTCCACCAGGTACCGGCATTGTCCACCAGGTAAATATTGAATACCTCGCCCGAGTAGTGATGGTCCGTGAAGTCGATGGCGAGCTTCGCGCCTATCCCGATACCGTTGTTGGAACAGATTCGCATACCACCATGGTCAATGGTTTAGGCGTTCTTGGTTGGGGCGTTGGCGGAATTGAAGCAGAGGCAGCCCTTCTTGGTCAGCCGGTCTCGATGTTAATTCCCAAGGTTGTTGGTTTTAAATTACGGGGAGAGCTTCCAATTGGAACCACAGCAACTGATTTGGTCCTTGTGATCACTCAGATGCTAAGAAACCATGGCGTGGTTGGAAAATTTGTTGAATTTTATGGACCTGGAGTCAGCCAGCTTCCTATGGCCAATCGTGCAACGATTGGAAATATGTCGCCAGAGTATGGTTCAACATGCGCAATCTTTCCTATCGATCAAGAAACTCTTACCTATCTTGAACTTACCGGTAGAGGTAAAGAGCAGTTAGAACTTGTGGAGGCCTATGCCAAGCGTCAAGGTCTCTGGCACGATCCAGAGGCAACGCCTCGATATTCAGAGAGTATTGAATTAGATCTAGCAACCGTTGTCCCATCGATTGCAGGTCCTAAGCGGCCACAAGATCGAATCTCACTTGTTGATGCAGCTACTGCCTTTGAAAAAGTTTTACCAAGTTACATCACCTCAAAAAGTGCAACTTCTCCTGTTTCTCTTGAGATCAAAGGGAAGAAAAGTGAGATCACCCATGGCGCAGTTGTGATCGCATCGATCACATCATGTACCAACACCTCTAATCCAAGCGTCATGATTGGTGCAGGCCTGCTAGCAAAACGTGCAGTAGAACGTGGGTTAAAGAGCAAGCCTTGGGTTAAAACCACTCTTGCCCCAGGTTCAAAAGTTGTAACCGACTATTACAACAAATCTGGGCTCACCAACTATCTCAATGAGTTGGGATTTAATTTAGTAGGTTATGGATGCGTTACATGTATTGGAAACTCTGGTCCACTTCCGGTTGAAGTGAGCGCAGCGGTCAATGAAAATGATTTAGCCGTTGCTGCTGTTTTAAGTGGAAATAGAAACTTTGAAGGACGTATCAATCCTGATGTGAAGATGAACTATCTCGCCTCACCACCACTTGTTGTTGCCTATGCTCTAGCAGGATCGATGGACCATGATTTTGAATCTGATCCACTCGGTTTTGATAGCGATGGCGCTCCGGTATTTCTTAAAGATATTTGGCCATCTCAATCTGAAATTGAATCTGTCATTGCCTCCTCTATCTCATCAGATATGTTTACAAAAGACTATGCCAGCGTCTTTGAAGGAGATCATCGCTGGAAATCATTAGCGACTCCTACAGGAAAAACTTTTGATTGGGATATGAAATCCACTTATGTGAGAAAACCTCCCTACTTTGAAGATATGCCAAAAGTACCTACACCTGTTGGTGATATAAGTGATGCACGTGTCTTAGTGGTCCTTGGTGATTCAGTAACCACCGATCACATCTCACCTGCGGGAAATATCAAGGTCGATTCACCAGCAGGAAAGTATCTCCAGGAAAATGGCGTTGCCCGTGGAGATTTCAATTCATATGGATCACGGCGAGGAAATCACGAAGTTATGATCCGTGGCACATTTGCCAATATCCGATTGAAAAATCTTTTACTCGATGGCGTTGAAGGCGGATTCACCAAGAATTTTCTCGCCGATGGCCAGATGGAGACAATCTATGACGCAGCAATTTCTTATCAAGCCGCTGAAACTGCCTTAATCATTCTTGCTGGAAAAGAATATGGATCAGGATCATCCCGGGATTGGGCGGCAAAAGGAACGGCGCTTTTGGGGGTGAAGGCAGTGATTGCTGAATCCTTCGAACGTATCCATCGCTCCAACCTCATTGGCATGGGTGTTTTGCCACTTCAATTCCTCGATGGCCAGAGCCCGCAATCTCTAGGGATTCAAGGAGATGAAACCTTTGCAATCATCGGCGTTGATGGCCTCAATAAAGGCAGCACCCCAGAATCTGTCCAGGTGAGAGCAAGCTTTGAAGGGCGCGATCTGATCGAATTTACGGCAAAAGTTCGAATAGATACCCCAGGCGAAGCAGATTATTATCGCCACGGTGGCATCATGCAGTATGTACTCCGCTCTCTACTAAGTTAATTGGAGAATTAGCTTCCTGGGAGAGTTCACTTCATTTAGGAACTTGTATTAAGAGGCAAGTGAAAGGTGGGTAGATCTGAGATGGCAATTATCGATCGGATAAGTACGCCTGCTGATTTACAACGCCTGAGCTATCTGCAACTGGATCAACTATCGGAGGAGATTCGAAAACTTCTTATTGAAAAAGTTTCTCGAACTGGTGGGCACCTTGGCCCCAATCTTGGCGTTGTTGAGTTAACGATCGCTATCCATAGAATCTTTGAAAGCCCACATGATCCCATTCTCTTTGATACCGGACATCAATCCTATGTCCATAAAATTCTTACTGGTAGAAAAGATAGTTTTGAAAAACTCCGCCAAAGAGGAGGGATCGCCGGGTATCCATCGCGAAGTGAGAGCGTTCATGATGTCATTGAAAATTCCCATGCATCGACTGCGCTTTCTTGGGCTGATGGAATTGCGCGTGGATTTAAAATCAAAGGCGAAAGTGATAGATCTGTTGTCGCAGTTGTAGGCGATGGCGCGCTAACCGGCGGTATGTCTTGGGAGGCGCTCAATAACATTTCAGCAACAGATGATCTTCCACTGATTATTGTCGTTAATGATAACGAGCGTTCCTATTCACCAACGATCGGTGGAATGGCAAAGCATCTTTCAACCCTGCGGGCAACAAAAGGTTATGAGAAGTTTCTTGATTGGGGCAAAGAGGTTCTGGAAAAAACTCCAGTTCTTGGCCATTCAATTTATGAGGCGCTCCATGGAATGAAAAAAGGACTTAAAGATATTGTTGCTCCTCAAGGAATGTTTGAAGATCTAGGACTTAAATATCTTGGCCCTATTGATGGCCACGATATTTCAGCGTTGGAGAGCGCACTTGCGAGTGCAAAACGCTTTGGCGGCCCAGTGATCGTCCATGCGATTACAGAGAAGGGTAGAGGCCATGGGCCAGCCCTTGACGATGAGGCAGAGAAATTTCATACAGTTGGCATTGTCGATCCAGCAACGGGTAAGCCGATCGCACCAAGTACTACCTCATGGACCAAGGTATTTTCTGAGGAGCTCGTTGAAATTGGGCGAGAGCGGAGCGATATTGTCGCAATTACCGCTGCGATGCTCGGGCCAACTGGTCTTGATAAATTTGCGAAAGAATTTCCTGATCGAACCTTTGATGTAGGAATTGCAGAACAACATGCCACCACCTCTGCTGCCGGTATGGCCTTTACCGGGCTTCATCCAGTTGTTGCCCTCTATTCAACTTTTTTAAATCGCGCCTTTGATCAACTCCTTCTTGATGTGGCTCTTCATAAAGCGCCAGTAACTTTTGTCCTTGATCGCTCAGGTATCACCGGAGATGATGGCCCCTCTCACCATGGAATTTGGGATCTTGCGCTGACCTCACTTATTCCAGGAATCCATGTAGCTGCTCCTCGCGATGAGATCCGACTTCGAGAACTTCTCCGAGAAGCGGTTGCGATCGATGATGGACCAAGCATTATCCGATTCCCAAAGGGCGCCATCGCTGGTGAGATGCCTGCATTTGAACGTAAAGATGGAATTGATATTTTGTACCGCGGTGAGAGCGCTGATATTTTATTGATCAGCATCGGAGCGATGTCAACGATTGCAGTTGAAGCAGCATCACTTGCTTATCGTGAAGGGGTAGGAGTTACTGTTGTGGATCCTCGGTGGGTCAGGCCGCTTCCCACCCAACTACTTTCAATGGCGGAGAAATTCAAAGAAGTTGTTGTCTTGGAAGATGGTCTAGCACATGGCGGAGTTGGCTCGGCTTTCTCGGAGATGGTGAGAGATCGCGGCCTTGCCATTGCCGTTCATAGCATTGGAGTTCCGCAAGAATTTATTGAACACTCCAAGCGTCAAGAAATTCTCAATGATCTTGGGTTAACTCCAGGGGCGATCGCTCAAAAAATTGTAGCTCTCCACTCCTTCACCCTCACCGGCTTTACTATGCGTGAGCGGGAAGAGATGCAACTGCCGCCGCGTGGAATCGAGAACCGGTAACCGATTCACTGATCCCTTCGCGATCCAGATAAGGCAAGATCCCTCCTAGATGCATCGGCCAGCCTGCGCCGAGCAACATGCAGAGATCAATTTCTGCCGGAGAAGATACAACCCCTTCATCAAGCATTGCTCGAGCCTCACTTGCTAAAGCGGTAAGAGCGCGAATTCGAACTTCCTCTGCAGTGGAAGCTTTAGAGCCAGCAACAATTAATTGAAGGACCTTTGGGTCGGCAACGAGTGCGCCTTCACTGTTTTTACTGTAAAAGCTGCGGACATTATTTTTTACGAAGTTCTCCATCGTTGGAGAGATTTTATACCGCTCACCTAAATTCTCATTGAGCGTTCTCGCCACATGGAGCGCCACACCAGGGCCAACAAGACCGAGAAGTTCTAAAGAGGTCATAGGAAAGCCCAGTGGTTTCATCGCGCTATCGGCAACATCAGGTGGAGTTCCTTCATCAATAGCATCGGTTACCTCTCCCATAAAGCGAGTTAGAAGACGATTAACGACAAAGGCTGGTGCATCTTTACAGATAATCATCGTCTTCTTTAACTCTTTACCAAGAGCGATCGCAGTTGCCGTGGTTGCATCATCGGTGGAAGTTGTTCTGGCAACTTCTAGAAGCGGCATAATGGCAACTGGGTTAAAAAAGTGAAAGCCAATAACTCGTTCAGGATTTTTGAGCCCCAGCGACATCTTCTCCACCGATAAAGATGAGGTATTGGTCGCCAGTACGCAATCAGGGGAGATGACCTCCTCTAACTCTTTAAAGAGGTTCTGTTTAACGCTTAGCTCTTCAAAGACCGCCTCGATAATGAAATTACAGCCGCCATAGCTCTTCTTATCAACAGAGCCATGGATCAGGCTAGATAATCGACGGGCGCTCTCCTCGCTCATCCGTTTCTTGCTCACCAATTTATCTAATTCAGAGTTGATATAGGTAACGCCCTTATCGACCCGCTCTTGATCAAGATCAGTGATCACCACCGGAACTTTAAGATTTCGAATAATTAATAGCGCCAGCTGAGAGGCCATCAATCCTGCGCCAACAATTCCTACCTTACTTATCTTTCGTGCAAGAGCTGGTTTAGGCGCACCCTCCACTTTTTTACGCTTTTTCTGAATTAAATTAAAGGCATAGAGAGATGCTCGGACCGTATCGCTCATCACAAGATCGGCTAGGGGGTTATCTTCACTATCAAAAC
>JAQCKU010000028.1 GCA_027592195.1 Actinomycetota bacterium
TGATGAGATGGTAAAAATTTCTCACTCCTATCATCTTGTTGGAAATTCTTTAGGTGGCTGGATCGCCTTGGAGATGGCAGCTCATTTTCCTGCCCCGGTAAAATCTGTAACTGCGTTGGCACCTGCTGGGCTCTGGATTAATCCTTTTCAATGGCGTTATCCAGCAACTGCATTTTTAAGAATGTTTGCCAGATCAACAAAAGCCCTAACGCCGTTCTTTCTCCATTTTCAATGGGCAAAATCGATTGGATTTGCCAATGTCAGTCCGCAGTGGCGCAAATTCTCCTATCAATTATCCATTAATGCCGTCAAGGCAATCTCTCAATCTGAAGGCTACTACCCGCTCTTTGATGGAATGTTGATGAAGAGATTTGATGGAGTTGTCGATTCCAGCATTCCAGTAACTATTATCTTTGGAGATAGCGATAACACTCTTCCAGCAAAAACATGTCAGGAGATATCTTTAGCACCTAAACATGCGCGATGGGTTATCTTGCCAAATTCTGGACATGCTCCTATGTGGGATAGCGTTGATGAGGTAATTGAAGAAATTCTCCTGATCTCGGTAAATGTATGAGAGTTCAAGTAATATTTTGGAGAATTTCCAAGAAAGATATCCCATGGGCCATTATCCGTATGGGTTTGGATCGAATCTATTTACGGAGATCAAAACTCTCCTTTTGGAAACTTTTAGGAACTGGAAGTGGAGAGACATTCACCGTTAAAGATGCAAACCCTTACCGGTGGGGAGTTCTAATGGTCGGTGATCACTTTCCGGACTTTTCTCACTGGAAAGTACGAGCTATCGAGACAAAAATAATGGAACTTCAACCCATTGCAGTTCACGGTAGTTGGTCAAAGAAGGAACCATTTTCTAATCTAAGAAAAATAGAGTCGAAAAATTGGGATGGTCCGGTGGCAGCGATAACACGAGCTCGGATTAAATGGCGGATGAATAGAGTGTTTTGGCGAGCTGTTCCTGCTGTCAACGAATCTTTACAGAAATCACCCGGCCTGCTCAGAGCCATTGGTATAGGTGAAGCTCCGATTGGGCTGCAAGGAACTCTCTCAATCTGGGAATCAGGGGCAGCTCTTCGAGATTTTGCCTACCGATCCAGCGCCCATCAAGAGGCGATTGCGGCAACTGAGCGCATTGGATGGTACTCAGAGGAGATGTTCTCGCGCTTTGCAGTGATTGATGAGTCAGGAGATTGGTAAAAAGTTACTATTAGCCCATGTCTCTGCGGCAATATACTCCTAGACGAAATCTCCAACGGAGCTTCACCTTTGGCCAAACTCTTCCGCTCTACCTCGTCTTTCTGATCGCGCTAACGCTTCAAATTTCATATCCCTTACTTGAAGATGAACCACTTCGATTGGTAACACTTGCAGTGGTGTATTGGGGCGCAGCGGCAATGGTTTTACATAGCTTTTACGCATTCGGTTGGAAATTCACCTATCGCTTTTTTATTATCACCTTTACCTACTCATTATTAATTGAGCAGATTGGCCATAGGAGTGGTTGGCCTTTTGGTATCTATCAATATGATCCTTCACTCGCTTATCAAATTTACTCTGTTCCATTAGTTGTTCCATTTGCTTGGATTATGATCTCTTATCCGATATTGATCGTCGCTCGCCGAGTTGCACCAAAGTGGGTTTTTCTCTACGGCGGCCTGGGATTGATGATCTGGGATTTATTTTTAGATCCACAGATGGTCAACGCCGGTCGGTGGAGTTGGGAAATTAGCGGAGCAACCGTTCCCTTTCAACCGATGATTCCACTCTCTAATGCAGCTGGTTGGCTCCTAACTGGAATGGGGCTGATGGCGCTACTTAATTTCACTCTTCCAAAAGAGCGACGAAAAGATGGAATTAGCCTTGCGTTGCCAGAATTTTTCCTTCTCTGGACCATCTTTGGCGGGCTAATTGGAAATATTTTCTTCTTTGGCTACCCAGAGATTGGAATTTCTGTTGCGATCCTCTTCTCACTCTATCTAGCCCCCTATTTTATCGCTCAGCGCCTTGGTCGCAGCGATATCTAAAGCTTCTCCATATAAAAATGACTCTTGATTTTCTCCTCTTAATTTTTCTTTTAGCTTCGACAGCTCTCTCTTTTTTAGCACTTCTCTTAACAATTTTTAACGCTGTAACAATTTGGCGCCCGGATAAAAAGAGTGAAAATGGTGAAAATGATCAAGGGTCGGTATCGATCCTAGTTCCCATGCGCAATGAGGAGAGAAATATCCTCCAACTTATGGAAAATCTCTCTCAAGTTAAAGATATAGGAAAGTATGAAGTAATAATTATCGATGATGGTTCAACCGATAAAACAAGATCCTTACTTGAACAAGAAAAAGAGGTCTTGCCTCAATTGCAAATTTTAGATGGGAAAATACTGCCGCCAGATTGGCTTGGAAAGCCTCATGCCTTAGAGCAACTATTTAAAAAATCAACATCTGAATATCTTCTCTTTCTCGATGCTGATGTACGAATATCACCAACTGCAATTGAAAAATCAATTTCAATGATGGAAAGTTACAGTTGGGATTTTATCTCTCCTTACCCGCGACAGATAGCTCAATCATTTTTTGAGCGGATGATTCAGCCACTACTTCAATGGTCATGGTTTGCATCAGTCCCGTTAAGACTTGCCGCTAAGTATCGAATTAAATCTATGGCAGTGGCTAATGGGCAATTTTTTCTTGTAAAAAGAGCTGCGCTAACAAAAATTGCTGGTTTTGAAACGATCAGAGATCAGGTACTTGACGATATTGAGCTTGCACGCCAACTATGGCGCTCTGGGGCGAGAGGATCAGTCGTTGAAGGTAGCGACCTAGCTGAGTGCAGGATGTATCAGAGTAGAAATGAGTTAATTGCTGGTTATTCAAAATCACTCTGGAGCGCTTTTGGTTCACCATTTGGAGCAGCAGTTGCAGCATCTTTGCTTCTCTTAACATCTTGGGGAGTTTTACTAGCAGCGCTCTTCATCTCGCCACTTGGCTGGTTAGCTTTTTTTGCAATCAGCGCTAGCCGTCTCATCGCTGCCCGAAGCACTAAATCCTTCTGGCAAGGTTTTCTCCTCCATCCAATTAGCGTCATGATTTTGATCTTTATCCTTCTTCGCTCTTTTTATTTAAAGCGAAGAGGCGAACTCACTTGGCGAGATAGAGTTCTGACAAGATGAGCCATCAAAGATTAGATAAAAAATCTCTCACCATCTCAGTTATCGGTGGAGGCCTTGGCGGATTGACTGCTGCTGCGCGTTTGGCGCGACGAGGTCATAAGGTGAGAATTTTTGAACGCTCCAATCGGTTAGGCGGCAAATGTCATACTGAATGGATTGATGGCTATGGTTTTGATACCGGACCCTCCTTACTTACTATCCCTGCGGTCTATCGCGATTTTTTTATGAAAACAGGTAAACCAATCGATCTTGGCCTTACCCCTGTCGATCCCGCTTTTCACTATCACTTTGCTGATAAAAGCTCTCTTCTTTTTCCCAATCTTTCACATGGCGGTGTTCTCGATGCGATAAAAGATCAAATGGGGTCAGAGGCGGCAGAACAATGGCACCAACTTCTACTCCGGTCCGAAAAAATGTGGGAAGCCTCCCGAAATGACTTTGTCGAGAGAGCCCTCCCTACCTTTGCTCAGTTAAGGAAGCGAAAAAATATCCTACGAGATCTTGCCACCATCGCACCGCTTACCTCATTACGGAAATTTACGAGTAAAAGGGTAAGTGATCCAAGATTGCAATTCATCATTGACCGATATGCAACTTACACCGGCTCAGATCCAAGGAAAGCTCCAGCAGTAATGTTGACTATCGCCTTTGTCGAAGAGGCTTTTGGCGCTTGGCATATTAAAGGAGGTCTGGGAAACCTCTCTCAATTAGTAGCTGATCGAGCTAGTGAATTGGGCGTTGGAATAAATCTCAACTCTGAAGTAGTAAAAATTCATGATCTCAATGGAGAGGTTTCAGCAATCGAACTTGCTAATGGGGAAATGATTCAATCTGACCTTATAATTTCAAATATTGACTCTTACCATCTTTATAACTCAATGCTTGATGGTAAAAGCGTCAAAAGTGAGAAGAATGCGGTAAATAAATCAACGCCTTCACTCTCTGGATTTTCAATTCTCCTTGGGCTAAAGCCTGGAAAGAATCGAGCTTTCAAAGCACATCACACCGTATTCTTCCCGGAAAATTACGACCAAGAATTTGATCAGATTTTTAAGTTGAACCAGCCAGTGACTGATCCAACTATTTATATCTGCTCGCCCGATGATCCGCAGATGGTTCCAACTGTCGGAGCTGAAAATCTTTTCATACTTATCAATGCTCCGCGTCATTCTTTTTCTAATGGATTTGATTGGAGTAAACCAGAAGTAGTTGAAAGTTATGGTGAGATGATTATTGATCTCATTGAAGCTAAAGGAATTAAAATCCGAGACCGGATTCTTGTAAAAAAATTTAGGTCGCCTTTAGATATTGAGAATGATTATGCAAGTCTTGGTGGATCTATCTATGGCCCCTCTAGCAATGGGAAAAGAGCTGCCTTCCGCCGCGCTCCTAATAAATCGGCTCTCCGTGGGCTCTATAACGTTGGTGGCTCTGCTCATCCTGGAGGTGGATTACCACTTGTTGGCTTAAGTGGAGAAATTGTTGCTGATTTAATCTCAGAGAGTATTAATGGTTAATTTCTTTTTATCTAATTAATATTTTTACGGATAAATTTCCAGAGCATCACAACAGAGAAAGCCTGCATGGCGGACCAGATAAGAGCTATCCATGTTGCCAAGGAGAGTGTCATAATCTCACCGCTGCTGCCAAGTAGATCTGCAAAAAGGAGCGCAGCTAAAGCGATGGCAATTAAGCTGGCTCTCACTGGGCGTTCGCAAATTGTTACTATGCCAATATCTCGCAGCCCTAAACCTGCCGATCTTGCCCGAATATATTCTTGAATAGATGATAAAAGCCAAGCAGCTAGAACCAATCGATAATCCCCACCAATGAGATAGAGCGCCAGAGCCCAGAAAGATTCACTGATTCGATCAGCGAGGGCATCAAGATTTGCACCTGCCCTACCTTCCTTCTTTGAAAGTATCGCTAAAGAGCCATCAATTCCATCGGCCGCCAATGAGAGGGCAAGAAGGAGAAGGGCAAAAAGAAATGAGTTGGGAGAATCAAGAAGGACGAGATAGAGCGATATTGAGGCAAGGACTCCAAAAAAAGTTAAAAAATTAGGTGATATTCGAAGCTTGCTTAAAGCGCGAGCGCTTTGGAATGAAATTTCTAACCAGGCCTTCACAATTCCTTCGATTTTTGCACCACCGTGAAGAGCGCTCCATTGAGCAAAGAACTCATCCTTTCTCATTCTTTCTCCTGATGGCGCTGGCTTGGAGGTGCTTCTCCCTTTTTTCGCAATCCTAATGAGTCAACTATTTCAAGAGTTGATTGCGATGAGTTCATCGTATAAAAGTGAAGACCTGGGGCGCCACTTGCAAGAATTGCATCTGAAATCTCCAGGGCGATTTCCACCCCAACTTTTCGCACCGAGATGGGATCATCCTCATATTTCAAAATTCGATCTCTAATTTCAGCGGGAATTTGTGTGCCACTTAACTCAGACATTCTCAAAAGCTGTTTAACATTGGTGATGGGAAGAATTCCAGCAATGACGGGAGCGTGGGAACCTCTTTCGCGCATATTAGATAGAAGTTCCTGATACTTTTTTACATCGAAAAAAAATTGAGTGGTTGCAAATTCAGCGCCCAGTTCAAATTTACGGACCAAAACATCAAGATCTTGCGCCATATTGCCTGCAGAAGCTGGGTGGCCATCTGGAAATGCAGCCACTCCCACGGAGAAACCTCTCTCTTTCGCAAGCACAACGAGCTGATCTGCATGATCAAATCCACCTTCACTGGTAATCCATTCACTCCGTGGACCACCTTGAGGATCACCGCGCAACGCCAAGATGCGAGAAATTCCTGCAGCCTTATATTGCTCCAAAATCTCAATTAATTGATCCTTGTTAGAACCAACGCAGGTCAGATGTGCAACCGTTGCTAACTTCGTTCTATCGGTAATCTCTCGGGTAATTCGAATGGTGCGCTCTCGGGTGCTACCACCAGCTCCATAGGTAACGCTGACAAAATCTGGCGCAATCTCTCTAAGCTCGCCAAGACAATCCCAGAGTCGTTGCTCCCCCGCTTGATCTTTTGGGGGGAAAAATTCGACCGAGAAACTCGGTCTGACACTATGAGCACGGGTGAAATCCATAGGCGGTGAGGGTACCGTTACCCGCGTGAGTTCACCGGAAGCTTTTGCCAGAATTAAAAACCTGCGTGGCGATATCGATCAATCAATCACGAACTTCCTCGATGGATCGACAGGGTACATCCGATCGATTGGAGTTGAGCTTGCCCCGGTTGCCGATGCAATGAGTTCATTTCTTCTTGATGGCGGCAAACGTTTTAGACCACTTTTAAGTTGCATTGGCTCGATCGCTGCCTCTGGAGATCAGCCCTCGAAAGAGATCATTGCCGCCTCCTCCTGCTTAGAACTTCTCCATGCCTGTGCTCTTATCCATGATGATCTGATGGATGGATCTGATACTCGCCGTGGAAATCCTGCGATACACAAACTTTTTGAAGAACTTCATCGCAAGAATTCACTCTCAGGAGATAGCCAACGATATGGCGTGGCAAGTGCAATCTTGTTGGGAGATCTAGCGCTGATCTGGGCTGATCAGATGCTCCACACCGCAGGGCTAGAGCAGGGACAGCTACTTGGAGCACTCGCTATCTATGATGAGTTAAGAGTTGAATTAATGGCTGGCCAATACCTTGATGTTCATGAGCAGTCGTTAGCCACAACTGATCTGCAGAGATCGCTTAAAGTGGCGAGTTATAAATCAGGCAAATACTCCATCGAACGTCCACTCCATTTTGGCGCAAAACTTGCTGGTGCAGATGATCACATTTTCCCAGCACTGTCTGGCTTTGGTATTCCTATCGGAGAAGCTTTTCAACTACGAGATGATCTCCTTGGTGTTTTTGGAGATCCGTCCCAGACAGGTAAACCAGCCGGTGATGATCTCCGTGAAGGAAAGGCAACGGTGCTGATTGCGCTCACCTATGCTGGCACAGGTGAGAGTGGCAAAAAGGAGTTAAAAAGTCTCGGTAAAGCAGATCTGGATGGGGCTGCTATCACAAAACTTCAAGAGGTGATTATTTCAAGTGGCGCGGTGGTCAAAGTAGAAGAGATGATTAGACAACGAGCCGAGATGGCAGAGGTTGCTCTCTCCTCACCGCTCATTGCGGCAGAGGCAAAGCCACTTCTTCAAACTATGGCTGAGATGGCGCTGGTCCGCAGTAGTTAGAGGAATTAGTTAGACGAGATGCTAGAAAACTAGGATTTCGAGATGCTGAGATAGAGGGAATTAAATAATGGCTTTATCGCGCGGGATAAAGAAAGTCACTGGCCCTACTGACAAAGTTGTCATTGTTGGAGCAGGGCTATCAGGGCTAAGCGCTGCCCTTCGATTAGCTGGAGCAGGTCGAGAAGTCACAATTTTGGAGCGCGAATCTTTTCCTGGTGGCCGCAATGGGCTCTTAGAACGAGATGGTTACAGATTTGATACCGGTCCTACCGTTTTAACAATGCCAGATCTCATTGAAGATGCCTTTAACGCTGTCGGAGAGCGGATGCAAGATTGGCTCGAGCTCACTCCAGTTTCTCCACTCTACAGAGCATTCTACGAAGATGGCTCTCAGCTCGATGTTCATGCTGACATTAATCAGATGGAATCTGAGATCGCCCGAGTAATTAGCCCTCAAGAAGCGATCGGTTATCGCAAGTATGTTGATTTTGTTACTAAACTTTATAAATACGAGATGAATGATTTTATTGATCGTAATATCGATTCGCCCTTCAATCTTCTCACACCCAATCTTGCTAAATTAGTAGCGATCGGTGGTTTCAGAAAACTTGCTCCCAAAGTTAGTGATTATTTAAAAGATCCTCGAACTCAGCGGGTCTACTCATTTCAAGCAATGTATGCAGGAGTGAGCCCGCAACAAGCTCTGGCAATATATGCGGTGATCGCATATATGGATTCTGTCGCTGGCGTTTATTTCCCTAAGGGTGGAATGCATGCGCTACCCCGCGCACTCGCTGCGGTGGCGATGAAACATGGTGTGACAATTAAATATAATTCCAAGGTAACTGAGATTGAACGTGAAAATTCTCGAGCAAAAGCCGTGATCACCGAAAGTGGTGAGCGCTATCTGTGTGATGCGCTGATTCTTAGCCCTGATCTACCGGTGGCTTGGCGCGAGCTGTTAGGGAAAACTCCATCTCGAATTAAACATTTGAAATACTCTCCCTCTTGTGTCACTCTCTTGATTGGCTCAAATAAGCCATATAGCCATACCGCACACCACAATATACATTTCGGTAAATCTTGGGATGGCGTCTTTGATGAATTGATTAAAGAGAAAAAATTAATGACCGATCCAAGTTTCTTAGTGACTGTTCCTTCTCATGATGACCCTGAGTTAGCTCCACCAGGTAAGCACTCCTACTATCTGCTCTTTCCTACCCCAAATCTTGACTCAGATATTGATTGGAAAATTGAGCGCAAACGCTACCGTGATCAGATTATGAGAACCGTTGAAGAGCGAGGCTATCCAGGATTTGAAGAAGCAATTGAAGTGGAGGAGATCACCACTCCCGTCGAATGGGAAGCGATGGGCCTTGAGGCTGGAGCGCCATTTGCTAGCGCTCATACCTTCTTCCAAACCGGACCGTTTCGGCCTCGAAATCTCGCAAAAGGTTATGAAAATATTGTCTTTGCAGGATCAGGAACGCAACCTGGCGTTGGCGTCCCAATGGTGCTTATTAGTGGAAAATTGGCTGCGGAGAGAATAATTCAATAGCTAAGAAAAAGGATGGGCATATTAGAAACGGTGAATTAGTCGCAGCTGGAATCCTTGATCCAGATTTACAGCGCTCATATTTAGAATGTAAACGTCTAAATGCCAAGCACGGTAAAACCTATTATCTCGCTACTCAAATTTTGCCAAAACATAAAAGGCCCTATGTTCATGCTCTCTATGGATTTGCCAGATATGCCGATGAGATAGTTGATGATCTTGCCTCAACGCTAACGCCAGCAGAGAAAGAGATAGAACTTCGCACCTGGAGCAACAAACTTCTTGATGATCTAAAAAATGGCATCTCGTATGATCATATTGGTAGAGCCCTTGTAGACACAGTGCATCGTTGGAAGATTCCACTTCATTACTTTGATGCTTTTCTCAAGTCAATGGCGATGGATCTTACGATTACCCAATATCAAAAGTATGACGATTTAATGGAGTATGTCTATGGCTCAGCGGCAGTTATCGGCCTGGAGATGGTTCATATTCTTGGCGTTAAAGAGGGAGCAGATTTTGAGAGAGCTTTAACAGGCGCAAAAAATTTAGGAATCGCTTTTCAGCTAGCGAACTTTATTCGAGATATTGGGGAAGATTTAGATCGGGGAAGAATTTACCTACCGATTGAAGAATTAGAGGAATTTGGGATCAATCGCCAAGCTTTAGAGAGACGAGAAGTTACCAAACCTTTCATCCAAGCTCTCAAATTTCAGATATCACGAGTTCGAGAATTAAAGAGAGAATCAGATGACGCTATTCAATACCTTGCTCACGACGCCATCCCCTGTATCCAGGCCGCTAGTGATCTCTACTGTGGAATTGTCGATGAAGTTGAAGCAATTAATTACGATGTTTTTAATAAGCGAGCAAAAACCTCGATGGCTAGAAGAGGAAAGGTAGCTTTCTCTGCCTGGCGGCAGATGCAGGAAATATCTCGCTAGTTTTTACCCTGCTCAGAATTTTTAAAAGATCCTCGCCTTCCCCAGTAAACCCAGAGCGCTAAGACTGAAAGTATGAGTGCAAAGCCAAAACCTAAATCTTCAACTGGAGCAGATGCAATCCGTATTCCTAAAATTACCGTCTCATCATATTGGACAATCTTATTTGAGGTGAGCCACCAATTTGTGAGAAGTTGGAAGAAAAGAATAATCGCATAGGATGTCCAGAAAACTTTACGAAAAATCAACTTGGTTGAAACTCCATAGAGATCAAAAATTACCGCTGTGATAATTGCAATGATGACAAGAGCTGTATAACTCATAGTTCATCACTCTCTTTTTTTATCTCATCGCTCATCTCATCGCTCATCTCATCGCCGACAGACCAATTTTTCATCACCCGACGAACCGCCTCTATAGTCATAATGGCGGCTATGGGAACAATAAGAAAGAAGAGATACTCCTCAAGAGGAATATCAAAGGGTCCGATAATCCCTAAAATCTGTTCCTGGTCAAAGGACCAGTGGCCTGCTGAAACAGCATAAAAATCCCAGATCAGAAATACTGCCGCAACCGGAAGGATCGCTGCGAGAGCCCGCTTAAAACGAGCCAGAACTCTCACTTTATAGATAATCTCCAACCAGAAAGAGGCAAGGACGGTGAAGCCCAACATCACTGCATAGCCATAGGAATCCACCAGATGATGCTAATCTTTATCTGCAACGGGAGCCAACAGTTGGCTGAGAGGGTTTCTCACAGATTCTGAGAGATCGACCGTAAGACCAGTTTGGTAATGCAAATTGGAAGGAGTCTCTATGTTTACTTTTTTCACTGATTTATTTAATCAAGTTCTTCTGACCGCCTGGGGCTATGAGGTCACCTTCTTGGAAACAATCGCCGCAATCTCTGCACTCATTGCGGTCTATCTCGGTACCACTGGTAAACGGATTATGTGGCCGTGGTGGATTGTGAGTTCATCTCTCTATGCCATCTGGTTCTACCAATATGAATACTATGCAAGTTTTGCTACCCAATTTATTTTTATTGGTTTCGGTATCTGGGGTTGGTTTGGCTGGGGCCCAAATGGCGCTGATCCCTCGAGTATTCCGTGGAAATTCCGCGCAATCGCTCTAGGGGTATTTGCCATCTCTTGGATTGCCTTTACGCCATATCTGGAATCGATCGGTGCGGTCTATATCTGGAGCGACACCTTGGGTCTTCTGGGAAGTGCCCTCGCGCAATTTGCAATGGTGAAAGAGAAATGGGAGAGCTGGACAATCTGGCTCGTTGTTGATGTTGTTCTCACAGTTCAATACTGGTTAGGTGGCAGTTATTTCACCTCAATTATCTACTTTATCTTCACTGCGATAGCGCTACTTGGTTTGGTCCGTTGGTATCGACGTGCATACGATCCATCACCTTCCCTTTAAAGAAGCTCTCGCCTTAACGGTTAAATTCCTCGAGGACAGAGCGGGAGAGATTTCATTTCAAGAAAATAATCTCGTCAAAGTAATTGCAATCGATGGCCCAGCTGGCGCCGGTAAGACAACCCTTGCTCAACATTTGAGTGAGATCTTAAATGGCGCACCTGTTGTTCATATGGATGATCTCTATCTTGGCTGGGAGGATGCGCTTACGGCTAGTCTGACAAAAACTTTACGAGATCACATTCTCACTCCAATATCTCTTGGTAAAAGAGGGAGTTATCGCAGGTGGGATTGGCATAAGAGCCAACTTGCTGAGGTAATCGAGATTCCACGCCACCCATATTTGATACTGGAAGGGGTTGGAGCCAGCCAGCGGGTAGTGAGGGCTTTCTCTACCGCCCTGATCTGGATTGATATCTCAACTGAGACAGGGCTAAAACGAACCATCGCTCGCGATAAAGTGCTGGTTGAAGATATTGATAAATTTCAGGAAGAGATGAAGAACTGGCAGGCTCGTGAGATATTGCATTTTGCCGAAGAAAATACCTTTGATGCCGCTCAACTTCGCTTTAATGGCGATTTATTTAGCCAATAGGCTCGATATACAGAGTAAATGATCAGATTCGACCTAAAATCATCGTGTGGCTGATTTAACGGGCGAAATTATTGATGGACGTTATCAACTCAACCGAATAATCGACTCGGGAGGCATGGCAACAATCTATGCCGCGCTCGATCTTAGGCTCGATCGTTGGGTAGCGGTAAAAATCATGCACCCTCACCTGGCCCAGGATGAGAATTACGTTGCCAGGTTTATTAGAGAAGCAAAAGCAGCAGCTGCCCTCTCCCATCCCAATATCGTTGCCATACAAGATCAAGGATGGAACCAGGGCGGGATGCCTGCTGTATTTATCGTGATGGAATTAGTTGAAGGTTCTACGCTTCGTCAATATTTAAATGAACAGGGATCTTTACCTCTAACAACTTTACTGCCAATCATCAAACCAGTACTTAGCGCCCTTTCGGCAGCGCATAAAATCGGAATTATTCACCGAGATGTTAAGCCTGAAAATATCCTCATTTCAAAAGATGGAAGAGTAAAGATCGCAGACTTTGGCCTGGCAAGAGGGGCAGTTATCGGTCAGACCAACACAGCCGAATCTTCAGTGGTGCTAGGTAGCGTCTCCTATCTTGCACCAGAGCAGGTAGAACGAGGAGTTGCAGATGCAAGAAGCGATGTTTACTCAGCTGCGATTGTAATTTTTGAATCGCTCACTGGAGAGAAACCATTTACCGGAGATGACCCGGTACAAGTTGCGCTCAAACATGTAAAGGAGCGTGTTCCACGACTCTCTCAATTGATAGTGGGGATTCCCCCATCACTTGATGATCTCATTTATCTCTCTACCTCTTCAAACCCTGATGATCGCCCTAAAGATGGAGAGGATTTCCTCCTCAGACTCAAAAGTGTTGAGGAGGAATTTAACCCAGCTAAAAAACAGATGAGTTTAGAACTTGATCTGCCCGCTCTAGGAGTGGAGAGAGAAGATCAATCAAAAAAGCAGATAAAAATAATAGAAGAGAGCGATCACTTGTCCAGCAAAAATGCAGGTAAGAGTAAGAAAAAAATTTCCTCTCGAGTCAAGAAGAATCGCTCAATTGCAGCAGTCCTTCTTATCTCACTGATCACCGCTTCCTGGTACATTTTTATAGGCCCTGGTACTAAAATTACTGTTCCCTCAGTTGCGGGGCTAACTATTTCAGGGGCAACAAATAAGATTTCTCCGCTTGGGGTAAATGTGGAGATAAAGGTGCGAGAGTTTAGTGAAGATATTGATGAAGGAAGAGTAATTCGATCTGATCCTTCTGGTGGAGATAAGGTGGCAGTCGGTGGCACGGTATTTCTCTTTGTATCTCAAGGTAAGGAACGCTATACCGTTCCCACAATCGCTGGTCTAACTCCAGAAGCAGCGACTACGCTCATTGAAAATAGTAATTTACGAGTTGGGACAGTAACAGAACGTTTTACTCCAGATGTTGCCAAGGGTCTGATTCTGACCCAAGAACCGACAGCAAGTGCTCGAGTAAAACGCGATTCTCTTGTTAATTTTGTTATCAGTAAGGGCTTGGAAGAGATTTTAGTAAAAAGCTATCTGGGACAAAGTGGTGAGCAGGCGCTTAATGAGCTTTCAACAGCGGGCTTTGATGTCGATACTCAATACCAATTTTCAGAGAATATACCTTTGGGAGCAGTGATCAATCAGTTCCCTACACCTAATCAAACACTTGCCAAGGGTGGGAAAATTCTCCTGACAATTTCTGAAGGTTCAGAGTTTATTTTTATTCCAAATGTGCTCTCGCTGCCAACAGATCAAGCCAGAGATCTCCTCGAAGATCTATCTTTAAAAGTTCTCGTTAAAGAGATTGGTAGCAAACGAGAGAAAGTTGTTGTGAGCTTGAGCCCTAAGGTGGGCGATCGGGTAAAACGAGGTAGTACTATCACGATCACAGTAAGTTAAGCTCGCAACGTGCCAAAATCCACTCCAGCTAGAAGTCCGCGTATTGGCGCACATGTCCCCACATCAGGTGGAATGGCGAAGAGATCTATTGCATATGCAGAGAGCATTGCAGCCGAGGCGATCCAGGTTTTTACCTCGAATCCACGAGGTTGGGCGATGCCCACGGGCGATGAGAAAGCTGACGCACTTTTTAGAGAGCGAGCTGAGGCCCTTGATCTTGAGGTCTATGTACATGCGCCATTTCTTATCAATTTAGGATCTCCAACTCCCTCCACCTATGAAAATTCGCTTGCTTCAACTGCTTACTCACTGCGCAGAGGAAGTGAAATCGGCGCTAAGGGAGTTGTGATTCATACCGGATCAGCCGTTGACCAATCCCATATTGATAAAGCCTGGAGACAGATCAAAAAAGGGATGGCCCCAATTCTTAACTCGCTACAAGATTCAGACCCGATGCTTTTACTGGAGCCAACAGCAGGGCAAGGCCAGTCCTTAGTAAAAAAGTTAGATGATCTTGTGAATTATCTCAAAGCGTTGGATTACCACCCCAAAGTCGGAATCTGTCTTGATACTTGCCATGTCTTTGCAGCCGGCCACGATAT